>JAKAQP010000045.1 GCA_021822485.1 bacterium
CCGCAAGTCGATTCCAGTATCCTTGCCCCTGAAGCTATTAAATCGGCAAGAGCTCCGTTTTTTGCTATCATTTCAAAAACCTGTTTGGAACCGGGCGAAATAACTAGACTTACGTCGGGATGCACTTTTTTCCCTTTTAATATGGCCGCTACGGTCATCAAATCGGCATAAGACGAATTAGTGCAGCTTCCTATGGCGGACTGATCTACCTTTACGTCTTTTAATTCGCTTACTTTTACTACCTGGTCGGGCATGTGAGGTTTTGCCGCAAGCGGTTCGAGCGAACTTAAATCAATTTCTATAACTTCGTCGTAAACGGCATCTTCGTCTGCGGAAAGAGAGGTAAAATCCTGAATTCTTCCTTCGGCTTTTAAAAATTCCATAGTTCTTTCGTCGCTTGGAAAAACAGATGTGGTCGCGCCGAGTTCGGCGCCCATATTGGTAATAACTGCTCTTTCAGGAACGCTTAGCGTTTTTACTCCTTCGCCGCCGTATTCAAAAATTCTGCCTACGCCGCCTTTAACGGTCAGCCTTCTTAAAAGTTCTAAAATAACATCTTTCGCCGAAACAAAATCCTCCAGTTTTCCGGAAAGTTTAACCAGAACGACTTTAGGAACGTTCATATAAAACGCTCCGCCGCCCATCGCAACCGCAACGTCGAGCCCGCCTGCGCCTATAGCTATCATTCCTACTCCTCCGGCAGTCGGCGTATGGCTGTCGGAACCCAGAAGCGTCTTACCGGGAATGCCGAATCTTTCTAAATTAACCTGATGACATATGCCGTTACCTGCTTTAGAATAAAATATTCCGTATTTTGCCGCTATCGTCTGCAGAAATTTGTGGTCGTCGGCATTTTCAAAACCTGTTTGAAGAGTGTTGTGGTCTATATAGCTTACCGACAAATCGGTTTTTACCTTAGGCACGCCTATTGCCTCAAATTGCAGATATGCCATAGTTCCGGTAGCGTCCTGAGTAAGCGTCCTATCGATTTTTAACGCAATTTCTTCTCCTTGTTTTAAATTTCCGCCGACAAGATGCGAGCTTAAAATTTTATACGTTAAACTCTGTCCCATAAATTAAATTTCTCCCGATTTATATTATTTATATTAATTTTTAATTGAATAATTTTAATATATTTTTTTAATAAAGTAAATTCTCAATTTCCATTTTGTGACGGGGACAGAATTGAATTCTGTCCCCGTATTTAAAGCGCTCCTTTTGCAAATAAAACGACGGGTATCGTTTTTAAAATAATTATCAAATCTAATTTTATAGTCCATTCGTCGATATATTTCAAGTCCAATTCCACCCTGTCCTCAAAACTAAGCATGCTTCTGCCGCTAATCTGCCAAAGACACGTTATACCCGGTTTCATAGAAATCCTGCGCCTTTGTTTTATGGAATACTTTTTTACCTCGTCGGGCATTGGAGGACGCGGGCCGACTAAACTCATATCGCCTCTTAAAACATTGTAAAATTGAGGTATTTCGTCTAAACTCGTCTTTCTTAAAACCTTACCTATCTTGGTGATTCTTGGATCGTTTTTCAGCTTTATTTCGATTCCGTCTCTGCTGAAATCTTTTATAAGTTCTTCCCTAAGTTCGTCGCTTCCCGAATACATAGTCCTAAACTTATAAAAGGTAAAAAGCCTTCCATTTTTGCCTATTCTTTTGCTTTTATATAAAACGTTTCCTTTGGAATCCAGAATAATCAAAATCGCTATGATTAAAGTCGGAATTAAAAATATTAAAATCGCAAAAACCGCGCCCGTTATATCTATCAGTCTTTTTATGAAAAGCCTTATATCGTCTTCCGGCGAAGTGTAAAATGAAATAACCGGATAATTTCCCACCTTTTCAAAAGCGACTTTTGAATATTTGAACGGTATAAAGTTAGTGGGTATCTTAACGGCAATGCCTTTTTCCTCAAGCAGTAAAGTAACTTCTTTTATATCGGCAATTTCGCCGCCTTCTATATCGAATATAACTTCGTCAACCGGATTATTTAAAACGAAATCTATAAGTCCGTTAAGTCCGTTTAAATCGTTTTTATTTATCTCCTTAACCAATTTTACGCCCAGATATTCGCTTGATAAGATTATATCCTTTATACTCCGGCCGTCTTGAGCGCCGGTTCTACCCTCGTATCCGCGTCCCGCGCCCGCAGAATTTTTATCTCCTTTTACCAGAACTATATTTCTTATGGAATAACCGCGCCTTTTAAGTTTCAATGAAAGTTTTCTGCCTGCGTAATCCGCAAAGATTAACGATAAAAACGCATATATAGCAAAATATCCTATAAAAAGCCTCGATACATAAGTAACCTTAAACATAAAAAGAACTGCATAAATTAAAAAAATAGATATTGCCGTTATTTCAAAGAGCTTTATTATATCCGATTTAAAACTTTCCGTATTTAAATTTAAATACATTCTAAATAAAAATAGCAAAAAATAAAAAATAAAAGCTATGGGGGCTAAAAGCCATAGATAAAAATCGATGGAATAAAGCTTATATCCTATTATCAGAGGGGTTATAAGGTTATAAGTAATAAAAGACAGAAAAAAGGCGCCGCAAATAAAAATAACGGAAATTATGTAAAAATACTGAGCAAGAATTTTGCTTCTTTGAGATAACATAATATTTATTATATTGCAATAAATTATCGCTTTAAAAATCTGAACGTTAAAATTCGGTTTCCGGCAGTAAACTTGTCGCCGCAAACAACGCTAAAAAGAAAAGCCATAAATTAGCCAGCTGATCGTTAGACATATTAGATACGCCGGCAAAAGAACCGTAAAAGACTATAGACGTTCCTATTAATATTGCGGCTATTTTGCGTTTAAAATTATCATTTGAATTAATAAACAATTTAAACGGTTTTTTCAAAGCAAGAAAAAAAAGCCACATAAGCGCAATAAAACTAAATATTCCGGTTTCGGCAAGCGTCTGCATATAGCCGTTTTCAGGCCAGTTATCATAAAGGTCGTATATTTTTTTACCGGTTTTTGGATTATAATACCATGGAAATCTAACGCCTTTATGTTCGTCGAAATATTTTGAAAACGCGCCTACTCCGATGCCGGTAAAAGGATATCTTTTAAAAACTGCCCATGCAGATTCTATTAAAGCTATATGACTTTCTATATCGCCGTGATTTTTAAGTTCCAATTTATATATTTTAGGATTAAACATAGAAAAAATCCTGCTTTTAAACGTTTTAGAAATTGAAAAAATCCCGACGTTTAATAATAAAAGCAGAATAAGCGCCGCAAAAAAAAGTTTTTTCGACTTTAAATACATTAAAATAAAAACAGCCGGTATAATCCCTATCCATGCAGATCTTGCCTTTGCAAATACTATGTCGAAAACGCCAAGAAGAATCATTGTTCCGAAAATAATAAAATACGGCATTCTGGTTATTTTTTCCGCGAGCGACGTTCTGCTTCCGACGTCTTTCTTTTTAAAATTAAGCAGATAATAAGCTATAATTACGACTAATCCGTAAGATACCTGTACGGGAAAACCGACCCAGTTTCCGATTAATCCCGTAAGCCTGTTATGCGAGTGAAGAGCGTCGATAAAAATTCCCTGAAAAAATCCGTAAATTATAGCGGCGCAGATAGAAAACGTAAAAGTATAAATCATTATTTTTATTCTTTTTTTTGAATTTAAAAGTTCCGCTGCCGCAAAAAAGAATAAAATAAAATAGATTATTTCTCCGCCTTCGTTAAAACTGTCTGCAATGCTGAAAGTCCAGAAAAAAGAAGCTGTTACTATAACGGCATAAATAAGAAGAGGTATATTAAAACCCGTTTCAATTATGGAAAATTCTCGTTTTGCTATTTTATAAGCTATAAAAAAAGCTATAGCGACAATCATTCCAAAAACGGCAAAACCGTCTTTGACCGGAATAAACAAAGCAAATAAAAATATTCCGAAAACGCCGGCTTTTTCAAAAAACCGGCTAAATTCCGGTTTTTTGACGGCAAGAGCAATTAATACCGCGGCGGACAAAAGTATGCTTCCTATTTTTAAATACGTAAATAAATTCAACTCGTTAAATACCATCGACCGACATACCGTCCGTATTATTTAATAATATCATAATAAAGACCTTCGTAAACTTTTGCGGAATCTTCCCATCCAAAATGTTTATTTGCCGAATTAATAACTATATCTGACCATCCCCTGTCCATGCCTTTTTCTTTGCCGGCAGACTTACGGCTTTCTTCTCCGCTTATTCCCGATGCATAAATATTATACAGCGAGTTAAGAGCCCACGCAATTCCGTTAGAATCGGTATATTGAGCAAGTATTCCGGACGGATTTTTAGCATCCGGATTTGTAATATCCGAAACGGTATCGTGGAGACCGCCGGTATCGCCCGCCGCAATAACGCATCCGTATCTCATAGCTATCATCTGCGACAATCCGCAAGGCTCAAACTTTGAAGGCATAACGAAAATATCCGATGCCGCATATATTTTATGGGAAAGTGCTTCGTCATATTTTCCGGTCTGCGCAAAAACCTTGCCTTTAAAAACTTCGGCAAGGTAATTTGCTTTGCTTTCTATATAATCCTTGCCGCTTCCAAGTATGACTACTTGAAACGGAAAATCGTTCCAGTTAAAAAGCGCGTCTAAAAATTCGTTTATGCCTTTTTCCTCGGTTAGCCTGCTTACGACTCCTATAAGAGGAAGTATTTTACCGTCTTTATCTTTTTTTAAAGGCAGGGAAATTTCCGAAAAAAGAGCCTTTTTATTATTTAATTTAAATTTTTTCCATTCTTCATAATCTTTAATTCCGTATACATCGTTTTTAATATTTAAATTATAGCTTATAAATCTGTCGGTTTTCGGATTCCAATAATCTAAATCTATACCGTTAAGTATCCCTCTTAGCCGTTTCGTATCGCTGAGATTTTTCAACTCGCCGTCAAGTCCGAAACCGAATCTGCTGTCGGTTATTTCTTGAGCATAGGTCGGGCTTACCGTAGTAACTATATCGGAAAGCTTAATTCCGCCTTTTAGGCTGTTTATAGTTCCGAAATGTTCGTAAGCATCGGAAGAATTATATTTAAAATCTAAGCCTATATCGTAAAAATCGTCCAAACCGTAAACACCTTGATAGCCGAGATTATGTATCGTAAACGCTATAGCCGGCCTTAATCCGTTAGCGCTTACGCGCCTGCTCAATTTACCGCTTAAAATACCTTCGACGGAACCGCTTACGTTTACCGAAACTTTTTTATCTCCGAACGTCTGCCTTATGACGGCGGGAACAAAGCCTCCAGACCAGTCGTGGGTATGAACGACTAAAGGTATTCCAAGAATTTTCATTGCATATGCCGTTCCGTGAGCAAGCATTGCATACCGCCACAGGTTGTCTTTATATGCGCAAACTCCTCCATGCGTACCGTAAACTTCCTCTCTGTTAAAAAAATGATTCTGTTCTATAAGGACTACGGGAATATCGCCCATGGCAAAACCTGTTTTAATTCCAAACTCAAGAGGGATTTCTCCGAAATTTACTCCGCCTGCCGGATAAGTTTTCCTTATATCCAATAAATTTTTCGGAATTATATTTTTGTAATATGGAATTACCACCCGCACGTTAATGCCTGCCCTGAGCAAAAATTTAGGAAGGCTGCCCATTACGTCGCCGAGACCTCCCGCTTTAACCAACGGAGACATTTCCGCCCCGACAAACCATATTTCGTTATTAAATTCGCTCATTTTTTTAACCCGCTTTTATTTGCATACTTTTTTAAAAATTCAAAGCTTTTATTAATTTATTTTTTCTACGTCTATAGATATTATACTACGAAAATCTTCTTCCGTATTTAAATTAAAATTATATCTTAACTCTATGCCCTGAAAAATTCTTTCATATCCGCTTTCGGAAAGCGACATAGTCGTCAAAGGTTTAAATACCGCGTCGTAATTTTTTAAAAAATTAGAGTCCGTCCGTTCTTTCAGCGTTATTTTTCCGCCCCAGAAAGAATCTTTTAAATATATAAAATTATCGCACCCGGCTGCATTGTTTTTTTTCATGCTATTATTAACTCCTTTTACGTCTCCGTCAATATCTACGCTAACTGCAGGACCGTCGCCGCCGGGGAGAGCAAACCTGAAAACAACTTCTAAATTTCCGGAAATTCCGGGTCTTGATTTTATAAAAAAAGATATAGACTCATCTATCTTTATGTTTAGTCCTAAAATTTCCTCAAGCAAGCCTTCCGCTTTGATATCCGTTAAGTTATTTAAATTATTATCACGGAGGGCTTCACCGCGTACGGTAATTACGGGGTATGCCTTGGCTTCGACAAATATATAATCTTTGCCGTTATTTTCGCACATATTTTTTATGTTCGTACCGGAAAAACAAAGAGGTTTATTTTCAAATAAAATTTCAAAAGGAGGAAGAATGCCTTTGTGCGTTAAAAGATCGTTTTCCGATAAATCGGAAGGATATTTAGTTTCGTCATGTATCGTCTTAGGCGGCTCTTCTTCCGAACCGTTTTTATTTTTTATATCGCTATCAGCGCTTTCTTCTTTTGAATTTTTTTCTTTTATTTTTAAGATGTCGTATTCTTCATGCAGACAAAATACGTCGCCAAGAGAATGAATTAATCCTTTTCCTATATAATCCAATGCCGAAAAAGAAGCTGACGAAGGCTTATAAATTATGCACCATAAGTCGTTTGAAAGCAAAAACTCTTTTTCCCCGTCCGAGTCGAAATCATAACATTCTATCTCTATTTTTTCGTTAACGGCATCTTTATAAAAAACATAGGAAGCTAATAGCGCTTTATGAACGGCTCTTCTTAAATGCGGCAGATAAATGCCGCCGAATACTCCGTGCCAGTAAGCATCGTTAGCCTGAGATTTAAGAAGTTCTTCGGCGGCTTCATTAAGATTTTTATCGTAAGTTTTTTGAATACAATCTATTTTAAGGCTTAAATTAACCATCCTTTTATGCTGAAGATTTGATTCCGGATATCTGGTTAAAAAATTATGCCATATGCCGGAAATTAAAGGAGCCGAAGGATTCTGCAATTTTATTCTTTCGCAAGCGTCTCTTGTTTTCGGAGGCAATGTCCATTCCCCCATTTCCCTGTAACTTGAAATGGGCAGATATACCTGATTCCTTTTTTCCGTATTGCACAATAAATTTGAAGGAAGCTCGAAAATTATGTCCGAATGAGGACTGCCCTCGTCTTTTGAACAGGCTTTATCGATAAAATTTTCCAACCAGCCTTTATTTCCTTCTTTTCCGTAAACCCAGTCGAAAGTATCCGGCCACCCTCCCATTTTTTCGCCGTCGTCGAACATAATCGACAAATCGGAACTTCTTCCGTTTAGGTATAATATCTCGTTTAAAGATTCCGACGGTTCAGCAAAAGGTATCTTGTATCTTAATCTTTCATGTATAGGAAAAATATCGAAATATTCCCCTCCGTATTCGGTTCTAAAAACGGAGTCTATGCAGTCGGGAGAAATACCCGCTTGAAAAAATTGAAAGTCGTCTAAAAAAGCATAATTTAATCCTGCCGATTTTAAATCTTTAATTATATCCGGCTGCCATATCCTTTCCGTTATCCATGCACCTGAGGGATATACTCCAAAAAGCACTTTTAGAGCCTCGCTAAGCATTTCAAGCTGTTTCAATCTGTCTTTAGGGGGAATCATGGCAAGAATAGGTTCGTAATATCCGCCGCCTATAAGCTCGATTAATCCGGCATTTACTCCTTCGGCTATTATTTCGATTAATCCGGGATCGTTTTCTTCCCACCATTCTAAAAGTACGCCGGAAGCGTGCAGGCAAAATTTTACGTTAAGACCGAAAAGGGTTCTGATAAGGGGCGAGTAAGATTTTTCATGGACTTCTTTAAAGACGAAATCAAAATTGCCGACGGGCTGATGGCAATGAAATCCTAAGATAAATTTAGTCATATAGTTAAAATTTACAGATCTCCGCCTCTTTTCATTATTCCGCCCTTTTCGGCAATAAGATTTTTTGTGGAAGACAAAGATTCATACAGTAAATCAGG
>JAKAQP010000001.1 GCA_021822485.1 bacterium
AAGTGCATCCCGACGTAAGTCTAGTTATTTCGCCCGGTTCCAAACAGGTTTTTGAAATGATAGCAAAAAACGGAGCTCTTGCCGATTTAATAGCTTCAGGGGCAAGGATACTGGAATCGACTTGCGGGCCATGCATAGGTATGGGGCAGGCTCCGCGTTCAGGCGCCGTTTCTTTAAGAACTTTTAACCGTAATTTTGAAGGAAGGAGCGGAACTAAAGACGCGAAAATTTATCTTGTTTCGCCGCAGACCGCGGCGGTTTCGGCACTTACAGGCTATATTACGGACCCGAGGACGCTTGGAAAAGCTCCCAAAATTAAAATGCCGGAAAAATTCAATATAGACGATTCAATGATAATTCCGCCTTCTACTAGGCCGGAAGAAGTCGAAGTTTACAGAGGGCCTAACATTCAACCGCTTCCGGTTCAGCAGAAACTTCAGGAATCCATATCCGGAAAGGTTCTGCTCAAGGTAGGCGATAATATAACTACCGACCATATAATGCCGGCAGGCTCTAAAATACTTCCGCTTCGGTCTAATATTCCCGCCATTTCTAAATATGTATTTGAAACGGTGGATCCGGCTTTTTCGGAAAGAGCGCTAAAGGAGAAAGGCGGTTTTGTAATTGGCGGCGAAAACTATGGACAGGGTTCAAGCAGGGAGCATGCGGCGCTTGCGCCTATGTATCTTGGAGTTAAAGCCGTAATAGCTAAATCTTTTGCAAGAATTCATTTTGCAAATCTAATAAATTTCGGAATATTGCCCATTATATTTGAAAACCCTGCCGATTATGATAAAATAAAACAGGGCGATGAGCTTATAGCCCCTAATATTTTAAAAGAATTAAACGAACGCAAGCCTGTTACTTTTATAAATAAAAGTCAGGGAAACGCCGAATATAAGTTTAAGTATAATTTAACCGACAGGCAGGTTAAAATAATAAAAGAAGGCGGATTACTTAATGAAACAAAAGCATCACAGCAGCATCCGGCAACAATTTAATGTTTTCATCCGATTTTAATAAGAACATTAAGAGGGTTCTGGTTTCCTACAAAAAAGACGCCGTTGCAGCTTTAAAGTCCGCAGAATACGTATGCGGACTTTTTAAAAAGAACGGCATAGAAACGATAATCAAGCCCAGTATGGACATTAAAAGTTCCGACACTAAAAACATCGGACTTGTGGTAGTCTGCGGAGGAGACGGAACTCTTTTAATTACGCTTGGAAAGATTTTTCCTCAACTTTCCGAAGTACCGGTAATAGGAATAGATTTCGGCACCCTGGGTTTCCTTGTAGAAGTTCCGGAGAAAAAAAAGAAAGATGCTGTAGAAAGATTTTTAGACGGGACTTTAGAATTTATACCGAGAATGGCTATCGAAATCGAAGTATTCAGGAAAGGCAAATCTATCGAAAAATTAGTAGCGTTAAACGAAGCGACTATCGCAAGAGAAAAAAGTATTCATGCCAGAGTTATTAATTTAACCGTTTTTGTGAACGGTTTGAGATTGAACGATTACAGGGCCGACGGTCTTATTATCGCTACTCCTACCGGCTCTACGGCTTATTCTTTATCGGCCGGAGGACCTATAGTACAGCCGGACATGGACGCTTTTATAATAACTCCTATATGTCCCCATACGCTCTCCAACAGACCTATAATAATAAATCCTTGCGAACTTAAAGTAATAATTATGCCGCAGGAAAGAAATATTTTTATTTCCGCCGATGGAAGAGATGGTTTGAAGCTTGACGACGACGACGAAATAATAATTAAAAAACATCCTTCCAAGGTTTACTTATCTTCGTCTTTAGATAACGATTACTGGAATATATTAAGGACAAAATTAAACTGGTAAAGGTCTAGATAAAATTGTTAAAAACTATAAAAATAAAAAATTTTGCCACTATAGATTTTTTAGAAATAGATTTTTGCGGCGGACTTAACGTTCTTAGCGGAGAAACCGGAGCGGGAAAAAGCATAATAATTGAATCCCTTAATTTTTTGTTCGGTAAAACTAAAGGATTGGAGGTTATAAGAACGGGAGAAAAAGAAGGTTACGTTACGGCGGTATTCGATTTAAACGGGACTGTAAAAGGCGGTTTAAACGGTATTTTTGCTGAATTAGACGTAGAAGGATTAATAGACGTAGAAAGTTCCGAAGATTTAAATCTTAAAAGAACCGTTACGGAAAGCGGTAAAAGCAGATATTTTATAAACGGCGAACCTGTAAACAAAAACTTAATAGAAAGGTTAGGCGAAAATTTGTTAAAAATATTCGGGCAGAATGACAGGAGATTTTTAATAGACCCTATAAGCCAGCTTGCTTTTTTGGATGATTTCTCCGGCAATGAAACTTTACTGAAAGAAACTAAAAAGATTTATAACGAAATCAAAAAAATATCATCGGAAAAAGAAGAAATAACAAAAAAAATAGAAGGCATATCGCGCATAAAAACTTTAAATTCTTACATAGTAAACGACGTCGAAAATTTAAATATTAAATCCGTAGACGAAGAAGAAATTTTAAAACAAGAACTAAAAAAGTTAGAAAACGCTAACGTTATAAAAGAGCTTATTTTAAACTCTATTGATTTAATAGACGGCGATGAATACGGGATTTTAAAACATCTGGCTTTATTAGTTTCCAATCTTTCAAAGCTGTTCGAATTAGATACCGCTTTTAAAAAAGCAGAATGCTTAAAAAACGCCGAAACCACAAAAATAGAGCTGGAAGATATTCTTTTATTTTTAGAAAAGTATTCCGCTTTAGAATTCGACGAAGAAAAATTTAACGAAATACGCCTTAAAATCGATTCCGTTATAAGTATAGAAAATAAATATAACGTTTCCAATGTAGAAGAACTTCTAAAGCTATACGACGAAGCAAAACAAGAATTAGGCGGGATTGCGGAACTTGAAAGAAGAATTTCCGAAATTGACGGCGAATATGAAAAGTTTAAAGAAAATTTTTTGCGGATATCCGAAGAATTGCATACAAAGAGAATAAAATCCGCTTCTATTATGGAAAAACAAATAGAAAAAGAATTACTTTTTTTAAAAATTAAACCTATTTTTAAAATAAATATATATAAAACCGACTTTGAGAAAAGCTTTTCGGAAACCGGATTGGACGATTGCATTTTTATGTTTTCCGCAAATCCGGGAGAAGAACCCAGGCCGCTTTCCAAGGTTGCTTCGGGAGGCGAACTTTCCCGCATAAGTTTATGTATTTTAAAAATTTTAAACAAAAGAAAAGATATTGCGACTTTTATTTTCGACGAAATCGATGCGGGAATCGGCGGCGATGTAGCTAATTTTGTAGGTTCGGCGCTTAAATCTATATCTGAAGCAAATCAGGTAATACTTATAACGCACCTCGCCCAGGTATCTTCGTTCGCCGACAGGCATTTTTTTATTTATAAAGAAGTAATTAGCGGAAAAACATATACCAGGATAAAAGAGCTTAACGAAGAAGAGAGGATAACCGAAACGGCAAGAATGTTGTCGGGCGATTCAAAAGGAGAAGCGGCTTTAATGCATGCTAAGGAAATTTTAAAAAACAGGGGGCGGTTCTAAATAAAAAGATATGTATAAAACAGGCAGACAGAGATACGAAAAAGGCGGGGCGGCTATTTTTTATCCTACCGAAATAGAAATAGAGGCGGAGACAGAAGCGGAAGAAGGTTTAACCGTTAAAAGCAAAGGCGGACACGATAAAATCAAAGAAATAGATAAAGAAACCGGTATCGGCAAAGGCGTCAAAACCGTAAAAGTAGTCCTGAGAAAAGCGCTTATGTGCGACGTTAAATCGCTTTATAAACTTTTTTCGGAATATTCAAAAGCCGGCGAGATGCTTCCGCGTTCAATGAGCGATATATATACTCATCTCAGAGATTTTTATATTGCCGAGATAGAATGCGAAACCGAAACGGGCAATGAAAATTTAAATAAAATTTATAGCGAAAAAGGCTCGTCGGGCTGCGAACCCGAAGTTATAGGGGCATGCGCTCTTGCAATAGTATGGGAAAATCTGGCGGAAATAAGATCGTTAGCCGTAAAAAGGCCTTATACAAGAAAGCTTATAGGGACGGAACTTATAAAAAAATGCATAGAAGAAGCTAAATTCTTTAAAATAACCAATATATTTGCCTTAACTTACAAACCGCAATTTTTTC
Source organism: bacterium (assembly GCA_021822485.1). Classification (GTDB taxonomy): domain Bacteria; phylum SZUA-79; class SZUA-79; order Acidulodesulfobacterales; family Acidulodesulfobacteraceae; genus Acidulodesulfobacterium_A. Next base: position 4,176 of record JAKAQP010000001.1, read on the forward strand.
AAAAATCCGGTTTTAACGTTGTAGACAAATCGGAACTGCCCCATAAGATATGGAGCGACTGTATAAATTGCGTAAAATTTCCCGATTGCGACGAAACAGCCGTAATGTTGAAAATATAGACAAAGCGCAATATATATATTATAATAATGGGTGACGGAATTCAATTCCGTCACCATAACAAATTGGAAGCAAATTGATGCGGAAAAGGCGTCAGATTTATTTTCCGCATTTATGAGGTATATGTAAATTAGACGCCTTTTCCTTTACGTAACCATCGCAAATTTATAAAAAAGGGAGGAATAAAAAAAGAGATGTTTAATATTTTTAAGAGAGAAGGTTTGTTCGGCGACGTCAGCCAGATAACTCCCGATGAGGTATTTAAAAAATTATCGGAAGATAAAGAAAGTAAAAATACGCTGGTAATAGACGTAAGGGAGCCTCACGAATATAACGGAAATTTGGGGCATATAGAAAATTCGCACTTGATCCCTATAAGGCTTTTACCACTTAAAATTCAAGAACTAGAGAATCATAAAGATAAAGATATAATTGCGGTATGCCACAGCGGCGCCAGGAGTTATTCCGCATGCGCTATGCTCAAAAGGCACGGGTTTAATAAGGTTCACAACCTTAAAGGCGGAATGCTTTTATGGAAAAAAATGGGATTAAAAACCCATATATAAATTAAATTATAATATTTTTTTATTAGGCGGAACAATGAACGATAAAAATTTTCATGTCTTCGTAGTATCCGATTCTACCGGTGAAACCGCGGAAAAAGTTGCAAGGGCGGCTATATCGCAGTTTTCTATTCCCGAGGTTCGCCTTAAACGTTTCTTATTGATAGATTCGGAATTGAAATTAAGGGAAATAATAACGGAAGCCGCAGAAAAAAAAGCATTGGTTATTTTTACTTTAGTTAAAGACGGGCTGAGAAATATTATGCTTCAGGAATCTGCAGAAAAAGGCATTGTTAGTATCGATATAATAGGCCCGGTACTTAATTCTATAGCAAATATCCTTAATCTTTCTCCAGAAAGAAAGCCCGGTTTAATCCACAGGGTTAACGACGAGTATTTTAAAAGAATAGATGCTTTGGAATATGCCGTTAAACACGACGATGGACAAAGGATAGACGAAGTTTTGGAAGCAGATGCCCTTATACTGGGCATATCAAGGACGTCAAAGACTCCGCTTTGTCTTTTTCTTGCCCAAAGAGGATTTAAAGCGGCTAATATTCCCATAATAGATTCTCAGGTTATAGACGATACGGTATTTAAGGTTCAAAGGAATAAAATATTCGGTTTGGTTTCCGACGCCGGAAGAATTTCAAGTTTAAGAAAAGAAAGGTTGAAAAGAATGGGGCTTGGTCTTTCACAGGATTACGTATCGAAAGAATCTATAGAAAAAGAACTTGCCCATTCAATGTCTATATACGCTAAATTAAACGCATATATTATAGATATTACCGATAAATCGATAGAGGAAGTCGCCGCGGATATAATATCCCGCATAAACAACAAATAGTATTCGGTAAAATAATAATAATAATCGCGCATAAAAAAATAAAACTAACGGAAGACGGGGCAGGCAAAACGGAATTTTAAATTAACCGTTAAAAAAAGATAAAGGAAATATAAAATATATGGCTGACGTAAATAAAAAAATAACGAAGGGGGAATTGCAGAGCGGCATCGAAGGCGGAAGCCCGTTTTTTGATTCTGCCGCTTCAATTACCGAAGATTATTGTAAAAATAAAGGCATAGAGTTCGAGCTTTATATGTTTAATTCAAAAGTCCTCAAAATGGAATCGGAGGACGGCGGTATTTCTAACTATGTAAATGCGGAAACTAACGGATTAAACATAAGGCTTTTAGACAAAAAGAAGATGAGTTTTTCTTATTGTCTTGGATTAGAAAGCGATAAAATTTTAAACTCTTTAGACGGCGCTTACTCGCTTTTAAAATATATGGAGGCGGACGAATTTGCCGAATTTGCGGAAAAGGACGACTATTATAGCGGCGATGACGATATATCTACTCCCGAAAAATTAGGCGTTTATTCCGAAGACGGCGTAGACATAGATATCGATAAAAAAAAGTCTTTACTGCTTGAAATGGAAGAAATTGCTTATTCATACGACAAAAAAATATACAAAGTAGATAAACCGTCGTATTCCGAGACATTAATCAATAAAAGATTTTATAATTCAAAAGGAATTGACGTTTCTTCGATAAAAACTTTTTATGAGATATTTTTGTCCGTTGCGTCACGGGATGGCGAAGATACAGGTTCGGGGTTCGATTTTGATTTTTCCCACTGTTTCGGCGACCTGAAGTTTAAAAAAGCAGCTATGAATGCCGCTAAAAAAGGCGTAGATCAGCTTGGAGCAAGAACGGCAGCAAGCGGAAATTATCCGGTTGTTTTCGATAACTATACTTCTTCGGAGATTCTCGGAATATTGAAGCAGTCATTTTACGCGGACAGCGTTTATAAAAAGAAATCGTTATTGGAAGGTAAAATAGGCAAAAAAATATTTTCCGACAAATTAGACATAATAGACGACGGTCTTTTATACGGCGGGGCGCTAACCGACATGTTCGACAGAGAAGGCGTAAAGATGAAAACAAAAGTTTTATGCTCTTCCGGCACTATAGATTCCTATCTTTACGATATCAGGTACGGAAAAATATACGGAGTAAAGTCTTCCGGAAATTCGGCGGGGCGTTCGTTTATCCTTCCGCCTGACATAGGTTCTACTAATTTTTTTATAAAAAACGGCGAAACTAATATTTTAGATATAATAGGCTCTATAAAAGAAGGGCTTTATATAACGGAACTTATGGGTCTTCATATGGCAAAACCTTATACGGGGGAGTTTTCGCTGGGAGCCGCAGGATTTTTCGTTAAAAACGGGAAAATAGATTTTCCTGTAAAAGGAATAGCGGTAAGCGGAAATATTATGCAGTTATTTAACGGCATATCTAAAATAGCTAACGACCTGCGTTTTTTCGGTTCGGTCGGCTCGCCTTCTATATTGTTTGAAAATATTCAGGTTTCTGGAAAATAAAAAACGGGGGAACATTTACTTTGGTAATGAAAATATTAAAAAGCATTTTTGGAACAAGCAACCAGAGGGAGATTGCCAGATTAAAGCCTTTAGTAGAAAAGATTAACTCTTTGGAACCCCAGTATTCCGGTATAGGCGATGACGAAATAAAGAGTATTACGCTTAAGTTTAAAGATGAATTAAAAGACCTTGCCCATTCGGAACAGGATAAGAAGCTTGAAGAAATAATGCCGTCAGTTTTTGCCATCGCAAGAGAAGGAATAAAGCGCGCTCTCGGACTTAGGGCATTCGATGTTCAGCTTATAGGAGCCGCTGTTTTGCATTCCGGAAAGATAGCCGAAATGGCGACAGGCGAAGGAAAAACTTTAGTTGCGGTTATGCCCGCGTATTTAAACAGTTTGACCGGAAGAGGCGTACATATTATAACCGTTAACGACTATCTTGCCAAAAGAGATGCCGAATGGATGGGTAAGGCATATAATCTGCTGGGCCTTTCTGTCGGGGTCATCACTAACGATATGGACGACGACGCAAGAAAAAAAGCTTATAATTGCGACGTAACATACGGCACCAATAACGAATTTGGATTCGATTACCTTAGGGACAATATGAAATACTCTTTAGACGATTACGTTCAAAGAGAGCTTAATTACGCCATAATAGACGAAGTAGATTCCGTTCTTATAGACGAGGCGAGAACGCCTCTCATTATTTCCGGCGAATCCGAAGAAACGACCGAATTATATTATAATGCCGATAAGGCCGTGCGCAAACTTGTTAAGGATGAAGACTTTACCGTCGACGAGAAATTAAAAACCGCTATTATGACCGAAGAAGGCATAGAAAAAGTAGAAAATGCTTTAAAAATAAAAAATATTTACGACCCGAGGCATTTAGATTTACTGCATGCCGTAAATCAGTCCCTCAGGGCTCATGCCTGCTATTTCAAGGATGTAGATTACTTAATTCAGGACAATCAGGTAGTCATAGTCGATGAATTTACCGGACGCGTTATGAACGGAAGACGTTACGGAGAAGGACTGCATCAGGCGTTAGAAGCAAAAGAGCATCTTAAAGTAGAAGGCGAAAATCAGACCCTCGCTACGGTTACTTTTCAGAATTTTTTCAGGATGTATAATAAATTAGCAGGTATGACCGGAACTGCCGATACCGAAGCCGAAGAGTTTAAAAAAATATACAACTTGGACGTCGTCGTTATTCCTACCAATAAACCTATGACAAGAAAAGACCATGCCGATTTAGTCTATGCCACCGAAGCTGAAAAATTCAATGCCGTAGCCGACGAAATTGCCGAAAAATATAAAACTGGTCAGCCTGTTCTCGTAGGAACGGTTTCGGTAGAAAAATCGGAAAGTCTAAGCAGTATTTTAAAGAAAAAAGGAATACCCCATTCTGTCCTCAACGCAAAAAATAATGCTAAAGAAGCGCAAATTATCGCAAACGCCGGACAGAAAAAATCCGTTACCATTTCTACGAATATGGCCGGAAGAGGAACGGATATAGTTCTCGGGGAGGGAGTTAAAGATATTGGCGGTCTTCACGTTATAGGAACGGAAAGACATGAATCCAGGCGAATAGACAATCAGCTAAGGGGGAGGTCGGGCAGACAGGGCGACGTAGGCTCTTCAAGGTTTTACGTATCCTTGGAAGACGACCTTATGAGAATATTCGGCTCCGAAAGACTTGCACCGTTCTTAGAAAAACTTGGTCTCAAAGACGGACAGGCTATTGAACACGGCATGATTTCTAAGGCGATAGAAAATGCTCAGAAAAAAGTCGAAGGCCATAATTTCGATATCAGAAAAAATCTTATAGATTACGACAACGTTATGAATAAACAGAGAGAGCTTATATATTCGTACAGAAAAAGAATGCTTGAGATATGCGATATATCCGAAATAAAAGAAGATATAGCATTTGATGTCGAAGCCTTGCTTGAATCCTATTTTGAAACCTACGTCCCCGAAAAAACGCATAGCGAAAATTGGGATATAGAAGGGCTTCTGGAAATATTAAAAGTCAGTCTGTCTATCAATATATCGGACGTTAAAAATTTAAGTTTAAATACCGGACTAATTAACGAAAATATCGAACATTTATCCGAGGAAGATAAGAAAAATGCGCTAATAAATTTATTTAAGAAAATGCCGAGACGCGAGTTTTTTAATTCGATTGCGGATTTAATTAAAAAAAATATAGATACAAAAATTGAATCGTTTCCGGAAGACCAAAAATTAGACATATTAAAAGCTCTTTATCTTCAGGCGGTCGACAGTTTATGGAAAGATGCCTTGACTTCTTTAGACGTTCTCAAAGAAGGCATAGGGTTAAGGGGCTATGCCCAGGTGAATCCTCTTATAGAATATCAGAAAGAAGCATATTCTTTATTTATAAATATGCAGTTTAGGATGAAAGAAGAAGCCCTGAATTCGATAATAGCCGTTCAGTTTGAAGACGGTATTAACGCCGAAGACATTATAGAGGGCGCAGGACTGCTTTCCGACAACATAGTGCTTACGCATAACGAAATGAATAAAGGGCAGGAAGAAAAACAAAAACCTATAGTCAAACCGAAAAAAATAGGAAGGAACGAACCTTGCCCCTGCGGCAGCGGTAAAAAATATAAAAATTGCCATGGAAAAAATGAATAATTTTTTATTTGCCGGTAAAGCCTGTGGGCTTAAAAAAAATAAAGATTTAGATTTGGGATTAATGATTTCTAAGTTTCCGCTTAGAGTCAGCGCCGTTTTTACTAAAAATAAAGTTAAGGCGGCGCCGGTCGTAATATCTAAAAAAAATTCCAAAAATATTATAAAAGCGTTGATAGTGAATTCCGGAAATGCAAATGCATGCAACGGTGAGCAAGGCATGGAAGACGCTCTGAAGGTAGTTAAATCGCTGGCAAAAGAAGCAGGCATCGATGAAAGTTCGGTTTTTACGTGTTCTACCGGCGTAATAGGCGAAAGGCTTAACGTTTCTATTATCGAGCAGACAATTCCCGACTTGGTAAATTCTGCCGATAAAGAAAGTTTCGATAATTTTACCAAAGCTATTATGACTACAGACACGTTTCCTAAGACGGCCGTTAAAAGTTTTTCTATAGACGGCAGGAAATATCAAATTAAAGGCGCAGCTAAGGGGTCAGGTATGATTATGCCGGATATGGCTACTATGCTGGCTTTTATATTTACGGACGTTCCTATAAAAAAAGAAACTGCCGATAAAATGTTTAAAGAATGCGTCGAAGTATCTTTCAATTCTATTACAGTCGACGGAGATACCTCGACTAACGATACTGCTTCGTTTTTTTATCCGGCATCAGACGATCCCGTAATTGATTTAACCGGGAACAAAGCTAAATCAAAGCAAAATCAGAATAATTACCAAATAGTAAAAGAAGTTTTATTCGAAGTCTGTTACGAACTTGCAAAAATGATTATTATTGACGGAGAAGGGGCAACTAAGTTTATTAAAGTAACGGTAGTCAACGCCCCTACTGAAGCAGGCGCAAAGAAAACCGCGTTAACGGTAGCAAACTCGCCGCTTTTTAAAACGATGATAACGGGGGAAGATTTAAACTGGGGCAGAATAATGGCGGCGGTCGGAAGAGCCGGAGTTCCTCTCAAAGCCGAAAGTATAGATATTTACATAAACGGAAAAATTATAGTAGAAAATTCTACGGCTTCTAAAAAATTGAAGAAAGATATAGAGAAAACTGTACTGTCCCCAAAAGAAATTGATGTTGAAATAGATTTAAAATCCGGAAATAAAAAGCGTTCGGTTTTGACTTGCAATCTTACTCATGGATATATAGATATAAACGCGTCTTACAGAAGTTAGCGGGTTTATCTCATGAAAATTCCCGTATTATACTACCATAAAATAGACTATCCAAAAAAAGACGCCGTATTTAAAGGTTTATACGTAACGCCGAGGCAGTTTAAAAGGCAGTTGGCACTCCTTAAATTTTTAGGCTATGAAACTATAAATCCAAAAGAAATCCTATCTTTTATAAAAGGGCATAAACTTTCCGTAAAAAAACCGATTCTTATAACTTTCGACGACGGATACGAAAATAATTATCTTAACGCTTATCCGATATTAAAATCCGCCGGTTTTACTTCAATGATATTTATAAGCAGCGGCTTTATAGGAAAAAAAAACGCAGTTTCCGACGAAAGAGAAAGAGTTAAGGAAAATTTTTTAAATAAAAATGAAATAAAAGAAATGTTTAAGAACGGTTTTTTTATTGGTTCGCACGGCATAAACCATTTTTATTTAGACAGGCTCGAAGAAGGCGTTATGATAGGCGAACTTATAGCTTCTAAGGCATATCTGGAAAATATTACAGGCTTTGCGGTGGAATTTTTCTCCTATCCTTTCGGCGCTTATAACGCGAACGTCATGAGAGCCGTTAAAAATGCCGGTTATACGGCCGCTTTTACCACCGTTAACGGCAAAATAGAAGTTGGGGACAACTCGTTTGAACTAAAACGCATCTCCATTAACGGATATAACAACATCTTTAATTTTATATTTAAAATATTGTTATAGCGGTCAAAAATTTCTTCTTGCAAAAAAAGCCTAAACATGATAAAAGAATATGTTGATTTAAAATTAATTTAACTTTAACCAAAATCGTATCCGGTTATTAATTTGCGCTTGAAGCGTTTTACGTAACCGGAGAGAAAAAAGCGCAAAAGGAGACTGAAAATGCCGTTCAATTTATCGATTAAGCAGTTGTTGGAAGCCGGTGTCCATTTCGGACACCAGACGAAAAGATGGAATCCCAAGATGAAGCCTTATATTTACGGGGCAAGAAACGGAGTTCATATAATTGACCTCCAAAAAGCCCTGCCGTATATTGCCGCAGCTTACGAAAAACTTTATGATATCGCAAAAGAAGGCGGAACTATTCTTATAGTCGGGACTAAAAAACAGGCAAATCCTATCGTCGTAGAAGAAGCCAAAAGATGCGGTATGCCGTATGTAAACGAAAGATGGCTCGGCGGTATGCTTACCAACTTTGCCACTATAAAACTTTCCATACAAAGATTGAAAGAACTTGAATCCCTAAAAGAATCGGAAGAATTTTCCAGGTTTACAAAAAAAGAAATGGCTAAAATGGAAAAAGAAATAGTAAAACTTCAGAAAGTTCTTAACGGTCTCAGGGATATGCATAAAATACCGGATGCCGTTTTTATAGTCGATTTACATCATGAAATTATAGCGGCAAAAGAAGCAAAAAGGCTTGAAATACCGGTCATAGGAATTGCAGATACCAATGCAGATCCTGAATTGGTAGATTGGATGATACCTGGAAACGATGATGCTATCAGGGCAATAAAGCTTATTCTTAATTCTATGTCGGAAGCTATTATCGAAGGCAGAAAAGTTTATGAAGAAAGAACCGGAAGAGGGAAAAGCCAGCCTTTGCCCGAAGGAGTTATAACCGAAGAAACTTTCGCCGCAGTTGTTTTGCCGCAGGCTGAAAATGCCGAATCGGCTGCGGAAGAAGATATTTCTATATAAAATTTAAATAAAAGCTTAATATTAAGCGGAATAATTAATTAATAAGTCAAAATCATATTATTAATATATATTATTATATATCATGGAGGAAAAAATAATTGGATAATACACAGAATATAAGCGCCGAACTTGTTAAAAATCTGCGGCAGATGACCGGAGCAGGCTTCGTAGATTGTAAAAACGTCCTTGTAGAAACCGGAGGAGACCTTGAAAAGGCCGTAGAAGTGTTAAGAAAGAAAGGTCTTGCGAAAGCCCAGAAAAAAGCAGGCAGAGAAGCTAAAGAAGGTTTGATATATTCTTATATACATGCGGGCGGAAGAATAGGCGTTCTTTTAGAAATAAACTGCGAAACCGATTTTGTGGCAAGAACAAACGAATTTCAGGAACTTACCAAAAATATCGCTATGCATATTGCGGCTTCAAACCCTCTTTATATAAAAAGAGATGCAGTTCAGCCCGAAGTTATAGCTAAGGAAAAAGAGATATATAGAGAGCAGCTTGCTAATATGGATAAACCTCAGGCGGTAAAAGAAAAAATAATAGAAGGCAAACTTGAAAAATACTATCAGGAAGTTTGCCTGTTAGAGCAGGCTTTTATAAAAGATCCGTCTAAAAATATAGCCGCTATTATAAACAACGAAATAGCTAAATTAGGAGAAAATATCATTTTAAAAAGATTTGTTCGTTATCAGCTTGGTGAATAATGGGTCTTAATTACAAAAGGATACTTTTAAAAGTCAGCGGCGAAGCGCTTGCCGGCGAAAGCAAGTGCGGGATAGATCCCGAGATAATCAATTTCGTCTCTCAGGAAATAAAATCCGTCGTTTCAGAAGGCGCAGAGATTGCCGTAGTTATAGGCGGCGGCAATATTTTCAGGGGATTCGGAAGTTCCTCTAAAGATTTAGGGATAGAACGGACGCAAGGCGATTATATGGGCATGCTTGCAACGGTCATAAACGCTTTAGCCCTTCAGGCGAGCCTTGAAGATAATGGCGTAATTTCCAGAGTTCAGACGGCTATCGCTATGCAGCAGGTTGCAGAACCATATATTCGCCGAAGGGCATTGCGCCATTTAGAAAAAAAAAGAGTGGTTATTTTTGCGGCTGGAACCGGCAATCCCTACTTTACTACCGATACAGCGGCATCGTTAAGGGCAATGGAAATTCACGCCGACGTTATCTTAAAAGCTACAAAAATAGACGGCGTATATACGGAAGATCCTATGGTAAATAAACAGGCCGTTAAATTCGACAGCCTTACATATATAGATGTCTTGAATAAAAATTTAAAAGTTATGGATTCTACTTCTATATCGTTGTGCATGGATAACGGGCTGCCTATAGTAGTTTTTAATTTACTCGGCAAAGGAAATCTTTTAAAAATCGTTAAAGGAGAATCCATAGGAACCGTAATATCAAAGGCAAATATTTAATTTAGGAGCTTACGCTATGGACGAGACTACATTTGTCAATGAAATAAAAGCAAAGATGGGTCATGCTATAGATGCTTACAAAGGGGAACTTGCAAAAATCAGGACAGGAAGGGCTTCTACAGGATTAATAGAATCGGTCAACGTCGAATACTATGGCTCTATTTCACCTATTATAAGGCTTGCTTCTATATCTATTCCGGATAGCAGAACTATTAATATAAACCCGTGGGATGCAGGTTCTCTTCCCGCTATTGAAAAAGCTATACAAAAATACGACCCCTCTTTAAATCCGTCTAACGACGGGAAAAGTATAAATATAAAAATACCGGCCTTAACTCAAGAAAGGCGCAAAGAAATAACAAAGCAGGTCGGCAAACTATCCGAATCCATAAAGCAGGAAATAAGAAATTTCAGGAGATTATCAAACGAAAAGATAAAATCTTCCGAAAAATCTAAGGAAATATCTGAAGACCAGTCTTTTAAAATTCAAAAAAAAGTGCAGGATTTGACGGATAATTTTATTAAAGAAATAGAAGAAATTACAAAGCGTAAAGAAAAAGAAATATCAGAGGTATGATTTTTAAAAATCTTCCCGGACATATTGCAATTATTATGGATGGAAACGGCAGATGGGCGCAGAAAAAAAATTTAGACAGAATATACGGACATCTTGAAGGAATAAAGTCTTTAAAATCCGTGGTAAAAGGCGTAATAGACTATAAAATCAAATATCTTACGGCTTATGCTTTTTCGTCGGAAAACTGGCAGAGACCGGAAGAAGAAGTAGATTATTTGATGGAGCTTCTTGATCAATATATCGAAATAGAACTTCCTTATCTTATAAAAAATGAAATCAGGCTTAATTTTATCGGAAATTTAGAAAAACTGCCGGAAAAATCGAAAACGGCGGTGTCAAGGGCTATAGATAAAACAAAAAACGGTTCGAAACTGACTTTAACGCTTGCGATAAGTTACGGCTCCAAGGAAGAAATATTAAATGCGGTTATAAAAATAGCCGAAGACGTTAAAAAAAAATCAATCGAGTTATCCGATATAAACGGCAAACTTTTTTCAAATTATCTTTATACGGCAGGAATTCCCGACCCCGACTTTATAATCAGGACGAGCGGAGAAGAAAGGCTGTCTAATTTTTTGCTTTACCAGGCTGCATATGCGGAACTTTATTTTACTAAAACTTTATGGCCCGATTTTAGAAAGAAAAATTTAATAACTGCATTAAAAAATTACGAAAAAAGGTCAAGGCGATTTGGAAAAACCTAATTTCGACCCTAAAAGATTTATATTCGGCATTATATTCGGCGTAATTATAATTTTATCTATATTTCTGCTTAATATATATGAATTTTTTATAGTTTCCGCCGTTATGACGGCGCTTTCCGTATACGAAATATACTCCATTTTTGATTTGTCGGAATATAGATATTTTATATTTCCGGAATTACTTGCGATTTTAATTTCATTCTCTTTTGCTTTTTTAAAAAACGGCGCTTTTATATTTATTTTATTTTTTTCGGTCTTTTTAATTTTTTTTAAAAACGTACTTTCGTTTAAGAACTATTTTGGGAAAACATTATTTATAGACCTGTTTTCTATAATTTATACAGGCTTTCTTATATCTTTTCTCGTTAAAATTTTTGAAATTTCCGGCGGAAGACTTCTTATTTTGCTTTTATTTATACTCGTTTGGGCATCAGATATTTTTGCTTATTATGGAGGAAGGCATTTCGGCAGGCATAAGCTCATCGTATCTTTAAGCCCCAAAAAGACTGCAGAGGGAGCCGTGATAGGTTTTTTAGCCGCCGTTCTTACTGCTCTTATATTTAGAATATTTATAAACGAATATAAAGAATTTACCACTATTTCATTTATGATTTTGTCTTCCGTTGCTATTATAGCCGGAATGTTTGGAGATTTAACGGAATCTTTAATTAAAAGGATGGGCGGAAAAAAGGATTCGGGAAATTTAATTCCAGGTCACGGCGGTATTTTAGACAGAATAGACAGTTTGATACTTGCCGCCCCTTTTTTTTATTATATTTCGGTTTATTGCTTAAAATAAAAAATAATTTCCTCAAATTAAATAAATATATATTATATATATTATGCGAAATATATTTCTTGCCGGTTCTACCGGTTCTATAGGCAGAAATGCCGTAAACGTAGCCGTCTCATATCCGGATTTTCTTGCTGTCAAAGGCATTGCGGCGGGGCATTTTACTCAGGAGTTAAAAGAGCAGATTGAAAAACTCAAACCTTTATACTGCGTTCTTTCTTCAAAAACAGAATACGACAAGGCCAAAGACGCTTTAAAAAACATAAAAGGCGTTAAGACGAAATTAATTTTCGGCGAGGAAGGACTGCATGAAGCGGTTTCCGACGGCGTATTCGATGTGGTATTGAACGCTATTAGCGGTTCGGCAGGACTAATGCTTTCTTATCATAGCCTTGCGGCAGGCAAAGACCTTGCGCTTGCCAACAAAGAATCCATGGTTATGGCTGGAGATATTCTAAACAAAACGGCAAAAAAGCATAAAGCTAAGATAATTCCCGTAGATTCGGAACATTCGGCTTTGTTTCAGTGTCTTAAAGGCGGAGTTAAACAGGACGTTAAAAAATTAATCCTGACCGCATCCGGCGGACCCTTTTATCATAAAGACAAAGACTATTTCAAGAATATAACCGTCGATATGGCATTAAACCATCCTAAATGGAAGATGGGAAAGAAAATTACCGTAGATTCTTCCACGCTTGCCAATAAAGGGCTTGAAGTAATAGAAGCCTCATTTTTATTTGATATAAAAGAAGATAGAATAGATGTCGTAATACATCCGCAAGCCGTGGTCCATTCAATGGTTGAGTTCGTCGACGGAACGATAATTGCCCAGATGGGAGATGCCGATATGAAAGGCCCGATAGGCTATGCCATGTCTTATCCCCGCCGGTTCTATAATCTTATGAAACCGATAGATTTGACCGAAATTGTAAAACTGGAGTTTTTTGCGCCGGACGACGAGAAGTTCCCGTTTTTAAATATCGCAAGACGCTCTTTGAGGGAAGGCAAGAGCATGCCGACGGTTTTTTGCGAAGCCAACGAGATTTTTGTTCATTCTTTTTTAAACCGAAAAATATCTTTTAATAAAATCGCCCAGAACGTTTTATCGGTAATGCAAAAGCATAAACCGTTCGAATTAAAAACAATAGAAGACGTCATAGAAGCAAAAAAGCAGGCAGAATCTCTTTCAAAAAAGCTAATTTCCGACAATTAGTGCGACGGGGACAGACGGGAACATATGCAAAAAAAATCCCGACTTTTCTACAAAATTGTTATATAATATACAATTAAACGAACAAAACGAAAAATACCTATAAAAAAAATTAAACATGAACTGGCTGGAGGATTTATGATAATAGAATCTTATCTCGGTAAATATCCTAAGATAGACGAAACGGCGTATATATCGCAAAACGTCGTAATCGTCGGTGACGTCGAAATTGGAAAAGGATGCAGCGTTTGGTACGGCGCCGTTATCAGGGGCGACGTACACTATATTAAAATAGGCGAAAATACAAATGTTCAGGACAACAGCGTTCTTCACGTTCAGCACGATACCGGACCTTTGGTAATAGGCAGAGGCGTTACGATAGGACATAACGTCAATCTTCACGGGTGCGAGATAGGCGATAACTGTCTTATAGGGATAGGCGCCATAGTTTTAACCGGAGCAAAAATCGGCAGAAACTGTATAATTGCCGCCGGCGCTTTAGTTAAAGAAAATGCAGTTATACCCGAAGGTTCTTTGGTAGCCGGACTTCCCGGGGTCATCAAAAAAAATCTTAGCGAAAAAGATATAAATTCAATAAGGGAGTCTGCGAATAATTACGTTAAATATGTTAAAAATTACAGAGGAGAATAGATTGGTTTTAAACTCCGCCGATAATAAATTTAAAGCATCTATAGATATCGGGACAAATACTATAAGGTGCCTTATAACCGGTCAAGAAAATAATTTTTTAAGTCCCGATTACGTGGATATGAAAATTATCAGGCTGGGCGAAAATTTCAAAAAAGAAGGAATAATAACCCAAAATTCAATAAACAGGCTCAAAAAAGCTTTGAAAGTTTATTCAGAAAAAATTAGAAATTTCGGCATAAAGCCGGAGAATGTAGTTATAACCGGCACAAGCGTGTTGAGGGATGCTCCTAATGCTAAAGACGTAAAAAATATAATTTTTAACGAATTCGGACTCAATCTTGAAATTATAAGCGGAGAAAAAGAGGCTTTAATAACTTTAAAAGGAATTTCTAAATGTTTTAACGGTATTAACGAATTTTATTCAATAGACATAGGAGGCGGTTCTACGGAATACGTCTGCGTTAAAAACGGAGCGCCTTTATGGAAATACAGCCTGAATATGGGCGTAGTACATCTTACGGAAGAAGTTGTTAAAACCGACCCGGTGTCCGAAGAAAATTTAAAGGAATTGGAAAGCCGCATAGAACAAAAATTAAACCCGCTAAAAGCCGAAATAATTGAAAGCGGTTTTGTTTTCAAGCCTATGACTCTTTTCGGGACTGCCGGAACAGCGACTACTCTTGCGATGGTAGATTTAAATATGAAGAGCTACCAAAGGCTTAAAGTACACGGATATTTCGTGAGCAGGGAAAAAACCGCCGGAATTTACAGAAAATTTGCTTCCGCAAAAATATCCGACAGGTTGAAAATTGACGGCGTAGAAACAGGAAGGGAAGACCTTGTTCTCGCCGGAGCGGCCATAATGTTAAAGAGCATAGATTTTTTTGAGGTTTCCGGTTTTACCGTTTCGGAATGCGGACTGTTGGAAGGACTTATAAGTTAAACAATAAAGAGGGAAATTTAAAATGAAAGAGATTATTACGGAATCGCTGAGTTTCGACGATGTTTTGATAGTACCCGATTATTCGGAAATACTTCCGAAGGACGTAGATTTAAAGACTAAATTTTCAAGAAATATAGACCTTAATATTCCTTTGGTGAGCGCCGCCATGGATACCGTCACCGAAGCAGAAACGGCAATTTCGCTTGCGCGTGAAGGCGGTATCGGCGTAATACATAAAAATCTGACCGTTCAGCAGCAGAAAGCCGAAGTCGAAAGGGTTAAGAAATCCGAAAGCGGTATGATAACTAACCCCGTGAAAGTTAATCCCGACGATAAAATATCTTATGCTTTGGATATTATGAAAAAATTTATGATTTCGGGCGTGCCGGTAGTAAAAGGCGATAAATTAGTAGGAATACTTACGAACAGGGATTTGCGGTTTTCGGTCAACCTTGACGAAAAAGTTGCAGACGTAATGACGAAAGAGCATCTGGTTACGGTGCCGGTCGGAACTACGCTTGAAGAAGCAAAAAAAACGCTGCACGAAAAAAAAATAGAAAAACTTTTGGTCATTGATGACGATTATAATTTAAAAGGACTTATAACTATAAAAGACATAGAAAAAATTAAAAAATATCCTAATTCCTGTAAAGATTCTCTGGGAAGGTTAAGGGTAGCGGCCGCCGTAGGCATTGCCAAGGATACCGAAGAAAGAGTCGAGGCGCTCGCCGAAGCCGAAGTCGATGCCATAGTAATAGATACTGCGCACGGATATTCAAAAGGCGTCATAGATATGGTAAAATATCTGAAAAAACGTTATAAAATGGATATAATAGCCGGCAATATAGCTACCAAAGACGCCGCAAAAGCATTGGCGGAAGCCGGAGTGGACGCAGTAAAAGTCGGCATAGGACCGGGCTCCATATGCACTACCAGAGTCGTTGCGGGCGTCGGCGTTCCCCAGCTATCCGCCATAATCGAATGTTCGGAAATTTACGATAAAAACGGCATTCCCGTCATTGCGGACGGAGGAATAAAATTTTCCGGCGATATTTCTAAAGCTATAGCCGGCGGGGCAAACAGCGTTATGATTGGCAACCTCTTTGCCGGCACCGAAGAAAGCCCCGGCGAAACCATAATTTATCAGGGGCGAAGCTATAAAGTATACAGAGGTATGGGTTCGCTCGGCGCAATGGTAAGCGGTTCCAAAGACAGATATTTTCAAACGCATATAAAGGACGAATCTAAATTCGTTCCCGAAGGCATAGAAGGAAGAGTTCCTTATAAAGGCAGCCTTTCCGATTCAGTAAATCAGCTTACGGGAGGCTTAAGGGCGGGAATGGGATATTGCGGAGCCCGTTCTATACAGGAACTTAGAACAAAGACCAGATTTATTAAGATAACTTCTTCGGGACTAAAAGAGAGCCATGTTCACGACGTCATTATAACAAGGGAGGCGCCTAACTACAGGTTAGATTAATCGATGGGAATAAATTCTAAAATACTTATTATAGATTTCGGTTCGCAATATACCCAGCTTATTGCAAGGAAAATCAGGGAAAGCAAGGTTTATTGCGAGATATATCCCTATAATTCTCCGTTAAGCAAAATTAAACAATACAATGCAAATGCAATTATACTTTCAGGCGGGCCGTCTTCGGTTTACGATAAAAATGCTCCCATAATTTCTAAGGATTTATTTAAATTAAACGTTCCTTTCTTAGGCATATGTTACGGCATGCAGATTATGGCGCATCTACTAGGCGGAGAGGTCAAACCGGCTAAAAACAGGGAATACGGCCATTCTAAACTTGAAATACTTCGTAAGAGCAGCCTTTTAAAAGGGTGCGGCAAATCCAGTTTGGTATGGATGAGCCACGGCGACGTCATAGTGAAAATTCCGACAGGTTTTAAAATAACGGCGCAGACGGAAACCTGCGATACCGCGGCATTTGAATATCCGGAAAAAAAATTTTACGGACTGCAGTTTCATCCCGAAGTGGTTCACACCGAATGCGGGACTGATATATTAAATAATTTTTTGTTTAAAATATCAGGCGTTAAAGGCGACTGGGAACTGGAAGATTTTATATCCGACAAAGTAGGAGAAATCAGGAAAAAAACCGGCGGGGCAAAAGCTATATGCGCTCTTTCGGGAGGAGTCGATTCTACGGTAGCGGCGGTTATTACCGACAGGGCTATAGGCGGCAACCTTAAATGCATATTCGTCGACAACGGACTTTTAAGAGAATCGGAAGCTAAATCTGTTATGAAGTATTATAAGGAAAATCTTAGCCTTAACGTAAAATCAGTCAACGCTTCTGCTTTATTCTTAAAGGAACTTAAAGGGGTGACCGATCCTGAAAGAAAACGTAAAATTATCGGCAGGCTTTTTATAAAAATATTCGAAAAAGAAGCTAAAAAGATTAAAGGCGTGAATTTTTTGGTGCAGGGAACGCTTTATCCGGACGTAATAGAATCCGTTAAAGTTTTCGGCGCCTCAAGCGTAATAAAAAGCCATCACAACGTCGGAGGTCTTCCAAAAAAATTAAATCTAAAATTAATAGAACCCTTAAGGGAATTATTTAAAGACGAGGTCCGCGTTATAGGAAAAAAATTAGGAATTCCGGAAGAAATAATAAACAGGCAGCCGTTTCCCGGTCCAGGATTAGCAATAAGAATAATAGGGGCGGTGGACAAAAAAAATCTCGATATTTTAAGGAAAGCCGATGCTATAGTTACTCAGGAAATAAAAGCGGCGGGATTATACGATAAAATATGGCAGTCTTTTCCGGTGCTAGTGCCGGTAAAAACCGTAGGCGTAATGGGCGATAAAAGGAGTTATGAATCGGTAGTGGCTATTCGCGCGGTAACTTCTGCGGACGGAATGACCGCCGATTTTGCAAAATTAGATTACGATATATTAAGAGCGTGTTCTTCAAGGATAATTTCGGAAATTAAAGGGGTTAACAGGGTGGTTTACGATATTACTTCAAAACCGCCTTCGACTATAGAATGGGAATAAAAAACGGAGTAAATTTATAATGAGCGATTTTGTTCATTTGCATCTTCATTCGCATTACAGTCTTTTAGACGGTGCAATTAAAATAGACGATATAGTAAATAAAGCTATAGAATTTAATATGCCTGCCGTTGCGGTAACCGACCACGGAAATATGTTCGGGGCGATAGAATTTTACGAAAAAGCGGTTAAAAAAGGAGTCAAACCTATAATCGGATGCGAAATGTATATTTCAAAATCCGATATGAAACTGAAAAACTCAAACGAAAAATTTTATAATCACCTTATTCTTCTTGCAAAAAACGATACAGGTTATCAAAATCTTTCGAAATTAGTTTCTATGTCCTACATAGACGGATTTTATTACAAACCGAGAATAGACAAAAATACATTAAAGGACCATAGCGAAGGATTAGTAGCCATGTCCGCCTGTATTAAAGGCGAAATACCTTATGAAATAGTAAAAGGAAGATTCGATTCTGCCGAAGAAAGCCTTAAGTTTTATTTAGATATTTTTAAAGACGATTTTTATTTGGAAATGCAGGTTCAGGGCATGGAAGAACAGCTTACCGCCAACGATGGATTAATAGAGCTTTCTAAAAAATACGGCGTGCCTTTAACGGCCACCAACGACTGCCATTATCTTCTCAAGGAAGACTATGAAGCCCACGACGTGCTTCTTTGCATACAGACCGGAAAAACCGTAGAAGATAAAGACAGATTAAAATTTTCTACTAAAGACCTTTATTTTAGGTCGCAGGACGAGATGAAGGAAATTTTCGGACGCTACCCTTCGGAAGCTATATCCAATACTCTTTTGGTTGCCGATAAATGCAATTTTTCTTTTAAGTTAAAAGGCGGACACTATTTTCCTCAATTCAAACCCGGAAACGAAGCCGAAAAACTAAAAAACGCAAAATCATCATTAGGCGCAACCGTCGAAGCGAATGAACGTCAGCCTGTTAATGTAACAGAAACGGCTAATGACGCCGATTTCGACGCTGCCGATTACTTCGAAAAAAAAACAAGGGAAGGTTTCGAGGAAATTTTTATAAAAAATCCTGCTAAAGCCGCTGCAGAATCCTATTTAAAAAGAAAGGAAGAATATGAAGCAAGATTAGATATGGAAATAGAGGTTATTAAAAAATCTAATTTTGCGGGATATTTTTTAATAGTTTCCGACTTTATAAAATATGCGAAAGAACATGACATACCGGTCGGTCCGGGCAGAGGTTCCGCCGCCGGAAGCTTAGCCGCTTACTGTCTTAAAATTACGGAAATAGACCCCATAAAATACGACTTGATGTTTGAAAGATTTCTTAATCCCGAAAGAATAAGCATGCCCGATATAGACTCCGATTTTTGCATAAACGGAAGAGACGAAGTTATTAAATACGTGGCGCATAAATACGGCGAAGAAAAGGTATCGCAGATAATAACTTTCGGTACTATGCTTGCAAAAGCCGTAATAAGGGACACCGGCAGGGCTTTGAATATGCCGTATGCAGAGGTCGATAAGATCGCAAAATTAGTTCCTAATACTCTGGGCATTAATTTAGAAAATGCAATAAAAGAAGAGCCTAAGCTCCGCAATTTAATAGAAACAAACCCTAAGGTAAAGAAATTAATAGAAATAGCAAAAAGATTGGAAGGTCTTGCCAGACATGCAAGCACGCACGCCGCCGGCGTCGTAATATCGAACGAACCCATAAACAGCTATATGCCTTTATATAAAGGCACCAAAGAAACAGACGTTATTACTACTCAATATACCGGAACAGATTTAGAGAAACTTGGATTTATAAAGTTCGACTTTTTGGGATTAAAAACGCTTACCGTAATGAATGAGGCTATAAAACTTATTAACGAAACGAAATCCCTCCAAAAACTGCAAAAGGAACGGGAAGGGGAAAACGGCGGATTTAATGAAGATAAAGATTTTAATATATACGATATAGATTTAAACGATAAAGCGACGTTTAAACTACTGGCGGCTGGAGACACGACCGGAGTTTTTCAGTTAGAAAGTTCCGGCATGAAAGAATTGATAAAAAAATTGATTCCAAATTCTTTTGAAGATTTAATTCCTCTCGTAGCTTTGTATAGACCGGGACCACTCGGAAGCGGTATGGTGGACGATTTTATTAAAGCTAAGCACGGTAAAGCTAAAATACATTACATTCATCCTTCGCTTAAGGATATTCTGCATGAAACTTACGGCGTAATGCTCTATCAGGAACAGATAATGAGGGTAGCTACTAATCTTGCCGGATTTTCTATGGGCGAAGCCGATGTTTTAAGAAAGGGCGTAGGGAAAAAACAGGCTGATTTAATTAACCAGATGAAAGATAAGTTTATAAACGGATGTAAAGCAAACGGCATAGAAGAGTCGAAATCCGAAAAGATTTTTTCACTTATCGTAAAATTCGGTGAATACGGTTTCAATAAATCTCATTCCACCGCCTATGCATATATTGCGTATATGACGGCATATTTAAAAGCTAACTACAAAGAGCATTTTACCGCCGCGCTTTTATCCAGCGAAATGAATAATACCGATAAATTGACTAAAATAATAAACGAAGCAAAATCCGGAATTAACGCATGCGAAATATTGCCGCCATCGGTTAACGAATCGTTTGAAAGGTTTGCTATAGTAGAAAAAAGATGCGGCGGAGATACTGCCGAAAACGGTTCTGAAAATAAAGTAAAGTTAGCTATCAGAACCGGTTTAGGCGGGGTAAAAAACGTTGGAAAAGCCGCCATAGATTCTATTTTGCAGTCGCGTTCCGACAAGCAGTTTAAAGACTTATTAGATTTTTGTTCAAGGGTGGATACGAGAAAAGTCAATAAAAGGACGATAGAAAACTTGATTAAAAGCGGAGCATTAGATATAGGCGGAGAATCGAGGAAGTGGATGCTCGATAATCTTGAAGCGGTTATGGAAGAATCTATCCGCAAAAGAGAAAAAGAAGATTCGGGACAGGCAGATTTATTCGGTTCGTTATCTGAAGATATAGATTTTGACTCAGGAAAAAATGATTCCTATTTAACGGCGATAGGAGAAAAAGACGATATAAAATCCATTCTTGCTTTTGAAAAAGAGTCTCTCGGTTTTTATCTGTCGGGACATCCTTTAGACGGTTATGAAGAAAAGTTGAAACTTCTTGAAATAAAATCCGCAGCCGATATTGTGAGGGAATACATAGACGCAAAAGGAAAAATTCCGCAGGATGCTTCATATAAAGTTGTAGGAGTAATAAATCAGCTTAAAGTCCGAAAAACTAAAAGCAACGATAAAATGGCTTCTTTTATATTAAACGACAATAATTCTAATATAGAAACCGTATTTTTTCCAAAAAGTTTTTTAAAATACGAAGATGTTTTATCTACTAATCAGCCGGTAATTATTACGGGAAGAATAGATTTTTCGGGGTTAGATCTGTCCGCCTTAAGCGGTAAAGGAATACAGGCGGTAGATGACGAAAATTTATCCGGAATCGAAGCATCGGAAGACGATATATATAAACAGGAAGATAATACAATAACGGAAAATGCGGGGCAGGATACCGCTTTAATTAACGGCGACGCCGATACAGGCATTAAAATTATCGGCGAAAGCATAGAACTGCTGGATGCCGTAAAAGTTAAACCGTCGGTAAAACCCGCCGGGGAAGCCTGTATTATAGAAATAAAGGACAATGTTGTTATGCTTGACGGCGACGAATTTAAAAGAATGCTTTTTGAAATTAAAAAAAGTTTTTCCGAAGCAAAAGGAAGCAATAAAGTAATATTCAGAATTTCAGGATACAGTATTACTCTTGGAGAAAATATTGCGGTGGACAAATCTTTATTAAAATCCAATCCGTTATCTAATTACTTGAATATTATTTGATAGATGGTATAATAAAAAAATAAAAATATAAAATAGTTACATTTAACAAACAAATAAAATAATAATAATAAGTAAAAAAATATAAAATATTATCATGGCATTACAGTATTTGGATTTTGAAAAACCTATCATAGAACTTGAACAGAAGATAGAAGAACTTAAGACTTTTAATCTTGGAGGATTTACCGACGTCGAAGACGAGATTAAAAACCTTGAAACAAAAAAAGAAAAACTTATAAAAGATATTTTTAAAAATATAAACAACTGGCAGATTACCCAGTTATCAAGGCATCCGCTGAGACCATACGCTATGGATTATATAGAAACGGCGTCGGAAAATTTTATTGAACTTCACGGCGACAGGCGGTTTATGGACGACAAAGCGGTAGTAGGCGGATTCTGTTTCATGAACAATGAGCGGGTGCTTATAGTCGGCCATCAGAAAGGGCGGAACACTAAAGATAAAATGTGCAGAAATTTCGGCATGCCGCATCCCGAAGGCTACAGAAAAGCACAAAGACTTTTTAAGCTTGCCGACAGGTATAAAATTCCTATCGTCACGCTGATAGATACTCCGGGGGCATATCCCGGCTTAGGTGCGGAAGAAAGAGGACAGTCCGAGGCTATAGCGGAAACGATATACGAATTATTAAACGTTAACGTTCCGGTGGTATCGGTAATTATAGGAGAAGGCGGAAGCGGAGGCGCTCTTGCTTTTGGAACAGGCAACAGCGTATTAATGATGGAATATTCCGTTTATTCGGTTATATCGCCTGAAGGATGCGCTTCTATTTTATACAAAGATACTTCTAAAACGGAAGAAGCGGCGAATTCTTTGAAATTAACCGCAAAAGACCTGCTTAACGACTCTAAGGCTATAGACGGCATTATAGCGGAACCTCTCGGCGGCGCACACAGAGACCCTAAACTTGCCGCCGAAAATTTAAAGAAAACAGTCTTGGAAAATATAAACGAATTAAAAAAATACAAAGGGGAAGATTTAAGAAACCAAAGAATTGAAAAGTTTTCCAAATTTTAAATTCATTAGTATTCAATAATAACATTTTATTACTCTATGGTAGAATATCCGGATATTGCTTATTTTCTTTCAAAAGACCTTATTTCTAAAAATTCCAGAGAAGAGATATATGAAAAGATTTCGATAACGGCCTCTAAATTTATAAAGAGCGATATCGTCACTATTTTTATGCTCAACGAGGATACCGAAAAAATAAACTGCGTAAATTACTACCGGGACGGAAAATTTATAAAGAAAGATTTAGAAATATTGCTCGGCGAAGGCTTAATAGGTTCGGTTATAGAGAATGGCGAATCTTTGGTCAGCTCGAATCTAAAAACGGATTTATCGGATATATACTATGAAATTGAAAAACAGTTTACCGGAATGTCGTCTATGCTCAGCGTTCCTGTTTATGCAGGATCGTTAGTCTTAGGCGCTTTAAATATATACGGCAAAGAAATATATCAATTTTCGGAAGAAGAAGTAAAAATAGCCAAGTTCATCGCAATGCTCGGCGGTATTTTCATATACAGCCTGACGCTTTACGAAAACGCAAATCTTTTATACTTAAGGCAAAAAGAAGAAAGCCGCAAAATATCCGATTTGTTGGAAATTTCAAAATTAGTCTCTTCGTCTTTAGATCTTACCAGTATTATCGATTACTCTATAAAAAGGCTTACGAATTATACCAAAACGGATTCTGCCCTCGTATATCTTAAAGAAAACAATAAAGATGTAAATAAATTCTGTTATGAATTTTTTAACTGCAATGTGACGGGATGTTCTATTTACGGCGGGAGTATCAACTGTTATAATATCACGGATTTCAGCTGTCCTTTCGTAAAATGCCCTCCGGAAAATAAAATACTTCAAAAATGCAACGCTTGCGATTATTTCTCTAAAAACATTTCCTTAAAATTATTTAACGCTTACGGTATGGATGCTTCGTTTTCCGGTCACGATACGTTGAAGTTAAACGATTGTAAATGTTTAAAAACCGTAAGTTCCGATTATCCGACTATAAATTATTATGAAGACGATTCCGTTTCGGGAAGCGAAAACAATACTCCGTGCGACTGTTTTTTGAAAGATGTTTCTAAAAAGACTTTTATTGCTATTCCAGTTAAAACCGACAAAGATTTTCTCGGTCTTATTTTTCTTTTAGGGAAAACAAAAACGGAATATTCAATGGAAACTATCGATTTTATAGCAAATATTTCAAGCATAATTTCAGTCGCGGTTTATAACGCCCAAACGCTTAACTATATCGAAGAAGAACATTTTGAAACTATAAGCTCTATATCCGAAGCTATAGAAGCAAGGGATACATATACGAGAGCTCACGGCGACCGGCTTATAGATTACGGCGTTATGGTAGCAAAAGAGCTTAGACTAAGCCCTAACGAAATTAAAAATATAAGATATGCGTCGGCAATGCACGACGTGGGAAAAATAGGCATAAAAGATTCAATATTAAATAAGCATGGCAAACTTACGGACGAAGAATACGGAGAAATTAAAAAACATCCGGAAATAGGCTATAACATGCTAAAAAAAATAAAGTTTTTAAGTCATATAGCAAACGACGTTCTTCACCATCAGGAAAGATACGATGGAAAAGGCTATCCCTTCGGTCTTTCCGGCGAAGATATCCCTATAGCCTCAAGAATTATAGCGGTAGTCGATACTTTCGACGCAATGACGACCGACAGGCCTTACAGAAAATCTCTTCCGGTTGAAACGGCGCTGGAAGAAATTAAAAAAAATTCCGGAACGCAGTTTGACCCTAATGTAGTCGAGGCATTTTTGAAAGCCGTCAAGTCGGGGGGGGGGATGGTACCCTTACTAAATAAAAAATAATAAATTAAATAAAAATAAAGGTGTCAGATTTATTTATTTTATTACTTACGTCTGAGTTTGCGGGTTTTAAGAAAAAGATGTCGGATTTTATTTTCCGCAAATATTTTTGTATGTTAATTGACTGTTTCGTATGCGGAAAATAAAATCCGACATCTTTTTCTCATGCTGAAAATTAAGCACGTGCATTAAAAAAAGTTTAAAAAGGCTGCTGATATGCTGATAGAAGAATGAAATCTAAATATATTATGATACAGGGAACATCGAGTTCCGCCGGCAAGAGCGTTCTGACCGCCGGATTTTTAAGGTATCTTGCAAACAGAGGGATAAACTGCTCACCTTTTAAATCTCAGAATATGTCGCTTAACAGTTTTATTACGGAAGACGGTTCCGAAATTGCCGTTTCTCAAGCGGTACAGGCCCAAGCCGCTTTTAAAAAGCCGTTGAGGCAGATTAATCCGATTTTAATAAAGCCTTCTTCCGACACAGAAATGCATCTGGTTCTGGACGGAAAACATTTCGGCAATATGAATTTTGAAGAATACAACGCCAAAAAAAGTTTTTTTTTAAAAAAAGCATCCCAGTCTTTCGATTTTTTAACAGAACGCAACGAACTGGTTATAGCGGAAGGTGCGGGAAGTCCGGCTGAAATCAATCTCTATAAGTATGATATCGCCAATATGGGTTTTGCCGAAATTTATAATATGCCTGTAATTTTAATCGCAGATATAGAAAGAGGAGGCGTTTTTGCGTCTTTATACGGAACGGTAAAACTGCTGAAACCTAAATGGAAAAAATTGGTCAAAGGCTTTATAATCAATAAGTTCAGGGGTAATATTTCTATACTGAGGCCCGGTATAGACGAGATAGAAAAAAGTTTAAATATACCATGCGCAGGCGTAATTCCTTATATTAAAAATATTCATATAGAGGCCGAAGACAGTTTAAATCTTAAAAATGACTTAAGCGGATCCGATATATACGCCGAAAACGGCGGAAAGATTAAAATAGGAATAGTCCGCTTAGAGCATATTTCAAATTTTAACGAATTCGACCCTCTTTTTTTTGACGAAAGGTTTCATGCCGTTTTTTTCGATGCCGTTCCGATTAGCGAAGCCTATAAATTTGATATTATAATAATTCCCGGAACTAAATCCACCGCTTCGGATTTAAACCGAATTAAAAAGTCTGGAATTTTTGATTATATAATGAAATTCGAGAAACTTAATAGGGGTATTATATTGGGGATTTGCGGCGGTTTTCAGATGATGGGAAACATAATAAAAGATCCTTATAAACTTGAATCCTGTAGAAATTCGGAGAATTTAGAAACCGTCGGCGGTTTCGGTTTTTTTGGCCTTGAAACGATATTGTCGGACAAAAAAATAACCGTAAGCGGAAAGTATGATTTTAACGGCAGTTTCCTTGACGGTTACGAGATTCATAACGGAAGGAGTTTTTTAAAAGAAGCAGAAAATATGAAATTTGACCGTCATCAAGGCGGCAAAGACCTTTCGTCTTTTTTGTTTAAACCGGTAAACGATAATTCAGCCGGTAAATGCGCTTTGGAATTTTCGCCGAAAACCGAAGTTTTGTCTCTTATATCCCGAGACGGAAGAAAAATAGGAACTTATGTCCACGGATTGTTTGCCAATAAAGTATTTAGGGACTTTTTAGAAGACCTTATAAATAAAAATAATAAAAATAAAAACTATAAATACGGTTTGCCGAATAATAATCGCGATTATATAGACGTTAAAAACGAAAGTTTGAACATTCTTGCCGATAATATAGAAAAATACGTTGATATGAAGCTCTTTAAAGAAATAACGCGCATTTAACACGTTCAGGTTTATATTAAAAGAATTTCCGTGAAGACAAATAAGTTCCTGCAACACCCGATATTAAGGCTATTAAAAATACGGCGGCAATCTGTACAGCATTTAAAAAAATTATTTTTATATGGAAAAAGTTTAAAAAGCCGTTAAACCCGTAAAATATAAATATTTTATAAATTGAGTAAAGCAGCGAGATAGACACTAAAAAAGCTAAAACGGCGCCTATTCCACCTTCTATAAACATAGGTATTCTTATATAACCGTCGGTAGCTCCTACAAGTCTTAATATTTCTATTTCGTTTTGTTTTCGCAATATAATAAGCTTTATTGCGCTGTATGATATAAAAACTGACAGAATTAACAGGAATAAAAATAGAATAAAACCTATAACTTTAGTAAAAAACATAAACTGTATTATTTTGTTTTCGAGCATTTTATTGTAGTAAACTAATTTAATTCCCTTAAGGGAAGTCAGTCTCAGATAAATATTGCTGAGAAAAATAGAGCTAACGGCGCTTTTTTTAAAATGAATTTTAATAAATGAAGGCATGATCTTGGGATTTATGTTTTTTAAGACCGATTTAAGATTTTTTAATCTTTTCGATAAAAAATCCATTGAAGATTTATTGCCGTAGTATTTAATTTTTTTAATTCCGTTGATTTTATTTATAAAATTAATTATATTCTGCCGGTTTTTTTTGCTTGCCCCGCTTTTCAAAAAAACAATCATAACGCTGTTTTTTTGAAAAATATTCATGTAGTTATAAATATTTGCATAACACAGAAGAAAAAAGAGCATTATGAAAAACGAAAAGGACATTATTAAAAAAGCGAAAACATTTCCCGAAATATTAGATTTAATATTTAAGAACGCAATTTTAAAATAATTTATTAAATATTTAATTTTTTGTGATATCAATTACCCTTGCCCTGCCCGTATTAGCTATTAGATGTTTATCGTGAGTAGCCAGCATTACCGTAGTACCTTTATTGTTGAAAGATTTTATTATATCGATTATGATTTTAGACGTTTCTTCGTCTAAGTTTCCGGTAGGTTCGTCCGCAAGCAGGACCTGTGGATTTTGTACAAGCGCTCTTGCAATAGCGACCCTTTGCTGTTCGCCGCCCGAAAGGCTTAACGGATACTCGTCTTTTTTTGTATAAAGCTCAACGGCTTTAAGCAGTTCCGAGACGTTTTTCATTATAACGTCTCCGAAAACACCGGAAACCTCAAGTCCGAGCGCTATGTTTTGGAATACCGTTCTTTTCGGAAGCAGCTTAAAATCTTGAAAAACAAATCCTATTTTTCTTCTTAAAAACGGTATCTCGCTTTTTTTGATATCGTTAAGCTCCATTTCCATAAATTTTACTGTACCGTGCGTAGGTTTTTCCATGGCTATAAGCATTTTGAGGGTAGTAGTTTTACCAGCACCGGAAGGTCCTGTAATAAAAATGAATTCTCCTTTGTTTACGGTAAAATTTAAGTCTCTTAAAATATAATTTTTGTCGTAATTTTTATAAACATGACTGAATTCTATCAAATGTAAATCCCCTATTTTCTTATTCTATGTATTAAAAATTTGTCGATATTTTTTCTAAAATTTACTGCCGCCGACAGCGGATCGTCTGCATTTGAAACCGCACCTATTACCGCTGCTCCGCTCGCTCCCGATTCCGCAAGTTCTTCTATCTTGTCTTCCGTAATGCCGCCTATTGCGATAACCGGTATATTTACCGAGGAGCATATGGCTTTAAAAGTTTCTTTTGTCATTGTTTTTCCCGCATCTTTTTTAGAAGAAGTCAGGTATACCGGTCCGGCGCCTATATAATCGGCTCCGTCTTTTTCCGCCGCTTTGGCCTGCTTTATGTTTTCCGCGCTGACGCCTATTATTAAATTTGGAAAAAATTTCTTAATTCTATTCGCGGGAAAATCTTCCTGTCCGACGTGCACTCCGTCTGCGCCGACAATGTATGCGATGTCCGGTCTGTCGTTTATAATAAGCAGAATTTTTCCCCCATTATTTAAGTTATCCAGCTTTTTTTTTAAAAAAACTGCGCAATCGTAAAGACTGCTTGATGAAATATTTTTATTTCTTAACTGTAATATGTCAGCCGAACTTCCGGCCGCCGCCTCAGCTATTTCGCTTAGATATTCAAAGCGTTCTTCAAAAGCGAAATCTTTCGTTATTATTTGAAAATTAAGAGTTTTCATATTATCATATATATGATAATATATTATACATTTTTTTCAATAAAAATTTTTCTTGACAAAATTCTTTACTAAAAATAGAATAAAAATGTTAAAGGGAGGTGATAAAATTTGAAAAAACTTACAGTATTAGTTTTAGGAGTGTTTTTAGTCGTGTCTGCGCTTGCATTTTCTGGATGCGCAAAAAAACAGCCTGTGAAACCGGCTCCTAAGGCTCCTGCAGCCCCTGTTGCTCCTGCCAAAAAAGCGGCAGCCAAGGCTCCTAAGGTTCCTGCCAAAAAAGCGGCAGCCAAGGCTCCTGCAGCCCCTAAAGCTCCTGCAGCCCCTAAAGCAAACAGCTAAGGTTTTGGAATTTAAAATTTTTAGACCGCTTTCTATGCAAATACAAATCGGCATAGGAAGCGGAGTTTAATTTTAGCGATAAAATATAATATTTATATTTTAAAAATTTTGAATTTTGGATTTAATCCCTATTTTTTATTACCGCCGCAGATATTTTGTCTATCCGCTTACTTTTTAAACTCTAAAAATTTTTACAATACATAAACGATACGTTTAAGTTAATTTATTTTTTTAATTACTATACGAAAAAAATTCCTTGTAAATTATAATTTAGCGTTGTGATGCTTATGCGAGAGAAAGAAACTAAATTATCTAAACTTATCAAGCTAAAAGATAAATTTTAAATTTAAAAATTATTAAAAAAGCAATAATATCAAAAGTAATTCAGCCAAAAATAATTCAAAAATAATTCATTGACAGAATAAACATTTTATGATAAATATTAATTTATCATTTTATTAACATTTTAAAAAAAGGAGGAAAAGTAATGAAAAAAGCTATGAAGTTCTTTAAGTTTAAGTTAAAATTTTTGTTTTTATTAGTTTTTGCGTTTCTATCGGTTTTTTTAATTGCTCGCAATGTGTTTGCTGCTGATTATGGGGTATTTACTAATGTTGCAGTCAATGTTCCGGGAAGCATTTCTTCCGTATCGCAAAAAGTAGAAAGTGCTTTGAACGCGCATAATTGGTCGGTTATAGGCAAATTTAACACTTCGGTTCCGTCCGGAGACCCTTATCATTCAACGGTGATAGTTGCAGCCAACGGTGTTTACGATAAATATATGGTGGATAATGGGAACTACCCTCTGGGAGCTTTTGGACTGCCTTTAAGGGTAGCTATTTATACTACGCCTAATCAGGGAGTAGTCGTGAGTATGGTAAATTTACCTGCGCTTGCAAGGACTTTTTCTGGTAATTCTTATGTAGCTTATGCATTAGAAATAAATAACTATTTGAAAGGCATAATAAGAAAAGCGATAGGCGGAACTCCTTCAAACACTCAGTATGGACCTATGAGAACAGGAAGGTTCCCAGGTGGAATAGGCGGAGGCTCATTCCCTGGAAGCGTCGATCAGATATCCAACTATTCCGGAAGCACCGATTCGAATTTGCTTGGAGTAGCCGATTTAGTTTTAAAGGGCATAGGGCGTAATAACGGCGGATGGCATTTAGTTTACAAGATAGAAAAGCCTTCTATAGGATTTATAGAAATAGGCGTCACTAGAAATTCAACGGAAAGACATTCGATAGAAATAGACAGCGGTGCAAGGGCTACTTCATCATATAAGTTTCCCGGCATCGACCACAGTTCTGCTTATCCCATTGAAATACTTATATACAGGGCAGGAAATTATACAAATGTTTCTATACTCGGAGAAATGTGGAGAATGAAATATTATTTTGCAGACGCCGGTATGATGGCTTTTATGACCCATATGGGTATGCCTAGTTCCATTCAAGGATCTCTAAAACAGATGATTTTATATGGACTTGCATATTAAAAAGATAGCTGTCCTGTAATGCTTATGGTGCATTTGTAATTTTTTTTTAAAAATAATGCTGTTTTGCAGAAATAATTGCAAATAATAGAAAAAGTCAAACATATTATTAATTTATTAAACTCTCATTAATATACATTTGGAGGCTTATAGGTTTTTGCCGTGAGCCCTTTTTGTTTGCCTATATATAAAATAAATAAATTAACTGCTATTCGGAAATAAAAATTTTTCTTGACAAAATTCTCTACTAAAAATAGAATAAAAAAGTTAAAGGAGGTGATAATATTTGAAAAAGCTTACAGTATTAGTTTTAGGAGTGTTTTTAGTCATATCGACTTTTGCATTTTCTGGTTGCGCAAAGAAGGCAACTGCTCCTAAGAAACCGGCGAAACCGGCAGTAACTAAAAAAGCAGTTAAACCAGCAAAAAAAGCAGCTAAAAAAGCAACTAATAAAAAAATGGCTAAAAAAGCAGAAAAAAAAGTAACTGCAAAAACCGCAAAAGCAAAAAGCTAAGGCTAAAGATTTAAATTTCTCCAGCTATCATTTTAATATGTTAAACAAAATGATAGCTGGATTTTATTTTTTATAGATGAAGAAAATTAATAATAATAAGCTATTGTTTTTTCTTGTCATATCGCTATCGATATTACTTTCCTATTATTGCCGCGATAGTTTCGCTGCATATAAGTCGGATATAAACACTCGTTTGCAATATCGATCCGTAATTAAACGCCTTACATTTTATAAAAAAGAATTATCCTTAATATCTTCTAAAATATCTCGTGGAGATTCTGCCATAAACAGTCTGAAAAAAAAGATTAAAAAAGACGAAAAGCGAATAAAAAAAATAAAAAAGAAAATAAAAAAATACAGACTGCTAATAGAGAATTTAGCCGAAAAAATTTTTATTATCCATAAAGAGTATCGATTAGACGAAATAATGTCGTTTAAAAACGACAGCAATGCTTTTATAATAAATTACCAGTTAAAAATTTTACTAAAAAAAGAAGAAATAAAACTTATACGGCTTGTTAAACGGAAAAATAGATTTTTACGATTAAAAAAATATTTAAAAAACGAAAAAAACAGTTTCATCGCCGATGTTAATAGCGTAAAACGCTCAAAAAAAAGGTTAAAGCGACTGATAGCCGGCTTAAATATATATATAAAGTCGTTAAAAATAAATAATTATAAAAATTATAACGATTACCTATCTAAAAAACGCGGATATATGCACAGACATAATAAAAAGAATAGACTTTTAAAACATAAAGTTATAAAATTGATTAAGAATTTGAAAAATAAATCCCGCAATAGCGGTATAAAATTCCAAGTAATAAAATAAAGAGGTAAAGTATGTCTAAAATAAAATACCGTATAATATTTTTGTTTTCGATATTATTTATTTTATCGGTTTCCGTAAATTGCGTAAAAGTTTATGCCGCAGCAAAGGCCGAACATAAAGCCGCCGTTAAAAAATTTAATTCAAATACCGTTAAAAATTTAAGACTGTTTTCAAAAGTTTATGCCTTGATAAAAAACGACTATATAAAAAAAGAGCCGTCAAAAAAACTTATATTCGGGGCGGTAGAAGGCATGATATCCACCCTTGACCCTCACACCTATTTTCTTACTCCCAGCGAATTCAGGCAGATGAAATCTGAAACGTCCGGCGAATTTATCGGCATAGGCGTAAAAATATCTACAAGAAAAGGATACGTCGTTATTATTTCGCCGATAGACGGTTCTCCCGCCGCAAACGCAGGAATAAAAGCAGGCGACGTTATAGAAAAAATTAACGGTATTTCAACGTATCACATGAATATTATGAAAGCCGTTAAGCTTTTACACGGAAAAGTAGGGACTTCCGTTACGCTTTTAATAAACAGAAAGGGATTTAAAAAACCGAAAACATTCTTATTAACTAGAGAAAAAATATTGTTAAAAAGCGTAAAATATATGATTCTTCCGCATCATATAGCGTATGTTAGAATTTCAAGTTTTCAAGAGCATACTAATTCGCAGCTTTTGAAGGCTTTGAAGATTATAAGCGCTAAAGAACGCGGCATTAAAGGACTTATATTGGATCTCAGGAATAATCCCGGAGGTTTGTTGAGTCAAGCCGTAAAAGTTTGCAGCGATTTCATAAAGAGCGGAGTTATAGTTTATACTAAAGGCAGAATAAAATCTCAAGACGTAAAATATTATGCATTGGGAAAACATATACAGCCGGATTATCCTATAGTCGTTCTGGTTAATGCGGGAACGGCAAGCGCAGCTGAAATTACTTCGGGCAGTTTACAGGCTCATAAACGTGCAATAATAGTCGGCACTAAAACTTTTGGTAAAGGGTCGGTTCAGACGATATTTACTCTGCCAGAAGATACAGGTATGGGACTTACGACAGCCTTTTATTTTCTTCCAAACGGGGTATCCGTTCAAGATACCGGCGTAATACCTAATTTTTACGTTCACAGTTCTAAAGATTTCATATTCGTAAAACCTTTAAGAAAATTAAGGGAAGTGGACTTAATGCATCATTTTAAAAATCCCGAAAACAAAAAGATAGCAAATCGGGAGAAGGATAAATATAAAACCTTTAAAGTTTTTTTCAAAAAGGATAATCAATTCAGGTTTGCCTATGAGCTGTTAAAAAGCTGGAACGCTATTAAGAATACCGGTATTAAATTAAAATAAATGGAAAATTTAAACAATTTCAACGATAAAATAATAATTGCTTTAGATTACGATGATTTAAAACCGGTAAAAAATTTATTAGATAAACTTGAAGGAAGAGCTATTTTTTATAAAGTAGGGTTTGAACTCTTCACCTCTTGCGGAGAAAAAAGCGTTAAATTTATCAAAGAACGCGGATGTAAAGTTTTTTTAGACCTTAAATACCACGATATTCCTAATACCGTTTATAAGGCAGTTAAAGCGGCCGTAAAACTAGGCTCAGATATAATAAACGTGCATGCGTCCGGAGGAACGGAAATGATGTCCGCCGCAAAAAAAGCCGCCGGCGAAGCATCTAAAGATGCAGGCAGACATATCGATATTATAGCCGTTACGATTCTAACCAGTCTTTCAGGCAGCGATATAAATCGGATTTTTTATGATTATAAGGATTATAAAGAAGTTATTCAAGAAAAAGGCAATGAATGCGGCGTTTACAAAGAAGGCATATCTTCCGATTTGACCATGCATTTAGCCCGGCTGGCTAAAATTTCAAAATTGGACGGCGTAGTATGTTCGGGCCGCGAATCGTTAAATATAAAAAAAACGTTAGGGAACGATTTTAAAACCATAACGCCCGGCATAAGAACGAAAACCGGAAGCGATAATAAAATAACGAACTGCGCCGATAATTCAAAAGACGACCAGAAAAGGGTTATGACGCCTTCCGAGGCTTTTAACGCCGGAGCCGACTATATAGTAATTGGCAGAGAAATAACCGGAGCCGCGGATCCCGCCTGCGCGTTCGATAAAATTTATGCCGATATAAAAAACAACGTTAATACGCAAAAAATATGAAATTAATAGTTTATGGCGTAAATACGGTCAGGGAAGCAATTCTTTCCGGCAGTATTAAAAAAGACGTCAGCGTTTACATAGCTGAAAAAAAGTACAAAAGCGTCATAGCGGATAAAAGCTTTATTAATATCGCAAAAGATAAAAATATAAATATTTATTCAAAAAAAGATGCATCTTTCTTGCAGGAATTCGGCAAAGAAGCTTTTATAAAGGGTATAGCTGCAGTTGCGGA
Source organism: bacterium (assembly GCA_021822485.1). GTDB lineage: Bacteria > SZUA-79 > SZUA-79 > Acidulodesulfobacterales > Acidulodesulfobacteraceae > Acidulodesulfobacterium_A. Next base: position 38,558 of record JAKAQP010000001.1, read on the forward strand.
ATATCCTGAATCGGATTATGAAAATTTATTGAATAAATCCGCTCAAAATAACGGCAGGCCTTTTTATCTAATTTTGGACGAAATAACCGACCCTCAGAATCTCGGCTCAATAATCAGGACCGCAAACGGAGCCGGAGTATCGGGGATTATAATCCCAAAGGCGAATTCCGTGGGTATAACTTCTTCCGTGGCCTATGTTTCCCAAGGAGCCTTATTTTATGTCGCCGTAGTCCGCGTCGTTAATATTTCCAGAACTATAGCTGATTTAAAAAAGAGAGGCATATGGGTAGCAGGCCTTTCGGGGGATGCGGAAGATACTATATACGATATGGATTTCAATCTGCCTTTAGCATTAGTCGTGGGTTCCGAAGGCAGCGGTTTAAGGCGTCTTACGGCAGAAAACTGCGACAGGATTTTAAGAATTCCGATGGAACGCGGCGTTAATTCTCTTAACGCATCCGTTAGTTTTGCGGTCGCAGCGTATGAAGTCGTCCGCCAAAGGAAATACGGTATTAAAATAGCAGTTAAAAAAATAGCTTGACATTATCTATACAGTAGTTTAAACTTTGTATTACGGTTATTTTATCTAGTTGTTTAGATAAAAGCCGATATTATTAATTTACAAGCCGTAGTTATTAAAACAGCGGCTTAAGATTCAAGGAGAAGTTAAGTATGAGGTACCAAGGGAAAGTGAAATGGTTTAACGACAGTAAAGGTTTTGGTTTTATCGAACAGGAAAACGGACCTGATGTTTTCGTTCATTATTCTGCAATTTCGCAGGACGGTTTTAAAACCTTAACGGAAGGACAGAAAGTAGAGTTCGAAATCACCAACGGTGCAAAAGGACCGCAGGCTGTCAACGTAACCAAGGGTTAATCCCTAGTTTATCGTTTTAAGCGGAGTATGCGCGCCACTTGCATTAAAAAATAATATAATTAAAAAATAATAAAAATTATAATATATATAAGTTAGCAAGCGAATAAAAGCATACCGTTTTAAAATCATTTACCCCAGTAAATAAATTAAATTTATTGGGGTATTTTTATTTAAAAAAAATCGGAGGATAAGTAATTGAATTTTCAAGAAAAAATTAGAAATATAGCCGTCGTTGCCCACGTTGACCACGGCAAAACGACCCTTATAGACAAAATGTTAAAGGAAAGCATAAGCAAAAGAGACTTCGAGGCTCTTTCCGAAAGGGCGATGGACAGCGATGAATTAGAAAAAGAAAGAGGAATAACTATTTTATCAAAATGCACCGGCATTAAATATAAAGATTACAGAATAAACATAGTGGATACCCCCGGTCACGGAGATTTCGGCAGTGAAGTAGAAAGAGTTCTTGCAATGGTGGACGGAGTTCTGCTTCTTGTCGACGCTTTTGACGGTCCTATGCCGCAGACCAGATTTATTCTTAAAAAATGTTTTGAATACAATCTTCACGTACTTCTTGTCATTAATAAAATAGATAGACCCGGAGCGAGACCGGAAGAAGTATTGGAAATGGTTTACGATCTTTTTTTAGAACTCGGCGGGGAAAACGTAAATTTAGATTTTCCGGTCATTTATGCTTCCGCAAAGGAAGGTTACGCTATTAAAGATTTAAAAGTTCAAGGCGAGGAAAGGTTTAAAGACAAGCTTAATCCTCTTTTCGATGCAATAATAGATTTTATACCCCATCCGCCTATACTTAATAAACCGGAACTTGAATTTTTAGTTACTAGCATAGGCCACGACGATTTTCTCGGAGCTACCGCTATAGGCATAGTTAAAGCCGGAAAGCTTAAAGTAAACGATTCGGTTTATCTTTATAATGTAAAGGATGAATTGATAAAAACAAAACCTAATAAAATTTTTCTGTTCGATGGATTAAAAAGAACGGAAACCGATGAAATTAACGAAGGCGATATAGCTTTAGTAGCAGGTTTGACCGGCGTCAATGCAGGAGATTATATAGTTAACGACAAACCTATAGCGCCTCTACAGAGAATAAAAATAGATGAGCCGGTAATACTCGTTAATTTTATTGTAAACAAAAGCCCTTTTTGCGGAAAAGAGGGAAAATTAGTAACTACGAGGCAGTTAAGGGAAAGACTGTTTAAAGAAGTCTCCAATAACGTCGGTTTAAAAGTAGTCGAAACCGGTGACGAAACGGTATTTGACGTTTACGGCAGAGGACTTCTTCATCTTTCTATTTTAATCGAAAAAATGAGAAGGGAAGGTTTTGAGTTTGCCGTTTCTAAACCTAAAGGCGTAATAAAAGAGATAGACGGAAAAAAAATGGAACCGTACGAGCTTTTATATATCACGGTAAAAGACGAATTTACCGGAGGAGTTCTCGAAAGACTTTCTTCTATGAAAGGCAATCTTCTAGATATGACTAAAGACGATAACGGCAATACTTACCTTGAATTTGTCATACCTTCAAGAAGCATAATGGGATTCCATAATGAATTTCTCACTATGACTAAAGGTACCGGCACGATGAACCATAATTTCTATAAATTCGACGAATACGCGTTTGATATTTCCCCTAGGAAAAACGGAGTAATGATTTCCATGGAAAACGGAGAAGCCAACTCTTACGGTTTGTATAATCTGCAGGACAGAGGAAGCCTTTTCGTTTCCCCGCAGGACGAAGTTTATGAAGGGATGATAATAGGAATACATTCCAAGCCGGGAGATATAACGGTAAATCCCTGCAAGAAAAAACAGCTTACGAATATGAGGTCGAAGGCATCGGACGAAATGATAACGCTTACTCCTCCTATAAGGCTGTCGATAGAATATGCGTTAGAATTCATAGAAGACGACGAGCTTGTAGAATTCACGCCTAAGTCTATCCGTCTTAGAAAAAAAATATTAACCGAGAATGATAGGAAAAAAGAATCAAGAGGACTTCTTAAGGCTTGACGATAGATTGTAAATATATTAAATAATATATACAATATATATTGTATATATTATTTAATTTTAAAATTATTTAAAATTTAGAATCAGGACTATGAGAATTAAAATTTGCGGCATACAGATGTCTCCTTCTGCGGATATACGTTCATCCGCAGTGAAAGCTATAGATTTTTTGGCTATGGCGGCTAAAAATAAAGCCGGCATAGTCTGTTTTCCCGAGCTTTTTTTAATGAATTGGTTTCTGCAGAATACTTCCCAAAACAATATGGAGGCGTATTATAAAACGGCCGAAGATTTAAACGGAAAAACTATAAGTTTGTTCAGGGAGCAGGCAAAAAGATTTAATATAGTAACCATAGTTCCTTTTTTTGAAAAATTCGAAAACAAATATTACAACAGTTCCGCCGTTATCGACGAAGAAGGCGGACTCATAGGCATTTATCGCAAGATTCACCTTCCGGAATTAGAATATTATAAGGAAAAGTCTTATTTTTCAAGCGGCGCCGAACTTCCGGTTTTTAAAACTAAATACTGCAATATCGGGATACAGATGGGCTGGGATAATTTTTATCCGGAATCTTCAAGGATTTTGGCGCTTAAAGGCGCGGATATTATTTTTGCGCCGACGGCATCAGCTTTTAATACTAACGGCAAATGGTTTTTGTCTATTTCTGCCTCGGCTTTTCTTAACGGTTTATATATCTTGAGGGTTAACAGGGTAGGCAGAGATAAGCCTTTAGATTTTTACGGAAAGTCTTTCTGCGTTTCTCCAGACGGAAATATAATAAACGACTTTGCCGGAATAAACGAATGTGCCGTTATTTATAATATCGATATCAATGAAGTCAAATCGGCGAGAGAAAGCTGGCCGTTTATAGAAAACCGCGCTAAAGCCGCATATAAAGATATCGTTAACTATTAGATAGAAAGACGTGAAAATAAATTTTTTAGATCTGAAAGAATTAAATCTGCCGTTTTCGGACGATAACGGCGGAAAAGATATTCTGACTGAATATCTTATTGGCAGGATGTTCGATATACATATGGAGTCTTCGCAGACGCTTTGGGACAGAAAAATGTTCGACGAAGAGCTAAAACGCGAAGGTTCAGGGTTTTTGATATGCTATTCCGATTCCGGCGCAGCGGATGGCGGCGATAACCGGCTTACTTTAAAAAAATTCACCGAAAAAGACATATACCCTGCCTTAAAAATAGAATTGAAATCGTTAATATTAGGTTTTTTTATTTATTATAACGTTTTAGACGAAATGCATATACTGGATATCACGGTTTCCAAAGAAATGCAGTCTAAAGGCATAGGCTCTCTCATGTTAAGCACGGTAATAAAAAAAAATTCGGAAGCCGGAATAAAACATTTCTTTCTTGAAGTCAGAACCTCAAATATTGCCGCAATTAATTTATATAAAAAATTAGGGTTTAAGATATTTATGTTAAGAAAAAAATATTATGAAGACAACGGAGAAGACGCTTTATGCATGGTAAAAGAGTCGTAAGCGAAAAATGTATCGTTACCGTAAATAGAAAAATAAAAGATACCGAAAGCACCTATATTTTAAGATTAAAAAACGATTTTATAGCGTCAAATTTTAGGCCGGGACAGTTTGTTATGGTTAAAATTAACCCGGACGGACTGAATCCTCTTTTGAGCAGGCCTTTTTCGATATTCAATAAATTTAACGATTCGGAATTTGAAATTTTATACAGAGTTTTCGGAAAAGGCACGGAGATATTGAGCAATATTAAGGAGGGAATTTATTTAGACGTTACCGGTCCTTTGGGAAACGGATTTAATTTAAATAAAAACAAAAACGCGGGCATTAACGTTCTGATTGCGGGAGGCATAGGCATAGCTCCTTTGCATACCATTCCGCTTTTTTTAGGAGAATCGTTATCAGCAGATGCTCAATCTACGGTGCAGGATGAGGAATCGGTAAATTCAGAAAGTTCAGTAAATTACGTTAAAACCGTTTTATACTACGGAGCTAAAAAAGCCGAAGAACTTTATTTCAGGCACAGCATTCACGCTATGTTCGACGAAGTTTACTTTGCTACCGACGACGGCTCTTTCGGCTACAAAGGCAGTATCGTAGATCTGCTTTACGAAAATATAGGCGTTTATAAAAATTCGGCAAATACTTCTTTCTATGCATGCGGTCCTAAACCAATGCTTAATTCGATAATTTCCAGATTTTACACAGACGGGCTTTCAGGAAAACTGCAGGTATCGCTCGAAGAAAGTTTCGGATGCGGTATAGGCGTATGTTTAGGATGCGTAGTTAAAACTAAACCCGATAATAATGCCGGCAATATATCCAAATCTGCTATTAATAAAAACGTAAATAAAGGTATATCTGCAACCGATAATATTAAAGATAACATATCGGAACCCCCTGTAGGTGACGGCATAAACGACGGCGCAAATTCCGGCGTCAGCGGCAAAAGCGTTGAATTTCAGTATAAAAGAGTATGTAAGGACGGCCCCGTTTTTTACGCCTCCGAAATTTTCATTTCCGAAAACGAAAATCCATCGAGTTCTATAAACAAAACGGGAAAAACGGGTAAAGGCCGTGAAACCGCCGCAGAGCAGTCTTCGATTGCTGAGCGTAGCAATACTTCCGCATATTCATCGCTCAAAGACGGCATTAAAATTGTTTCTCCAGACATTTCGGCAAAACTTGGAAACTTAAAATTAGACTATCCGGTCATGCCGGCTTCCGGTACTTTCGGATACGGAGAAGAATTTTTCGATATAATAAATTACGACAAATTCGGAGCGCTCGTTACAAAAGGTATTTCCCTTAATCCATCTAAAGGGAACGAAATGCCTAGAATTTGCGAAACTTCATGCGGCATGATTAACTCGATAGGACTTCAGAACGTCGGATACGATAAATTTATCGAATCAAAAATGCCGTTTTTAAAAAATTTAAAGAAACCCGTGATAGTTAATTTTTACGGAAGCAGTATAGAAGAATACGTCAAACTTGCAAAAAAATTGGCGGAAACGGAAGGTATAAGCGCTTTAGAAGCAAACATATCATGCCCAAATATAAAAGAAGGCGGGAGGTCTTTCGGTTCCGATCCCGAAGTAGTATATGAACTCGTTTCTTCCGTCAAGGAAAGTACGGGCGGCAAAATTCCTTTAATAGTAAAACTGACACCTATGGTGGCCGATATATCCTTTATAGCGGAGGTCTGCGAAAAAGCCGGAGCCGATATTATATCTTTGATAAATACCTTGCCTGCGGCTAGCATAGACATAAAAACCAAAAAATTCAAACTTAGCAGGGGTTACGGAGGCCTTTCCGGAGCGGCCGTTAAACCCGTCGCCATTAAGCTTGTCGGCGACGTTTATAATGCCGTAAGAATCCCCGTTATAGGAATGGGCGGCATAAGTTCGTGGCAGGATGCGGTTGAATTTTTTCTCGCCGGAGCTACCGCCGTTGCCGTGGGAACTTACTCTTTCGTAAATCCAAAAATAATACCGGAAATTTCCGCCGGATTAAAAAATTATTTGGCGGAAAACGGATTTGACGATATTTATCAAATTATAGGATTAGCGCACGACAGGCGCTAAATTTAAAATGCTTACTTACCTGTTTTTATCGCTGTTTGTTATTTTTTTTGCGGCTTCGATTGTGCTTGCCGTTTATTTTGCTTCGTATGTAAAAAAAAGCAAAAAGACGATAGACGGATTAATAGACGCAAGCCGAGATGAAAAGGACGGTCTTATAAAGCAAAATATAACGCTGGAAGAAGAGGCTAAATCTTTAAACGGCAGGCTTGAGGCTTTAGGCGCGGAGCTTAATTCTGCCGCCGTTCTAACCGAAAATCTTAGGGAAGAAAACAAAAATTTGTCTGTAAAAATTTCTGAAATATCGACCGAAAACAAAAACCTGCTTGAAAAAATTGAAAATATTAAATCCGATTACGAAGACAGATTAAAACGTCAAAAAGATGAATTTCTTGATTTTAAACAGGCTTTTGAAAATCTTTCCGAAAATTTGTCCTCAAAAATACTAGAAGAAAAAAGTAAAAAACTTATAGAAATCAATAAAGACAGCATTAGCGGCATACTTAACCCTCTTTCCGAAAAGATTCTGGAGTTTCAAAAAAAGGTGGAGGAAACTTACGATAAGGAGTCTAAACAGAGGTTTTCGCTTCAAAACGAAATTAAAAAACTTATAGATACTCAAGACGCGATGAAGCAGACGACCGACAACCTGACTTCGGCGCTTAAAGGCAGCGGAAAGGTTCAGGGCGACTGGGGCGAGATGATACTGGAACAGCTTTTGGAATATTCCGAATTAATCGAAGGAATACAGTATGAAATCCAGAAGACCGTAAAAACCGTAAACGAAATGGACGAAAAAATCAATTTAAGACCGGACGTTATAGTGCACCTTCCAAAGGATAGGGATTTAATAATCGACTCAAAAGTTTCTTTAACGGATTACGAAAAATATATGAGTTTGGCTTACGGAAGCGGCGCGAATTCTTCCGCTGCTTACGTTAATTCCGATTCTATGCCGGATGATGATCCCGAAAAATTTCTTAAGTCGCATATTCTTTCAATTAAAAGGCACATAAACGAGTTAAGCTACAAAAAATATACCTCTCTATACGGATTAAAAAGCTTAGATTCTGTTATTATGTTTATACCGATAGAGTTTGCTTATACCGCCGCCGTAAATTACGACAGAGACCTTTTAGCATATGCATACGGAAAAAAAGTTATAATAGCTACCCCTTCCATTATTTTACTCATCTTGAAAATAGTTTATAATTTATGGATTCAGGAAAAAAGCCAGGAAAATGCGGCCGAAGTAATGGTGCTAGCCGGAAATCTTTACGATAAGTTTTGTTCTTTTGCTAAAAGTATGGAAGATATAGGAACTTCTATAGAAAAAACGTCCGCATCATATAATAACGCAAAGAACCTTCTTACGTTAGGAAAAGGCAATATAATGTCTAGACTTGAAAAAATGAGGCTTCTCGGAGCAAAAACTTCTAAAATGCTCGATACCTCTAAGTTCGATAGAGACGATATTTCTTCCATCGAAAACGAGTAAATACCCAGTCTGTTTTAAAACCGTCAAAAATGTTATAATATTAACATTATGGATTCATTTAATATTGTTTCCGAAAACACTCCGGCAGGCGATCAGCCCGTTGCGATTAAATCTTTAACGGAAGGAATAGAAGAGAAAAATTTTCGGTATCAGACGCTATTAGGTGTAACCGGCTCAGGAAAGACTTTTACGATGGCTAACATTATAAAAGAGCTGCAAAGGCCGGCTCTTATAATAGCGCCCAATAAAACCCTTGCAGGACAGCTTTATTCCGAATTTAAATCCTTATTTCCCGAAAACGCCGTAGAATTTTTTATAAGCTATTACGATTATTACCAGCCTGAAGCGTATGTTCCGTCTAAAGACCTTTATATAGAAAAAGATTCGGCTATTAACGACCAGATAGATAAAATGAAACATTCCGCTACCCGTTCTATACTTTCCAGAAGGGACGTTATAGTCATTGCATCGGTATCCTGCATTTACGGATTGGGTTCGCCGGAAAGTTATGCCAATATGCTCCTTGAGGTAAAAAAGGGGGACGAGATAAACTTAAGCGACGTCCTAGACAAACTGACCGACATAAGATACGAAAGAAACGATATCGATTTTCACCGCGGAACGTTCAGGGTAAGAGGGGATATCGTCGATGTTTTTCCGGCATACGAAGAAGAAGTCGCTATAAGAATCGAATTTTTCGGCAACGAAGTTTCGACGATTGCAGAAATAGATCCGTTAAGAGGGGTTATAATCCGCAGGCTTTCCAAAGTTGCTATATATCCGGCTTCTCACTACGTTGCGGACGAAGTTACGATGAAAAGTGCGGTTAAAACAATAAAAGAAGAATTAAAAGAAAGGCTTATGGAGCTTAAAGCACTCGGCAAACTTGTAGAAGCCCAGAGGCTGGAACAGCGGACGATGTACGATCTTGAGATGATGCAGGAGATGGGATACTGTTCCGGTATAGAAAATTATTCGAGGCATTTGACGGGAAGAAAAAAAGGGGAACCGCCGCCTACGCTTTTGGATTATTTTCCTGAAGATTTTATAATAATGATAGACGAATCCCACGTCAGCGTTCCGCAAATCAAGGGGATGTATAACGGAGATATTTCAAGAAAATCTACTTTAGTAGAATACGGTTTCAGGCTGCCGTGCGCTTTAGATAACCGCCCGCTTAATTTCGAGGAATTTTCGTCGCATATAAAAAATCTTATTTTTGTTTCTGCGACTCCCGCAGACTACGAACTTAGCGTAAGTTCGCAGGTAGTAGAGCAGATAATACGGCCTACGGGATTAATAGACCCTGAAGTTGAAGTAAGACCCGAAACAAATCAGGTGGACGACATTATAGGGGAAATAAAAAAAACGGTCGCAGGAGGCGGCAGGGCGCTCGTTACCACGCTTACCAAAAGGATGTCGGAAGACCTTTCTGAATTTCTTATAGACAGCGGCATAAAGGCAAAATATCTTCACTCCGATATAGATTCGCTCGAAAGATTTAAAATCATAAGAGAGTTAAGGCTTGGAGAATTCGATGTGCTTGTCGGCATAAACCTGCTGAGGGAGGGGCTGGATATTCCAGAAGTCGAATTGATCGGAATTTTAGACGCCGATAAAGAAGGTTTTTTGCGTTCCAAAACGTCATTGATTCAGACTATAGGCAGGGCGGCAAGAAATATTAAGGGAAAAGTAATACTTTACGGGAATAATATCACCGATTCTATGAAATTTGCAATTTCCGAAACGGAGCGAAGAAGGAAAATTCAGGAAACATTTAATAAAGAAAACAATATTACGCCGACAACTGTTAAAAAAAATATTGCCGGACTGTTGACTACGATATTTGAGCAGGACTACATAGATTTATCCGGCGGTTTCGACGAAAATTCGCCCTTGATAATAGACCCTAAAGAAGCCGAAAAGCTTATTAAAAATTTAACAAAAAAAATGAAAAAAGCCGTAAAGGAGCTTAATTTTGAAGAAGCGGCCCGCATTAGGGATGAAATTAATAATATCAAAAAAAATATGCTTTTAATGGATAAAGTTTAAGTTTGGCATTATCATTATCTCAAAATTGCCGTTAGAAAATTATTTTTTTCTAATTGTGATTCAAAAGGATATATTATGTATATATTATCTGTATTTTTTCATTATGAACGAAAATTTACTTGCTAAGATTAAGGGTATTTCTGTATCGCCCGGCGTTTATATTATGAAAAATGCTAATGGCGACGTTATTTACGTAGGTAAAGCAAAAAATTTAAAAAAAAGGGTTTCTCAGTATTTTTCAGGCAAAAACGCAGGCGTAAAAACGGAGCATTTAGTTTCAAAAATAAACGATATAGAAACTATAATCTCCGGCAACGAATTGGAAGCATTTTTACTCGAAAACACCCTTATTAAGCAATATAAGCCTAAATACAACATAAGCCTTAAAGACGATAAATCATACCCTTATATAAAAATAGCGGATTCTAAAACCGGTTTCCCATATATAATCAAAACGAGAAGTTTTAAAAAAGGCGACGGACTTTATTTCGGCCCTTATTCAAACGCTTTTGCCGTAAACGAAACCATAAAAACAGTCAACAGAATTTTTAAAATGCGGACATGTACCGACAATAAATTTAATTCCTGCGCCGCCAAGAAAAAACCTTGCCTTTATTATCAAATTAAAAGATGCTCCGGTCCCTGTTGCGGTTTTGCCGATATTAACGCCTACAAAAAATCTGTAGAAGGTATAATTCTGCTTTTAAACGGCAAAAACAGAGAGTTAATAAAATCCATGAAAAAGTCCATGGATAAGCACGTCGAAGAGTTAAATTTTGAAGCGGCCATAAAATTGAGGGATAAGATTAACGCCATTATAAAGATAAACGAAAAACAGGCGGTTGTGTTTAAAGAGGAAAAGGATATCGATGCAGTCGGGTATTATTCGCAAAATGATAAATTGGATATAACCGTAGTAATTATAAGGAACGGCAGGGTCACCGGTACTAAAAATTTCTTTTTTAAAAATATCTATCTTAAAGACGACGAAATGATTTCTGCTTTTTTAGACAGATATTATGCTAAAAATTTTGAAATTAACGCAGATATTCCCGATGAAATACTTGTTCCGATAAAAATAGGCGGAGAAAATAAAAAAAGCCTTTTCGAATATGTTAAAAAATATTCAGGAAAGAAAGTTAAAATAATCGATCCCGATAGTTTAAAAAGAAATAAAAATAAGTATGATACCCTGATACAAATGGCTTTTGAAAATGCAAAAAAGAATTTTTTTGAGAAAGCAGGCGGAGATTTTGATTTAAACGATACAAATGAATTAATTAAAGAAAATGAGCATAACGGTAACGCTAATTTTAATGCTAATACTGATACTAATGCTGACGATAATATCAAAGCTATCGTCGGTGTTTATGCTAATGACGGTAGTAATGCTAATGTTAATATAAATGCTAATTGCGGCACGAATAACTACGCCGTAAATTCAAATAAATTAAAAATTTTAAAAGAAATTTTGCATTTAAGTAAAATTCCTAAAATTATAGAATGTTTCGATATTTCTAATATTTCCGGAACTTACGCCGTTGCATCCAAATCCGTTTTACGCAACGGAGTCAAAGATACTTCTTTATACCGGCGTTACAGGATTAAAACCAAAAATACTCCAGACGATTATGCTATGATGTATGAGGCTTTAAGCAGGCGTTTTAAGGGCGCAGCTTCGGGCAAAGACCCTCTTCCCGACGTTATTATGGTCGATGGAGGTAAGGGGCAACTTAACGTTCTTGTTAAAACAGCCGAAGAATTTATGAAAGTGGAAAAAATAAACGAAGCATTCGACAAAGAAAATATCCCAGCGCTTATAGCGATAGCAAAGGCCAAAGATGTTTTTAAAAGAAACAGCGTGCGCAGAATAGGGCATGGCGGCGATAAAAATACTGATCCTTATAAAAAAACAGAACTGGATAAACTTTACGTTTCGGGCAGGAAAAACGAAGTTAATTTTGGCAAAAACAAAGAGCCGATTTTAATGCTTATGAGTTTAAGAGACGAGGCGCACAGGTTTGCCGTCTCTTATTTTTCTAAAATTAAGACGAAGTCTCTGATTACTTCAGATTTGCTAAATATAGACGGGGTAGGAAAAAGAATTTACGGCAATTTAATAAAAGAGTTTGAAAGCGTAGAAAATATAAAAAAATCTTCTATAGAAGAATTGACTGCGGTTGAAGGCGTAAATAAAGCGACGGCAAAAAATATTTACGATTATTTTCATTCTTAAATTATATATATAAAATTATATATGCCGGTCAATTCAAATTCAAATGTTTATTTTTTTTAACTGTCGTATAAAATAGTCGTTTTCCGATTTTTTTCTTACGGCTATCCTGAAATACTTGTCGTTTAAACATCTGTAGCCGCCGCAATTCTTTATTAAAATACCGCATTCAAGAAAATAATTCTTCAGGTCTTCTGAATTTAATCTTTCATCGATTATTTTAATTAAAAAAAAGTTTGCCGAACCCGGTATTATTCTTAAAAACGGTATTTTTTTTAATTTATTTTCAAAATCTTTTCTTAATTTTTCAATTAACATTCTGGAGCGTAAAATATAATCGTTGTCAAATATTGACGAATAAGCTATCTGCTCGGATATAGACGTTATTTTCCAAGGAATGGATGTTTCCGAAAGAAGTTGCGTCAAAAACGGGTTTGCGAATGCGTAACCTATCCTTAGTCCCGGCATCGCAAAAAACTTAGTCATAGACCTTATTATTATTAAGTTTTCGAATTTATTTCTGCCGCTTGTTTCTTTATAATCCAAACTCGTTCCGGCAATCAGATGTTTTGACGAAAAATCTTCACAAAAATCCATAAAAGATTCGTCTAATATTAAAAAAGCTTTTTTTTCTTTCAGTTTTTTCAGTATTTGTACTATGGTTCGAAGCGGAGTTATATTTCCTGCGGGATTTGAAGGACTTGCTATAAATACCGCATCGTTTTCGCCGATGTTCTCGTTTATGCAGTTAATTAGCTTAGATAAACTTTTTTCTTTCAACTCAAAATTTTCCGATAAATACGTATTGATATGAAAAATTTTAGATTTTGGAATTTTTGAAAGAGCGGCTCTTTCATATTCGTAAAATGAAGGCTCTACTATGATTACGTTTTTAGAATTTAACTTGGCGGTAATATTAAATATAAGTTCGGAAGCTCCTGCGCCCTCGCAAATAAACTGTTTTTCTATGCCGTGATAGAACGATAAGGCATTGACGAAAAGTTCGGGATAGATTGTCGGATAATTTTCCGTAAAAAATTTTAATTTTTTAAAATCTTTTAAAATTTCGGATGCTTTTTGACTCAATCCGAGGGGGTTTATATTGGCAGAAAAGTCGATTATGCCGCATTCGTATCCGTAATCGATAATATTTCCGCCGTGGATTTCGTCGCATAACGGATTAACGCTAAAATTTTCATTTATTGAAATGAAAGTTTCGGAGTTTTTTTTTGACACTGTCGTTTATATATTTTTATACTTATTATTTGCTTGTAGATATATTGCTTATTTAATGCTTTTGCAGTTTCGCGGCTTTATTTGCGAAAAGTTCTATAAAACCTGCCGAAGTTTTTACTGCTTCGGGTAAAATTCGGCTCATTGCGTTAAAATATTCCAATTTAGTCTTTGCATAGAGCAACTCAGGCAAATAAAGAGAAGAATTGTGAGCGTTATAATCCACCCATCCGAAAGGATGTGCGTCTTTGTAATGCCCATTGAGAGGTTTAAACTTATATATACCTTTTTCTAATTTTAAATCTGTTTCCAAATAATTTGCCGACATCCATCTTTCGAAAAGAACATGTTTTTTTAATGCAAGATTTGTAGTATGAAAAGGAATGCATAAATCCTGCACAAGATGAACGGCGCCTCCGAGATTTATAAACGATTTTTTAAATCTGCCTTTCTCCCAATCTTTCAGGGCTATATTAAAAAGCTGAACGCATTTTGTTCCGGCGTCGGAAAAGCCGCTGATATATCCTGCATGCGAATGCGGATAAAGGTAATGCCCTCCGAACCAATGAACTCGAAGTTTTTTTATAGCAAGCCTGTCGATTATGTATGAGCCGTGATGCATTAGCCTGATTCTTTCTTCCGGTTTAATACCGCAAATGTTTTTATCGAGAAGGGAATTGATAACGTTTAATTTAGAATCGTTATAAAGAAGCTCAAACGTCTTATCTATACAATAGTTATGTAATTTTGGCTGCATATTATATTTATATCATATTTTTAAAAAAAATCAATAAATATTTGCATAAATATTTGCAAAATAAGTATTAAAAATTGTATAATGTTAACTATAGCCTAAAATTTAGTAAATAAAAAAAAGGAGAAAAAATGCCCCTATTAAGCGAACAGGACGCCGAGTTCCTGAAAAAAGATTTTAACGAAAAATTAAAAAATAACGTTAAGTTAATTTTTTTTAAAGCCGAAGATGCCTGCCTTTATTGCAAGGAAGTCAAAGATATACTTACCGAGGTTGCAGGGTTGAGCGATAAAATAACTTTGGATGAATACGACTTCGATAAAGATACCGATAAAGTTAAATTTTATGGTATAAAAAGAACTCCCGCTATAGTTATAGAAGGCGATAAAGATTACGGAGTAAGATTTTACGGCATGCCGGCAGGCCATGAATTTATGACTTTAGTTAACGGAATAATTAACGTCTCTACCAAGGATACCGGCTTGTCGGAAAAAACTATTGAAAAATTAAAAGAAATAACAAAACCTTATAACATTCAGGTATTTGTAACCCCTACCTGACCTCATTGTCCGCCGGCGGCGGTTCTTGCGCACAGTTTTGCTATAACTAACGAAAATATTACGTCAGACGTGATAGAAATTCAAGAATTTCCAAATCTTTCGGATAAATATGAGGTTTTCAGCGTGCCTAAAACGATTATGAATGAATCCGCTGAAGTTGTGGGTGCGGTTCCAGAAGCGGCTTTTCTCGGTAAAGTCATGGAAGGGTATGCTAATCGGCAATAAAATTAAGATATAATTTATAGAATTAAATCTTATTGATGCATATAAAAATGGAGGTCGTAATGCATATTTTGTTTACGCCCTCCATTTTATTTATTTATTGTAGGATATTTAAAAATTTGTAAATATTTTCCGTAATTATTTTAACTTCAGCATTTTTCTCCGGTGCAATGGTATAAAAGTACCGGAATTTGCGACTGCCTTACTATACTTTCAGCCATAGAACCCAGAACCAATCTCGTCAGCCCCTTTTTCCCGTGCGTTCCCATAACTATGAGGTCGAATCCCCCTTCTTTAATTTCGTTTAAAACTACGTTGACTGGTTCGCCGCGTGTCAAAACTGTATTAACTTTTATGCCGTTTTTTTCGGCTTCTTCTTTAAGCCTGCTTAATACGGGCTTTTCTTCTGCAAGTAATAGGTCGATATCGTTTATGCCGCCTCCCGACAGATCTGCTATATTTTGCAGTGTTTGAATATCTAAAACGTGAATAAACGTTAATTCCGCTTTAACTTCGGAAGCAAATTTAATTGCGTTATTTGCGGCACTCATTGACGTGTCGCTGAAATCGACGGGGCATAAAATTTTTTTAAACATTTAATCTCTCCTTTTTATTTAAAATTTGACTTATTTTATATCTTAATATTTATATATCTAATTCAAATATAAAGTCAAGAAAAATATTGACAACAGAAAAATATTGAAAAATATTGAAAAAATATAAAAATTGATTTTTATCGTAAATAATGTATATAATAATTATACAAATATATAAAAATAAAATATTAAATTGAGGAGTTAATATGTATAAATACCGGGCGGAAAGATCCATAAAATATTTTTTTATGTTTTTTGCAGCTGCCGTATCCGTCTTTTTAATTTCGGCGGCATTTTATATTATGCCGTCCACGTGGTGTTCGGCATTTTCGGCTTCGGTATTAAAAGGAGGGCGTTTATTTGCGGTTAAGAAAAGCAAAAAAAATAGATATTACACTGAAGGAAAGATGTATATAAAGCTCAAAATATCTAAAAATTTAAAAGCATATATAAACAAAAAAAATCAAAAGATTTATTATTTTTATAAAAAAAAATATTATTACTGGGCTAATGGTATATGGTTTGAAGCAAGAAAAATTAACGGTATGTATGCTATCACTCCTCAAAAAGAGATACCGCTTCCCCTTAAGCACGGTCCGCTTTTGAGAGTTAAAAGAAAAAAGATTCCGGCAGGATTTGCCGCTTTAAAAGTGCCGCCAAGACCGGTTAAGAAAGGGCCGCCTAACGCCGCTACGGAACACTTATATAATCTTCCTCTTACCCTTCACGGACTTGTAATTTATCAAAAAAGCCTTAATTTTAACAAAATAAAATAGGCGGTAAAAATATATATAAAGGAGGTTATGCGGTAATTTCGGCAATGGAATTTTTAAATATCTTAAAATATCCCGACCCAAAATTGAGGGTTAAAGCAAGTCCTATTGAAATCTGCGATATTAAAAACAATATTCCTTTGATTAAGAGTTTGGTTTACACTATGTATAAAGCGGACGGCATCGGGCTTGCGGCTACGCAGACGGGTATAAATAAAAGGATAATAATTTTAGACATCGCAAGAAAAAAAGATAAAGAAATATCTTTTGCGTTCGACGAAGATAATATTCTTACGGCGAATAAAGATTTAATAATAGCCGTAAATCCTGAAATAATATTTAAGGAAGGCAAAACGACCTATGAAGAAGGCTGCCTCTCCATACCTAATTTTAATGCAGATGTAGATAGATTTTTTGAAATAAAAGTCAGGGCATACGATATTTTCGGAAATGAGTTTGTAATGGATGCAAAAGACTTGCTTTCTATAGCTTTTCAGCATGAGATAGACCATCTCGATGGAATTTTATTTATAGATAAAGTTTCTCCGCTAAAACGCTCCTTATATAACGCTTCGCTTAAGAAAAAAAAGAAATTAGAGCATGCTGCCTCTTAAAACGGTTTTTATGGGGACGCCTAAAATTGCGTCACGTTCATTGCTTGATATGCTAATGTTTCAGGAAAACGGTATCGTTGATTTACAGGCAGTTTATACAAAGTCCCCGGTATGGGATTCTAAAAAAAAAGAATATATTGAATCGCCGGTCGAAAAAATTGCCCGTGAAAATCGCATTGATTTAAGAACCCCTAAAACCTTTAAAAATAACAGGGAAGAAACCGATTTTTTAAAAACCCTTGCCCCCGACGTTATAATAGTCGTCGCTTTCGGACTCATTCTTACCCCTGATATTTTGAATATACCCGTATATGGAGTATTAAATCTGCATCCTTCCCTTTTGCCTGATTTAAGGGGTCCAAGCCCTATACACTATACGATATTAAAAATGATGAAATTCGGCGGCGTTACAATAATGGCTATGAATGAAGGCATAGATACCGGTCCTCTGGCGGCTCAGCAAAGAATTGCTTTAGATAAAAACGAAAACTTTTCCGGTCTTTACGAAAAATTGTCTTTAGCCGGTTCTCTCTTGCTTTCCGGAGTAGTAGAGACTGTATATAAACATAGAATAAATTTTTTTGAATGCGGATACGGTCAGGATTTAGCAAAAAAAGAAGGCAATAGGGCGCATGATTTAACTGCTTTAATAAAGCAGGAAGAACTGAGAATAGATTTTTCTAAGGACGAACCTGCCGTTATATATGCAAAAATAAGGGCTTTTTCTGAAGCGGGAGGAGCTTTTTTTATTTTAAAAAACAAAAACGTAAAAATATTAGAAGCAAAGTTAATAGTCGATGATGCATGCGAAAAAACGGAAATAGAAAGCGGGAAAACTAAAAACGGCGTTCAGCATGAAACATTTGAATATTCCGATTATTGCGGCGGTTTTTCGGATATTTATAAAAAAGAAATAGAAAAAGTATTTTCTAAATCCGATATTATTGCGGCGGGTACGGCCGTCGTTGCAAACAAAACCGGACTGCTTATTTCCACCGTTAAAAAAGGGGTTTATATACGGCTAATAAAGCTTAAGCCGGAAGGCAGAAACGTTATGGACTACAACGATATCGTCAACGGATTTAGAATTAAACAGGGCGATTTAATATGTCCTTAAAAAAAGAACATGTTTATTTTTTGAAGATAATATCGATTTCGCTTTTTGTTATTTTATCGGTATTTTTGCTTCTTTTCTGGATAATATCCGGCGGTTTGGAAAAAATAAGCCCATATTTGCCGTTGTATATTTTTTTCGCTTTAGATTTTATACTGCTTTCGGTTATTCTAATTTTTTTTGCGGGATTGACAGGCAGACGGAAAAACGGCGGTAAATCTTTTCTAGTTTATCCGGCACGGTATATTTTGATAAAAATTCTTTATCCGATGGCTTTTTTTATCACTTCCGTATTCAGGATAAACAGGGACAAAATGCAGGCTTCATTTGTCGAAATAAACAATTTCCTTCTTTTCTCGTTAAATAAAAACGTAGCTTTTGACAGGATATTAATACTGCTTCCGCACTGCCTTCAGCTTCATAACTGCAAGGCTAAAATTACCGAAGATATAAATAACTGCTTGAATTGCGGAAAATGTAACATAAAAGAGCTTGCGGCGCTTTCCAAAAAGAAAGGCATATTTATGGCAGTTGCTACCGGAGGTACGCTTGCGCGCAGAGTTATAGAGGAGAAACGACCTAAAGCCGTTATAGCAGTCGCATGCGAAAGAGATTTAAGTTCGGGAATTATAGACAGCTTTCCGCTTTTTGTTTACGGTCTGCCCAATATGAGACCTAACGGACCTTGCAGAGATACTCTTGTAGACGTAGGCGCGTTAGCAGAGCTTATAGAGAGGATTTCATAGTTTCTTCCTCAGGTCGTTTATTCTTTTGGCCTTGCCCTGACTTCTCTCGATAGTTTTAGGGGGGACGGCGGTTATTTTTGCCCTGATTCCGATAAGTTCGTATATTTTGTGGGATATTTCTTTCGTAACCGCTTCGATTTTAGCTTCGCCGCCGTTAAAAATTTCTTCTTTTGGTTCAACTATTATGTTCATTTTATCTAAAAGATTTTCGGTATATAATTCTATTAAATATATAGGTTCTAAATAATCCAGTTTAAATAAAACTGATTCTATCTGAGACGGAAAAACGTTAACGCCTTTTAAAATTATCATGTCGTCTGTTCTTCCTTTTATCTTGTCCATCCTGACGAAAGTTCTGCCGCATCTGCATTTTTCTCTCGTAAGCCTCGTTATATCTTTTGTCCTGAATCTTATTACCGGCATTGCCTCTCTATTGAGGCTGGTCAGCACGAGTTCTCCTGTTTCCCCGTCTTTTAAAACTTCTCCTGTTTTTGGGTTTATTATTTCCGGAAAAAAATTATCTTCGTTTATATGAAGTCCGTCTTTGTAAATACATTCGTATGCTACGCCTGGGCCGATTATTTCGCTCAATCCGTATATATCGTAAGCATCTATGTTAAGCGAGCATTCTATTTTTTGTCTGAGTTCGTCAGACCATGGTTCCGCTCCGAAAATACCTTTTTTTAATTTAATATTTGATTTATCGATTATTTTTTTATTTATTTCCTCGGAGAGAAAAAGAGCGTAAGAAGGTGTACAGAAAAGAACAGTTGCGCCGACGTCCTGCATCATGGTAAGCTGTCTTTCCGTAAAACCGGTCGACATAGGAATAATCATTAAATCTAATTCCTGCGCCCCGTAATGAAACCCTAATCCTCCTGTGAAAAGTCCGTAACCGTAGGCATTCTGTGCTATATCTTTTTTAGAAATACCTGCGGCGCAAAAAACTCTCGCCATTAACTTAGACCATATTTTAATATCGTTTTTTGTATATCCGGCTATAATAGGTTTTCCGGTAGTGCCTGACGATGCATGTATTCTTATTATTTTATTTAAAGGCTGAGAAAAAATTCCGAAGGGATAATTGTTTACGAGGTCGGATTTATAAGTAAACGGCATATTCTTTAACTCATCAATCGATTTTATTTTTTCGATATCGCCTAATTTTTTTATTCCATATTCTTTTAATTTTGTTTTTAAAAAACCGCCCCCGGAAAATATTAGTTTTAACGTTTTTTTCAATCTTTCAGTTTGAATCTGCGAAAGTCCGGAACGGTCCATAGTTTCGTATTTTTTTTCGTAATATTTTATATTCATAATGAATCTCTGCCTTTCATAAATGCATTAATATTTAAATCTATCGTTTTTTCTGGAACGTTTGTTTCAATGGTTTTTAGCCAAATTTCTTCTTTTATATGCGTAAAAACTGATAAAGCTCCTATAAGTATAATATTTGAAACTTTAATATTTCCGAGATTTTCCGCAATCAGTTTATCGTCCAAAAGAGTCAAAGATTTAAAATTATCTTTTAAAACCGAGGCTATGGAATATATATCCGTAAAATTATTTTTGATTGTACCATTTTTGGTTTTAGATGTCCACGCCGGAGTTTTACCGTCGTTTGACGAAACTATTATCGTATTTATGTTTGCAAACTTGTCCGAATATCGTAAAGTTTCATAAATGTCGAAAGAAAGAATCGCCGTGGCGCCGTTTTTCGGTATTAGCGGGGAAAATATTTTTTTCCCGAATCTTATATGGGTTGAAACCGAACCTCCTCTCTGCGACATTCCGTGAACTTCCGACGTTTTAATATCCATGCCGCTTTCAAATGCCGCGTGGCTGATAATCTTACCGGCAAGTACGACGCCCTGTCCTCCTATTCCGCAAATTAATATGTTTTGTGTTGAATCGCCCATTTATTTTCGCAGTTTAAATTTAATTTATTTTTATATTTTAATTATCTTGAGTTAAGATTGACTTATTTCTTCGATAAAATTAAAAACGCATATATCTCGGCATATAGAACATCCTATGCAGGACGAATCTATAAAGGGAACAGGGTTTACTGCGCCGTTTTTTTCGTAAGGCAAGCGTATAGACGGACACCCGGTCTGCATACATAAATCGCATCCGGTACATCCGTCCGATATTTTAAATTTTCTTCCGGTATCTATTTTTTTGGGGTATAATACGCATGGCCTGTCGGTTATGACTGCGTTAAGATTATTTGAATCAAGCGCTTTTTTTAAAGTTTTAAACGTATCATTGTAATCGTATGGGTCTATTACGAAAATTTCTTCTATTCCTATTCCTTCTATAATTTTTTTAATATCTATTTTATTTGAAATTAATTGGTTGGAAGAAAGGTTTTTTCCCGTGCCTGGATGATCCTGTCCTCCGGTCATCGCCGTAGTGGAGTTGTCCAAAATAATAGCGGTAAATTTTGCGTTATTATATTTTGCGTCTATAAGAGAAGTTATGCCGGAATGAAAGAACGTAGAATCGCCCAAAATTCCTACTGTTTTTTTATGCGAAGATTTTGTAAGGGACAAACCTTGTGCAGCGCCGAAAGCAAGCCCCATCGAAATACAGCTGTCCATGGCGTTAAGAGGCGGCAGTGCTCCAAGAGTATAGCATCCTATATCGCCCATAACTGGAACTTTTAATTTTTTAAGAGCGTAAAATACCGAAGTGTGAGGGCATCCGCTGCACAAAGCCGGAAATCTCGGCGGCAGAGTATTGCGCAAACTAATGCGAAAGTCTTTATCCGCATCATTTTCTTTAGCGATATGTTTTTTGCCATTAAAAAAGCCGGCTTTTTGAAGTCCCGATAATACGATATCGGGATTAAATTCTCCGTCCTGCGGAAAATATTCTTTTCCTTTTAATTCTATGCCAAACGACGCTATTTCGTTTTGGATAAAAGGCTCTAATTCTTCAATTATAACTATGTCTTTAACGTTTTTTACGAAATCTTTTATTAATAAATCCGGAAGCGGATAAGAAAAAGACAGTTTTAAAAAAGAAGCAAAAGGCGCAATTTCTTTAGCGTACTGATAAGAAATGCCGCTTGTTATTATGCCGAATTCTTTATCGTTATATTCAATCGAGTTTAATCCTGATCCGTTAGAAAAATCAATAAGCCGTTTTAACCTCTCTAAAGCGGTTTTATGTCTTTTTCTTGCATAAACTGGAACCATTACGAATTTTTCAATATCTTTTCTGTAAATATTTTTCGTGTTTTCAAGTTCTTCTGCCGGCGGAAATTTGCCGGAAAAAACGGCGACGCTTCTTGAATGGGATATTCTCGTAGTAGTTCTTAAAATAACCGGAGTATCGAATTCTTCGCTTACGTCGAAAGCTTTTGAAGTAAAATCTAAACATTCCTGGCTGTCGGAAGGTTCTAACATCGGTATTTTCGCAAATTTTGAATAAAGCCTGTTATCCTGTTCGTTTTGAGAACTGTGCATTCCAGGGTCGTCGGCGGTAACTACGACTAATCCACCTCTTACTCCCGTAAGCGCGAGAGTCATAAGCGGGTCGGAAGCAACGTTTAAGCCGACGTGTTTAGTGGTAAACATTGCCCTTTTATAGCCTATAGACGTTCCTATCGCTATTTCTAACGCTGTTTTTTCATTGATAGACCAGTTTACTATTGCGCTGCTGTTTAATTTAGATAAATAAGGAAGTATTTCCGAACTCGGCGTTCCGGGGTAGCCGACGGCGGTATAAACGCCTGCTTTTGCTCCGCCTAAAGCGATTGCTTCATTACCGGTAAGAAGTAATTTTGAATAGTCTGAAGTTTTATTAAGCAAAAAATTAAGTCCGTATTTATTATTTGCGTTATATATTTTATATAGCAATATAAGATAAGATGAATAAAAAAATAAAGGAAAAACTAAAGAATTATAATATATAAATGCGTATTTTACCGATAAAAATAACAACAACAATAACAACCGTCGTCAATAAATGCAGCATATAATGACAAAAGAGTAATCCGATTAAATACGCGCACCTCGAATCGATACCGTTGCTTTCTTTCGAACCTGGCGGGGTTTTCGGCCTTAATGCCGTACTTTCGGATTACTCTATAAGATTATAGCATAGACGTGCAGTTTTAAAAAGCATTATTTTTTAATCGTGATGAAGAAATTTGTCGTCCTGAACCTTGTCGTGTTTTCTTATATATTCCATAAGCATTGCGGCATGCTCTTTTTCTTCGTCTCTGTTATGCGCAAGAATATGTTTTAATTCTTCGTCGGCGGTGTATTCTATTCTTTCCTGATACCAGTTAATTGCTTGAAATTCTTCAATAAGCGATTGTCTTGCCATTTCTAAATTTCTGGTTTCTTCGCTTAAAGCGTCGTCTAAATGGTGTTCGTCGCACATTTCGTTATCCCCCTTAATAATCGATTAATTTTTTTGTTAAATTTAATAAATTCTTCTTCCGTTTTTACAATTATAGCAAAACCCTGCATAAATTAAAAGCAGTCTTGAAAAAAACGCTTCAATCGTATAATATTATTATATGGAAAAAGAAAAAAAAATTCTTTTAGCGGTAGATTTAAATTTTGAAACGGGGTTCGTGCTTGCGTCTGCGGCATCTTTTTTCAGGGAATCCGCCGCGATATTTCAAATTTTGCACGTCATTCCTTACGATATTTTTTCTTTTTCCGGTAAAAAAAACTCTATAAAATCAAAAGCGGAGGAAGTACACGGGTCCATAGAGGATAAATTAAAAGAATCGGGTTTGTATTATTTAAATTACGAAATATCCGTATATACCGGCAATCCGCAGGAAGAGATTATCAATTTTGCAAAAAAAAACGCTTCCGATATAATTGCTGTCGGAACTCACCAAAGGGTCGGAATCAAAGAGATAGTATCCGGTTCTGTTTCTTTTTACGTTGCAAAGCATTCCGTGTGTCCGGTGCTTTTAATTCCGCTTAAAAATACGGCGAAATTAACGGCAAAAGAGCTGATAAAAGAATCCGCCCTGTCTTTAATAAACCCTTCCTGACACGATGCCTATATGATTCTTATTTATGATTTTAAAATACCGGTGAAAAGAAAAAATCCGGAAACGACAGAATTAGAAAAAGAGGAAGAAATTTTTTCTGATTATTTTCTGAAGTATTTTAACGAAAAATCTTCCGAAGGAATAAACTATATAAAAAATTTTAGGCACAAAATAAAAATAATTAAAAAATCTCTTGATTTCAGGCAAAGAGAACCGAAAAACGTTTATAAGGTTTTAATAAAATTCGACTTTTCGGGTAAAAATGAAGACGATATTATAAATATTTTAGCAGGTATAGGTATAAAAGCAAGAAAAGCAAGCTATGAAGAAGAAAAACTTTTTTATGAAGAAAATTCGTTATATTTTGAAAACGGTAGGCAAAATGAAAATGCCGAAAAAACCGATAACAATAAAACTAAAAAAAATAACTGCAATAAACCGGCGGTTTTAATAACAGGCATGGGCCCGGCTGGTATTTTTGCCGCTGTATATTTGTTGAAACATGGCATAAGGCCAGTTTTAATAGAAAAAGGAAAATGCGTAGAAGAAAGGATAAAAGACGTAAATGCCTTGCTAAATAAAGGAAAATTTAACAAAAAAAGCAACGTTGTTTTTGGAGAAGGCGGAGCGGGTACTTTTTCGGACGGAAAATTAACGACGAGAAAAGATGATGCGGCGGTGTCTTTCGTTTTAAATTTTTTGGTAAAAATGGGAGCGGACAAAAAAATTCTCGTAGAGCATAAACCCCATGTAGGCAGTGACATTCTTATAGATGTACTCAGAAATATAAGAAATTATCTTACAGACGGCGGAGCGCAAATTTTTTTTGGAGAAGAATTAAAAGATTTTGATACGGACGATAATAATCGTATAGTTTCGGCGGTAACCGACAAAAGAATTATTTCTGCGGATTTTTTAATTTTAGCCGCCGGTTCTAACAGCATAGACACTTATGAAATGCTGAAAAGGAAAAACGTATTTTTAGAGAACAAACCTTTTGCCGTAGGATTCAGGATAGAACATAAGAGGAATTTTATAGATTCCCTGTTTTTTAAAGGCGGCAGAAACAAAAACGATTTAAAATTCAGCGGAGTGTATTACAATGTTTCTTCCAAGGAATACGGCGGTTATTCTTTCTGTATGTGTCCGGGCGGAGTAGTGATAAATTCCAGTTCCGGCGAAAATATTCTGTCGGTTAACGGAATGAGTTATTCAAGCCGCGATTTGGAAAATTCTAACAGCGCAATAGTAGCCGCCGTCAGAGCGGATATGGTAGCATTATTAGACAAAAAGGAATATTCTTTGGACGGCGGATTTCTTTCGTTTAGAAAAGATTTGGAAATTAAAGCCTTTAATGCCGGCGGAGGAGGCTACGGCGCACCTTATCAATACACGCCGGAATATATAGCGGACGTAATAGGTAAAACTGAAAAAGAAACAGGGTTTAATGTGAATTCCGCTTTAAAATCAG
Source organism: bacterium (assembly GCA_021822485.1). Lineage (GTDB taxonomy): Bacteria > SZUA-79 > SZUA-79 > Acidulodesulfobacterales > Acidulodesulfobacteraceae > Acidulodesulfobacterium_A. The sequence continues at coordinate 63,955 of JAKAQP010000001.1, forward strand.
ATAGCGGCATTAAAAGGGGAAATTTGATACCTGAGCCTTCTTATAAACCGTCTGTAAAATATTTTAATTTGTTCGAACTTATACCAGATTTTATTAATCGTTCTATTGCAGGCTCTCTTATTGAATTCGATAAAAAGTATAAGGGATTTGTTCCAAATTCGGTTTTAACCGCAATAGAGACCGGAACGTCGTCGGCGGTTAGAATTAAAAGAGGCAAAGATTACGAATCCTTATCCGTTAAAGGTTTATATCCTTGCGGCGAAGGTTCCGGCTATTCCGGAGGCATAATAACAAGCGCTATAGACGGCATAAAATGCGCCGCCGCCGTTGCAAATAAAATTATTTAAAAAAAATAAAAACTCTTGCAATAAATTTTACAAAAATATAAAATTATTTCAAAGCAAATTATTTCTATATAATATTATAATTACTAACCTTATATCGTAAAAGCGGGTGCTTTATATGAAATTATTATCGAGCGGCGAATACAAGAAATTAATAGACGAAATCAATGAACTTAAGAAAAAAAATAGCGAACTTGAAGTTTATTTAAAACGGAAAGACGCCGATATCGCTTCGGCGGGCGACGGATTCAAAAAGGAAATCGAATCTTTAAGGTCTAAAGTAGCTTCGCTCGAAGAAGATATACGCAACAAAGATAATCTCTTAAATTCATGCGCAAGCGATTCCGAAGAGCTTCCAAAAATCAACGAACAATTTAATCGCTTTAAATCAAAATGCTTTGAATCTAAAACCGGAATCAAAAATTTCGTCGATTCGTTAAGCCATATGTATTCAAGTTCTTTTTCTACTCTGGAAAAGACTTATCAGGATTCCGTAGAGCTATACAAATTGACTCTTTTTACCGACGAAATTTTAAGCGCAATAGTGTCTATTACCGACCAGATTAATCTGCTGGCGTTGAATGCCGCTATCGAAGCCGCAAGAGCGGGAGAAGCAGGAAGAGGCTTTGCAGTCGTTGCGGACGAAGTCAGGAAATTATCCGAAAAATCGTCAAGTTCTACTAAAGAAATATCCAACGTTCTTTTCGGAATAAGAAAAGTCAGTGCCAAACTTAACGACACACTGAGAATAGACAGCAAAATGAATGAAGGACTTATGAAAACTATAAAAAACATAGACAATAAAGTCAGCGATATATGCGTTTAGCATCCATCCAGTATATAAATTTATATAAATTTATAAAGAGGTATCATAACCATGGTGTCAGAAGTATTATACGAATCTCCAAATCATAAGTTCGTTTATATAGGAAAAGATGCCGACAGGCCTGATTATATAATTGATACCAACCAGTATCTGCTAGTTCACGATAAAATCGCGACGATTATGGATCCGGGAGGAATAGAAATGTTTTCTTCGGTTTCCTCCGCTTTTGCCGGCGAAGTAAGGATGTCCGACGTAAAATTTATATTCTGCTCGCATCAGGATCCCGATGTTAATTCCTCGCTTGCTTTATGGCTTTCGATCACCGACTCAAAAGTTATTATAGACAGAATATGGTCGACTTTTATTTCGCATTACGGCGCAAGACCGGAAAATATGATAATGATTGACGACGGTAATACCGCAAAGTTAAACATGACCAAAGATTATGCTTTCGATATTATTCCGGCGCACTATCTTCATTCGCCTGGACAGCTTAATTTATACGACCCGATATCGAAGATACTTTTTTCAGGCGATATAGGCGCCGCATTAGTGCCGAGAGAAGACTTTAAAAGTAAAAGGAAACCTAACGTATTTGTTCAAGATTTCGATTCTCATATAAAATATATGGAATATTTTCATAAAAGATGGATGCCTTCTAACGAACCTAAAAAAGTATGGATAGACAGAGTGTCAAAAATGGATATCGAAATTCTGGCTCCGCAACACGGTCTTATTTTTAAAGGAAAAGAAATGATCGACAGGTTTTTAAACTGGTTCGACGGTTTAAGCGTAGGACTTTATTCTAAATAAAAAAATCAAAACTTATAAAATACTTAACAATTTAATAACCTCACTATAAGTTCTATAAATTATAAAAAAGGTTTTTAAAATTTTTTATATAAGGGAGCCGGATTTTAAAGTCCGACTCCTTTTTACGTTTTATAATAATATACGCATGGATATGGAACGTTTTTATGACAAGCCGAATACTGCTTAATAATTATAGCGACGATTTAGATTCTTTGGCTCCGGCTATCGAAGCCGTTATTTTTGCTTCGGAAGGACCCGTTTCGTTAAAGAAATTGGCGAATTTATTTAAAGTAAAAAAAGAAGAAGTATTAAAAGTTATAGAATCGATAAAACTGGAATTTAACGAAAAATCAAACCATGGCATATATCTTTCCGTAAATGACAACGGCATAAGTTTTAAGACGAAGCCTGAATATTTCGATGCAATATCCGGCAGTTTGGAGATAAAACCTATAAAATTTACCGGTCCTCAGCTTGAAACGCTTTCTATTATAGCTTATAAACAACCAGTTACCAAAAATGAAATAGACGCCGTAAGGGGATTCGATTCGTTCGGCACGCTTAAATTTCTTCTTGAAAAAAACCTTATTAAAGTTGCCGGAAGAAAAGAGATTGTAGGAAGACCGTTAATATATAAAACCAGCGATTATTTTCTGGAAGCGTTTAATCTTAAAAATCTTAACGATTTGCCTTCCGTTAAAGAAATGGACGATTTAGCAAAGAAAAACGTATTAGAAGCTCTAAGAGGCAACGATAACGACTCAAAAACCTTAGAAGAACCTACTTTGTTTGAATAGTTTTATTATGTTTAGGTGTTTTTATTTTACGTTTTATGAATGGTTTAGGAGAATTAAATTTTTTTAAAAGTTTCATAGTATATAATAATTAACTGCATAAATTTGTGGTATAATTAATAAAAATAAATTGCTACGCTAATCAAATATTATTATATAAATAATAATAAATATTTTACAAGGAGGAAAAATTGAAAAAGATTGCGCCTTCGATATTATCGGGCGATATATTAAAACTTTCCGAAGAAATAAAACTGCTTGAAGAAGCAGGTGCGGATTTTTTACATATAGATATTATGGACGGCATATTTGTTCCCAATATTACCGCAGGATGGAATATCGTGGAAGCGATTAAAGCACGTACCGATATTCCCTTAGACGTTCATTTAATGATCGAACGTCCGGAAAGATATATAGAGCAGTTTGTCAAAAGTGGCGCAGATATATTAACTATTCATTTTGAGGGAACGACGCATCTTCATAGGGCGGTTGAAAGAATCAGGGAACTGGAAGCAAGTCCCGGAGTAGCTATAAACCCCGCAACGCCGGTGGATTTTTTAAGTGAAATACTTCATGATGTAGATCTCGTTCTTATTATGTCGGTCGATCCCGGCTTCAGCGGTCAAGAATTCATATATTCCTCTTTGTTTAAAATAGAAAAACTTCACGGCATAATACAAAAAAGAGAACTCCAAACCCAAATTGAAGTCGACGGCGGTATAAAAGTAATAAACATAGCCGAAGCGGCTAATTCCGGTGCAGATATTTTAGTCAGCGGCTCCGGAATATTGGGAACGAAAAATTATACCGAAACTATTAACGAAATGCGCGAAAGAATTTAATTGCAAAAACAAAGATAAAGCAAAATAAAGCAAAAAATAATGGAAAAAAAATAAAATAAGTAATATAATAATATTTTATACACTTCATTTCGGGACGTAGCGCAGCTCGGTAGCGCACTTGCTTCGGGAGCAAGGGGTCGCTGGTTCAAATCCAGTCGTCCCGACCACTCAAAATTATTAATAAATTGCCATATTTGATTTCCGTAATTTTATTAAAAGAAAATAAGCATATCCTTTTCCTTCAGTTGTTTTCCTTCCATTTTACAATTTTTTGTTTTTATGATATAAATAAAGAACATGCAAGTATATAAAAAGCGGGCATAGCTCAGTTGGTAGAGTACAAGCTTCCCAAGCTTGGTGTCGCGGGTTCGAACCCCGTTGCCCGCTCCATTCAAAACCGCAGTAAATCAGGTGACTAGGGCAATTCCAAAATTGCAGATAGAAAATTATTTTTCTGCATAAACGGCAAGCGTTTATATCTAAATTACGCAGGAATGACTTTGTAGGTTTTAGGTCTTCGTCCAACGGGTGTCATTCCCGCGTAGACGGGTGCGGTTCAGAGCCGTCGGTATTTAGACGGCTCATCCATGTTCATATAACTTTCAATCCGTTTTAACGATTTCTATCGGCAATTTTGGGCAAACGGGGTATATTTATTTTACCTTTTTGTGTGACATAATTTTTCATATCGATATCATCCTGGGTTAGTTATTATATTGACCTAGATATCAATCATTATAACATATTCAGGAAGTTATTTGTTATTTAATTGCTGGATTAAAGATAAACATAAAAAACATAATCATTACCGAATGTAAAATAAAGTAGAATAAAGTTTCGTTTATAGAGTTTGTTTGTTGACACCTTATAATACAAGATAGTATAATTAAATTAAATATTTAGAATATTTGGAAAACGAAAATTATACATATATATACTATAAATAAAATAAGGATTTGCAAGTATGTTTAACACAGCCATGTATGCTATAAATTTTGGAGATTTTTATTACGAAAATCTTGATTGTTTCGCAAACTATTCGAAAATAGGCTTAAAAGAAATAGTACTTATACATGTAATAGACCCTTCCGTTTTTCACCACGGTCTTTATTCCGTTTACAAAAAAGAAGACGAAGATAAAATAAGGAAATTTGCGGAAATAAAGCTTGAAGATATTAAAAAATATTTAGAAAAGTCGGGGTTCGGCGTCAGATATGTTATAAGGGTAGGCAATATAGCCGATGAGATTGCCGATGAAGCGAGAGCGGAAAATATAGATTTTGTAGTTTTAGATAAAAAAGCGGATGCAAAAAAAGGGTACTTTTCTTTTTACGGTTCTCCTTTATACGATATAATTATAAAAACGGAAAAACCGATACTTATTATGAAAAGGGTTTTGTTTCATTCTTCGAGCGATTTTAAGAACGATGCTAAAACGAGCTGTGGAGTTCTGTTCGACGATATAGTGTTTGCTACCGATTTTTCCGATTTTTCGCTTAAATCCATTCCATTAATTTTGAAAATACCAGATGACGTAGTTAAACTCCTCACCATTCTGCACGTTATAGACGAAAAATTAATTAGAGGACTAAATAATTCTACTAAAGCCGAATTAGAAAATTATGAAAAAAATCTTGCCGATAAATTTGAATCCGTAATGCGAGGACTTAATTACAGGTTTGCAAAGGAAAAGTCCAATATTGCTATTGTCGTCAAAAAAGGCGCTCCTTGCAAAGAAATAATTGATTTTATAGAAGAAACAGGCAACAAACTATTAATTTTAGGCTTTAAAGGGAGAGATAAAGAAGGAATAAAAGAAATTCTTTTTGGAAGTACCGCTGAAAGGATAATAAGCGCCTTGCCTTGCTCGATATTTATCGTTAAATGAAATAAAAATTGAAATAATTTAAATAAATAAAGAACAAAAATTAACAACGATAATGTTATGCAATATTACGAAAATATTATTCATTTTTAATCTGCAACGACAGTAGTAGTCGTATTTGTATTATTATACGATTTTGCAAAAAATCCGAATAAAACCGTGGCAAAAATCACTATAAAGGCAACTAAAATATATGCATTTATATAATTAAAATAATCAAACACCGCTCCTACCGCAACAGGTCCAAGGACAAAACCGAAATCGCTTAACGTCCTGTAAATGCCTATTGCCTCGTCGTAACGGTTTTTATCTACGCTGTCCATTAAATAAAGGTTTCTTGCAGGACCTGAAAATCCGCCGCCGGCACTTAATAAAATAATAGATAATCCGAACGATATCAGGTTTTTAAATATTATAAAGCTTAAAACTCCTATGGCCGTAATAATGAAAGAGGTTATTATAGATTTTTTAACTCCCATAACATTTATAACTCTGTCGGAATAATATGTAAGAACGACGCCGATTACGGCCGATACAGAAACAAGCAGTCCTATGTCCGCTTTATTTAAGCCCATTATGCTGTATCCTACTAAAGGCACCAGTTCCCTTCTCGAACCTATTCTTGAAAAGAAAAAAGTAAACGTTAAAAAACATAATGCGATAAAATTAAAATTATACAGAAGCGCAAAATATTTTTTACGTGTATTAATGCCGATATTTTTATCTGCATCGGCAGTTTTGATAGAAGTTTTGCCGTCGGTATCGATGCTGATATTTTCTATGAAATTATCTTCCGTGTCTGTTTTTATTTTTATGTTTTCTTTTACGTTTTCCGCGTTGTCTTGCAAGGATGTTTTGTCTATAGTATTTATGCTGTTTAGGAATTTTTTATTATAAAAAGCTATTATTACTCCTACGGCCATTATTAAAGCATAAAGCAAAAATGCAGCTTTATCGGAAAATTCGTAAGCGACTACGGCTCCGATAAACGGCGCAGACCCCATAGAAAGCCTTCTTGCTATCATATACCTGCTTAAAACCTTGGCTCTCTTTTCTTCTTTATAAAGGCGTTTAGTCAGGATTATCATCGAAGAGGTGTTGATTATGCCGGAGCCGAATCCTTCGAGAAATCTAAATAAGAAAAGCTGATAATATGAAGTTGAAAGCAGGTATCCTACTGCGCCCAGAAAAATAGACAGTATTCCTATGTGTATATATTGCGCGTTCAGTTTTTTGCTTATAATGCTTATAGGAATATTTACGAATATGCGGGCTAGCCCGAAAGATGCGATTATTAAACCGATAGTGATTATGCTTGCGCCGAGGCTTTTCGCATAAAGAGGAAGCACGACGGTATTTAATCCAAGTCCGAAATCGGCAAGGGCTATTGTAGAAAGTATGGCAATTAAAAGGCTTTTTGTAGATACTGGTTTTGTGGATACGGGCGTAGGTTTCGGTTCCATAAGCAGTTATTTTACAGCATAATGACTTTTTAGTCAATTATTGCCTTGCTTTTTGCCCTGCTTTTTCTCAGCTTTATTGTCTTCTTGCATATGTTCTTGCATGTTGTCAAATTAATAGACTTGATATATAATTAATACCATGACGGACTTATATTTAAAAAGCGATGAACGCGAAAGCGGTTCAAGTCTCGGACATTCTAAAAATACCAAAGCCGTACAGGATACTATTGCCCTGCTTCAAAAATATCTTGCCGCCGAGATAGCGGGCAGGGACCTTTACGTCGAGCAGGCTAAAACCCTCAAAGACCCTATTTTAGTTCAGGCGTTAAAATCTTTTGCGTCCACAGAAAGCGGGCACATCATAAACATTAGGGAAAAAATAATCGAACTCGGCGGAACGCCTAATACTTTAAATTCTATAAGAGAAGCTCAGAAGGGTGTGAGCGAGGCATCTCATCAGGTCGCTGCGCCTCTCGATATGCTTAGAATCGATTTAAAAATAGAAGAAAACGCAATTAACGATTATACCGCCGGATTAGAAGTAATAGACGACCCCGGAGTAAGGGCGCTTATAGAAAACAATCTTGCCGAGGAAATTCACCATTCTTTATACTTGTCGAAAAGAATAAACGAAATTTTAGAAGCTACCAAGGCTCGTATTGGCGCCATTAAAGGAATAGAAAAGCCTGGAGGGAAAGAGGCTTCCGAAATTTTTAAGGCTTCGGTCGAAGTAGGACAGGCAAGGCTAAATCGAAGCTGGCTTGAAATGTCTATGTCGGGTCTTATAGCCGGCATGAACGTTACTTTCGGCATAATTGCTTCTTCGTACGTTGCAGGGGCAACCGCTCCTTTAGTCGGCGCTAATATATCGAAAATATTCGGCGCACTGTTTTTTCCTATAGGTTTCATGTTTTTAATGATAGGTAAAAGCGAGCTTTTTACGGAAAATTTTTTAGTTCCAGTAACCGCGGTCATCGCAAAAAAAGGCAAAATATTAGAACTTTTAAAATTGTGGTCGCTTACGCTTATAGGAAATATGGCGGGAATTTTTATTTTTGCGCTTGTAATAGCAGGTTCGTTAAATCAGATTGTTCCGTCTTTCGTCGTTGAGCATATACACGGCGTTGCAAACAGTTATATGGATAGAACACCCTTCGTCATGATTTTAAGCGCTATATTTGCTGGTTGGCTGATTACCCTTATGACATGGCTCTTAATAGCGTCAAGCGGAACGTTAGCTAGGATTTTTATTATATGGGTTGTAGGCTTTATGATTTATCTAAACTCTTTCAGTCATATCGTGGTGGCGTCGTCGGAAATTTTAATAGCTATAAATACAGGTTCGCATATTTCATATTTTTCATGGCTTTATAGTTACGTACCCTTAACTCTGGTCGGCAATATGATAGGCGGTTTATTTTTCGTTACTATTCTGCAGTATTTACAAATTTTGCACTCCGTGCCCACGGCTCCGGACGAACATTTTTACGCTTCTTCGTCCGAACTTGATATGATGGGCGGCGTAAACGGCAGGGCAAAGTATGACGCAATGGAAAACGTCGAAAATATAGAAGACAAGATTTGAAAATTCCTTTAATAAGCAATTGTTAAATAAAATTGTTAGTAAATTGTTAGTAAATTTGACATTTTTATTTATTGTGTTATTATTAATATAATTAAGTAATTTTGAAATTATTTATTGATAGCCGATATAAACGAAAACGGTAAAGCAGGAGATCTTTATGGAATATGATGAAAATGGAGTAAGTATAGTTCCCGCCGATTTAAAAAAAGAGATTTTCGAAGAAGCAAGAAAAGATTTCCGGTACGAAGAATATGTCAGAGGTTGTTTAAACTGCGGCGTCTGTACTGGCGGATGTCCGCCCCACAGATTTTTTGATTTTTCTCCGCGTATAGTCTTGCAAAAAATGAAATCGAAAGACCCTGAGCTTATCTGGACAATGATGGACGAATATGTATGGGCTTGTTTTCAGTGTTTTACATGCGCGATGATTTGCCCGTTTTTAAACAGCCCCGGAGGCGTCATAGCTATATTAAGGGAAATTGCCGTACGAAGAGGATTTGAATCGGCGAAAAAAGTTTTAAAACCTTATTCGCGCGTGCTTTTAAAACTCACCGCATACGGCAATCAGCTTTCTCCCGACATGATACAGCCGGACTTCTTTCCGGACTGGGGTCCGCATATAGGATACGCTTCGACGGACCTTTCCGTAAAAAGAAAGGCTATTCCTATGCCGACCCTTCAGGTTACCAATTTGGCATGGGACGTCGCTCCCGAAACGATGAAAGAATTATACGATATATTTGACGAAGCCGGAGTTTTTAAAATAATAGAATCTGTCGACCCTTCGCTTTACGAAATAATCCAGGATATAGTGGACGACGTTAGGAGTTCTTAACGGGAAGCGATAATTAGTCTTAATTTATATAGTCTGGATTCCCGCCTGCGCAGGAATGACAAAATAAGCATGGGGGAATAATAAAGAAAAGACGGGAATTATAAAATAAGGTAAATATTTAAATTAAAGTTTAGTCATTCCCGCGCAGGCGGGAATCCAGAAATAAGGAGACATAGATATGGCTATAGAAATTAGCAACAGGCTCGGTCTTGCAAACGTTAAATCGGATTTTATCCACACTGCCGGAAGAAAACTTGAAGATATACATGAAAGACTTCTCGAACTTGAAGCAAAAGGAGAGGTTAAGGTAATACATATAAAAGAAGAGAATAAACCCATAGAAGCCGAAACCCTGCTTGGATGGAAGAAAAAAATTCCTACCAATAAATTATGGCATCACAAATCATGCGGACAGTGCGGCAATATTCCAGGATATCCAGTGTCTTTACTGTGGTTTATGAATCAGATGGGCATCGAATACGTAGATGAAAGAAACCAGACGTCATGCACCGCTTGGAATTACCATGGGTCTGGAACGTCCAATCCCGTCGGGCTTGCCGCAGTCGCCGTAAGAAACTGGCACAGGGCATACGAATTAGGTTTATTTCCGCTTTTTCACTGTGCTACTACTTTCGGCGACTATAAAGAGATGAGAAATTTGCTCGTCGAAAATAAAGAATTGCGCGACGAAGTGCGCAGAATTATGCATAAAATAGGCAGGGATTTAGTCATCCCCGAATATATAGTACATTATAGCGAATGGGTACACGTTATGCGGTTTGAAATAGCAAAGTTAAAAAAATACGACTTAAGCAGCGTCATAGCGACCGTCCATCCGGCCTGCCATACATATAAAATGATTCCGGAAGACTGTATTTACGACAAAGACATATACGCCGGAAAAAGAACGGCTGTTTCTACGGGAGTAATGCTTGCTCTCGGCGCGCAGGTGGCTGATTATTCTACATGGTACGATTGCTGCGGTTTTGGTTTCAGGCATATATTGACTGAAAGAGAAGCATCCAGGTCTTTCGTAATGGACAGAAAAATAAGGCCGATGGTCAGAGAGGCTCATTCCGACGTTTGTATTACGCAGGATACAGGATGTACGACTACCTTGGATAAAAACCAGTGGATAGGAAAAGCTATGGGCTATACCGAACAGGTTCCAGTTATGGCGGATGTTATGTTTGCGGCATTAGTCTGCGGAGCGGACGTTTTTAAAATCGTTCAGCTTCAATGGCATACTACGGATTGGAGGCCTCTATGCGAAAAAATAGGAATAGACTGGAAAAAATCTGAACAAGAATATAACGCGTATCTCGAAGAACTTAAAGCGGGCGGTAAAACCGTTAATTTATACGAGTATCCAAAAAGTTAAAAAGAAATAAAAGCAAGATAATAAAATTATAACACGGCGATTTAATGGAGGATGTTTTATGTCTGAAAATATTTTAGTGATAGGCGGAGGTCCGGCAGGCTTGAATGCGGCCATCATGCTTTCCGAATTGGGAGTTAACGTAGCTTTGGTCGAAAGGGATTCATTTCTAGGCGGCAACCCTAAAAAATTCAAATATAAATTTTTGTTTCCCGATATGCAGCCGGCCGACAACGTAATAGGAGAGCTTATTAAAAAAGCCGAGTCCGGCGGTAACATCAAAGTTTATTATTCTTCCGAAGTTTCGGATTTTAAAGAAAACGGAAAAAAATTCGACGCCGTTATAAAGTCTGCATCGGGAAGCGAAACTAAAACATTCGATTCCGTTATCGTTGCTACGGGTTTTGAGCATTTCGACCCGGCAAGGGATGCAAAGTATTCTTATCAGCTTTTCGACGACGTTATAGATATAAAAGACCTCGAAAGAATGATGGGAGAGAATAATTTCGTAAGGCCGTCAAACGGCAAGCCGCCCAAAAAAGTAGCGTTTATTCTATGTGTAGGTTCAAGGGACAGGCATGTCGGAAACCAGTATTGTTCTAGGGTATGCTGTACGGTTTCCGTAAAACAGGCTATTGAAATGAGAGAGCATTTTCCGGACTGCGAAGCGTATATATTTTACATGGATATAAGGACGTACGGTTTTTTTGAGGATTTATACTGGAAAGCTATGGAAGAACATGACGTGCAGATAGTTAAAGGCAGAATTGCGGAAATTACTTCAGGACCGGACAATACGGTCGTATGCAAAGGCGAAGACACGCTTTTAAGGGGACCGTTCGAAATTCCCTTCGATATGGTAGTTCTTGCTTCCGGTATGGAAGGCGGACCGCAGTCTCCCGAAATATCGAGCAAGCTTGGCATCGAACTTGACGAACACGGTTTTTTAAAGCCGGAAAACGTTACGCTTTCCCCGTTTAAATCTAATAAACCCGGAGTTTTTTTGGCAGGCGCGTGTACAGGGCCTAAGGCTATTTCCGATTCTATTACCGAAGGTGCCGCCGCCGCTATGAATGCTTATACTTATGCCGTAAAAAACAGGTAAAATGCCTTATATACTAAAAAATAACAAAATAGATAAAAGATACGAAGAAAAATTTTTCGAGATAGTAAGAGAAAATTTACCGGATGAAAAAATAGAACTTTTTAATTATCTTTTGAAATTTAAAACGGAAATTATAAAGGAGTTTTTATCAGATGTCATAAACGCATCGAAAACCGGCGGCAAATTAGAAAAAGAAAGACTTGATAAAATATTATCCATGATTTTTTCGATTAGAAGGCATAAGGAAAAAATTTTAAACGGCGTAAGCGAAGAAACTTTAAAAAATTCGTTAGCGGTGCTTTCAGATTTTAAAAAGTCGGCCGAAATAAGAATAGGACGTTTTTTAGAATTGTTTTTATATGATGACGTTATAGTTAAAAGAGACATAGCTTTAGAGCTTTTGCATTTTTACGAACCGGATAAGAATGTTTTTTGGACTTCATGGGTTTACAGGCAGGATAACGGTACTGGGTGTCTGCCTTATATGGCCGATTTTTTAAAAAGGACGTGGGACGGCAATCCCTATATTATGCCTTTCAGTATTAGGGAAATGAAAGACGAAATCGATTATCTTTACGAACTGTCCTGCAAAAACGGGCTTAATTTGGAACGTCCTTACGGTGCGGATATTCTGCTAAGCTATATGTATTCGGATTACGTTTATAAAATGGTGTACTCGGAATCTAAGTCTTTGTCTGTCGGCGTTCCGGATGGATTTACTTTAATGAAAAAACTTCTCGGTGTAGAAAAGTTAGAACCGGCAATAAAATAGGAGGAAAAATATGGCTCTGGAAAAGCATGATAACAAAAATTTGGGCGGCGGCAGACCCGTTGCCGAAAAAGGCGAACATATAGTAGCAAGACATCTTATTGAAGACGACAATATTAAAGAAGAAAAAAATTTAGTTATAGACGGCGTAGATGTCTCCGGCCGCTGGAATACCTTCATTATTTCACGCGTGAATTCCGATTTCGACAGAAGTTTTTTTGAAGAAATTAAGAAAACAGTAGTCGGTTCAAGAATAAACAGATGCTGGCAGTGCGGGATGTGTACCGCAAGCTGTACCGTGACGCCTTTATATAGAAGATTTAATCCAAGGGCGTTTATTTATATGATGCAGTTGGGCAACTTAAAAGAACTGAAGAAATATATTGACGTTGCATGGAGATGCGTGGGTTGCTATAAATGTTCCCAGAGATGTCCAAAACAGGTAAATCCTGCAGAAATGATGGAAGCTCTCGCGCTTGTTATAAAAAAATATTTTCAGGAAGAGGTTAAAACTAAATTAAAACTTGACGAGGAAGTAAAAAAAATATATGAAGATATGATAATAGGACATGGAAGACTGGATCTCGCCAAACTTCATACGTCAGCAATGCAAAAATCAGGAAAAACAAAGGAACTTTTTGGAAAAATTGAAAGAGGCGCTATTCTTAAAATGCTTAAAGACGGCAGGGCATTTTCCGTATTAAGGCTGGGCAAGCCTCATAACTGGAGCAGTTCCAAAGAAGCGATAGAAAATTATTTACATAAATTAAATACTATTGAAAACAGCGAAGCGGGGGTTTAGATAAATGGATAAATTAAAGGAAAATCAAGCTGCTTATTATCCGGGCTGCGCCTTATTGACTATAGACAGAGCCTACAATAACAGTTCAAAGTTGGTTTCAAAAAAAATGGGCATTGAACTTGTAGAAATACCGGATTATAACTGCTGCGGAATAGGAGAAATGAAATCGAAAGGTGCGGCTTCTATGTATATGCCCCTTAGAAATATGATGATTGCTAAAAACAAGCTCGGCTCTAAAAACTTAATTATGGCCTGTTCGGTATGCTATCACGAATTTTCCAGGTCTATTACCAGAGTTAAGGAAAATCAAAACGAACTTTCTGCCGTCAACGCAATATTTAAAGAAGCGGGCGAATTTAACGAGGAATATATTCCGGACGGCGAAGCAAGACACATTCTTGAGTTTTTGTATAACGAAAAAGGCGTAGAAGAAGTAAAAAAGAACGTCGTTAAACCTCTTAAAGGACTTAAAGTAGCTCCTTATTACGGATGCCTTTATTCAAGACCTTCAATGTACACGTTCACGGATAAAAAACCTAAAATGGATAATTCAGAAAGACCCCGTTTCATGCATGAATTTTTGGAAGCTTTAGGTGCGGAAACTGTTTTTTACGGCAATGAAGTGCAGTGCTGCGGCGGTAGGAACGTAGTTCAGGATGAGGAAACATCATTTGCCTTATGTTCGCAGACTATTTCAAAGGCTAAAAAAGCCGGAGCCGACGTTATCGCTCTTATATGCCCTAAATGCGCCGGCGCATTAGACGTTAATCAGCCTAAGATAGTCGAGAAATTCGGAAAGGATTCCAAGCTTCCGATTGTTTATCTGACGCAGTTAATGGCATTAGCGTTCGGCTTTTCAAAAAAAGAAGCGGAATTCAGCGATATGATTTCGGAACCGTTAAAAGTTCTTAACGAAAAAGGCTTTTAAATTTTAAATTAAAATTCCTTAGACGAGAATTTTATAAACATATATTTATCTTTGTAAAGAAAATCTTGTAATATATAAAATTTTACCGTTCTGATTTTTTGGCCGAATTTATTTTTTATTACGGTTTTCTTAACGAGCGAACAGCTCTTAAAATTTTCGCATAAGCTTTTTTCTAAGTCGCTTCCGTATTTTGTATCTATCACGTAAAGAAAATTCCGTCCTTTTTTGTTTTTAAAATTATTCCATAGCGAATATTCGTTGTTTCTCATAAAATAGTTAAACGAGTATGTCTGCGGTCTTCCTTTAACGTAATATGCAAGTTCGCTTGCAGTTTGAAATCTTCTTGCGGCTATAAGAAGCCGGTCTTTTTTGTATTTATTTAAAATAAAATCTGCATCTTTGCCAATATTTTTCCATCCTAGCATATCCCTTAAAGGACTTTTGCTTATCTTAACGTTAAACAGTTTTCCTACCGCAGGATAATAAGGGGAAATAAAAATAATAACCGAAAACAGAATGCCGGTAAAAAACGAAAGGCCGTAAAAATAAACGATTATTTTTTTTATTTTCTTATTAGAAGTTTCATAAAGTCTATAAGTTACAAGGGCAGCAAGCAGGAATGCTGGAAAATATAAAAAAACAGGCCAGTTGGGCTGCACCGTAGTTTTTGTGCATTGATATAAAAAATATAAGAAAGGTATTATAGATGCCGAGGAAAGGACTAAATAAACGTCGTTCTTTTCCTTTAAGGCGATGTATAAGCCGGCAAATATAGAAACCATCATTATTAAAAATAAAAACGGAGAAATAATACCCGCCTGCGATCCTATAAATAAAGTAAGGTTTTTTAAAAATATATCGAAACTTTTATATCCGCCCGACAGCGTCATAAGATGTTTGAAAGATACGAAATCGTTAAGGCTGTTCCAAACTATTACGGGAGCAAATATAATTACCGATATTAAAAACGCTATATAAGGCTCTTTTTTAAAAAGATATTTTCTGTGTTTTTGGCTTAAAAGAATAAAAGCTAAAACTATAGGGTAAATAAATGCCGCCGTGTATTTACTCAGCAAAGCAAGTCCTGTGGATATTCCGATTAAATACCAGTAAAAATCTTTGCCGGAAATAATAAAATAAATCAATAACAGAACGGTTAAGGAAAAAAACAGCATCTGCAAATTTCCGTAAACTATCAGAATAGAACCTATATTTAATATCGGGACCGCGTTTAATAAAACCGCCCATATTAATGAAGGCAAAGTTTTCCCCGTTATTTTTTTTAAAGCCGAATATACAAATAAAGACAAAAGCAAAGAAATTACCGGGGCGGCAAATCTGACGAAAAATTGGGAATTAAATCTGCCGAAAAAAGTAGTTAACGCAATAGTATAGGCAACCATAGGAGACATATCGTAATATGAAAGAGCAAGATGCCTCGACCATTGCCAGTAATAAGTTTCTTCGGGTATGAGATCTATTTTGGTTATTAATATAAGCCTGGCGGCGAATAAAATAACTAAGATCAAAGAAAGAGAGTAAGCAATTATTTTGTTTTTATTCATAGTGTTATTAATTTTTTTAGAAACATTATACGATTTTTAGAGTTAAAATAAAATCAAAAATATTATAATTTTTATAAAAAATAATAAAAATACTTGACATTTAATTTAATTAAAGGTATTTTATATTTATATACTCAAGTTTTATAAAAAATAAAACTTAAAAAATAATTTAATATTTATATAAAGTTTTGCATATACATTGCCGATTTATTTAATAAAGTGAGGTTTTCATGGCGCTTAAATTTGGAATAGGTTCGAAAAAGAGCGTGGGTATAGACATTGGATGCAGTTCTATTAAAGTGCTTGAACTTTCTAAAAGCGGACATAAATATTATATAGACGTTTTAGACAAAATAGACCTTCCTTCCGGAGCTGTAGGCGGGGGTATTATAAATGATGCCGCTTCTGCCGCTTCATACCTAAAAACTTCTCTTGCGAAACATGGCGTAAACGAAAAAAAAATAGTAATCGGAATACCGTGTAAACACGTAATAATTAAAACAATAGAAATGCCTAAAATGAAACCGTCGGAACTTGAATCTTCGATTTATTACGAAGCTCAAAGATATATAACATACGACATGAACGAAGTATCTTTAGATTACGTTGTTCTAGGAGATTCGCCGTCGGAGCCTTCAAACGATGCGGTAATGATAATTGCGGGCAAAAAAGATATAATAGAAAACCAGTCAAATTTCTTTCATGAGTGCGGTTTAAATCCTTATATAATAGACGTGGACTGTATAGCTTTAGAAAATATGTTTAATTTTAATTATCCCGAAGAATTAGACGAACTTATATCTATTGTAAAAATAGGAGCGTCGGAAACAAACGTCCACATAATCCAAAAAGGGACTAATTTATTCAGAAGGGATATACCTATCGGTGGAATCAACATAACGGAAGAGATATCCAAAAAATTTCAAATGAATTTTAACGAGGCAGAAAATATTAAAACCGGAAATATGGGGAACAGAAGCGAAGATTTTAAATCGGAATTCAATATATATTTAGATATGATTTTGACCAGGGTTATTTCCGAAATTCACAGGACGATAGACTATTTTGCGGCAAATAACGACAAGCAGTATCCTAAAAAAATTTATTTGACGGGCGGTTCTGCGCTGCACGGCAATATATTGCAGGAAATAGAGAATAAGATTAACATTCCTGCATCAAATTTAAATCCTTTTAAAAATTTATTTTTTAAGCATGAATTATCCGACGATATTCACGATTTTTTCGGAGTAGCCGTCGGTCTTGCGTTAAGGGGAGCGAAATAAATTGGTTAAAATCAATTTAAATAAAAAACCTAAAAAAGTAAAAATTTCCATAGAAGCCGGAAGTTTGCGAAATATGCTTATCTTTTTAATAATTCCTGTTATAGCGGGCGGAATCGTTATTTTTTTAATGCAGTCTTCTATAGAAAGTAAAATAAACGATATAAATAAAAATATAAAAATCTATAATGCAAAAACGGTTGTGTTAATGCCGCAAGTTGAAAAAGTTAACGCTCTGAAAGCAAAGGATGCCCAAATATTGCAAAAGATTAACATTATTAAAACGTTAAAAAAAGCACAGATGGGTCCGTTGGGATATATATATTACATTACTGCTGTAATTCCAAGGTTTTCATGGATTAATTCTTTAAAATCCAATAATGGCGTTATATCCGTTTCCGGAACCGCATTAGACGGGCAGGTCGAGTCTATATTTATGAACAATTTAAGTAAAACGGGTTTCTTTAACGATGTAAGTTTAATACAGACTTCCGAAACAAAAAAACAAGGGCTGAAACTGCAAAATTTCAGCATGACTATGAACGTAAAAGGCGAAGCATTGTCTAAAAATGCTTTAAAAAAATAATATGAATATAGAATCTGTAAAATCTAAAATCGATTTAAAAAATCCTAAAGTTTTGGGAGTAATTATAAGTATAGTTTTGTTTATAATTATTATAGGCGTTTACTATTATTTTATATATTCTGGATTAAAATCGAAAGAAACGCAAAAACAAAATACGTTAAATGCCGCAACGTCTAAATATAATTCGTATTTGTCGTTAGCAAGGAGCTATCCCGTTATAGTAAAACAGGATAAAAAGTTAAATAAGGAATTTGCAGGTTTAGTCTTAGAACTTCCTTCTAAGAAAAATATACCTCAGCTTTTAATGAAAATTGCAAACTACGAAAAAGTTTTAAATCTTAATTTAAATATGTTTAAACCGGATAAAGGAATGACTAAAGGTTTTTACGAAACCGTTCCTTTTTCGATGAATATAAGCGGAAATTTTTATAACGTATATAAGTTTTTTTATAAACTGGCATCTATGAAAAGAATAGTTGACGTCCACGACGTTTCTATTTCAAAGAAAGCTAAGGGCGGTAAAGTCTCGGTTTCTTTTCAGGGAACGACTTTCTCGTTCATAGGAGCTGTAAAGCCGAAGTTTCCGGTAAAGCCGGCGCAAAAACCGACGGCGGTAAAGAAACCATAGAAATAAGCAGGCAATGAGTTAAAGAGGTATAAAATGGCAATTATTAATAAACCACCGATAAATAATACAAACGATATGGCTGAAAATTTAATTAAAAAAATAAAACAGGGGAAACGGTTTAAGTTTATTTTTGAATTTTCATCGCTTACCGTAGTTTTAGTTTTATTAGCCGGCTTAATTTTTTATGCACCTTCTTGTTATGCCGGCAGCGTTAATAATAGCGGAACGCATAATAAAAGTAAACCCGTTAAAAAAATAAAAAGCAGCAATATCGCCTATCCTTATTATTTAAAGAGGGATCCGTTCCAGACTTTTTTATATACACAAAGGCCGACAACGTCATTTAAATCAGGAGAATTGCCGTTATTCCAGTACGCCGTTTCATCCCTGAAAGTCGTCGGCATTATGAGTAGAAGAGGAAAATATTTTGCTATGGTTCAGACGCCGGGCGGAAGGTCTTATATAGTTACCGACGGTTCTTTGGTAGGCGTAAGCAGGGCAAAAGTTGTTTCCATTACATCTAACGCCGTAAATTTAGTAGAAAGAACTTATAATATATTAGGTCAAATGCGGTCCATGAATTTAGTTATGCCGCTACAATAGAGCAATAACAATAAAAATAAAACAATGCGATAGTTATTAAATTTTATTAGCTATGGAGAACATAATATGAGAACGAGAAAATTATTATTTATGCCTTTTATATTTATATTATTCTTTATTGTATCCGCAGGTATTACTTTATCGTCGGCTTATGCGGGACAAAGTACAGGCGGGGGAAACGGCAGCGGAGTCAAAAAATTTTTCGTAGATCCTTCCGATATGAGAGTCAGCTTCAATTTTCAGAATGCTAACGTTTCCGACGTAATAAGAATGATAGCGAAAGTTTCCGATATGAACGTTTTGATAGGCTCAAACGTGAAAGGAACGGTTACTATGAAAATGAAAGACGTTCCGCTAAAAAATATATTGTCGCTGATATTAGAGGCTTACGGTCTCGGCATGATAAAAAAGGATGGGATTTATTATATAAATTCGACCGGGACGATAGCAACGGTAGTTTCCGCCGAAAAAAGGTCGAGGGCTATTTCCGAACGCAAGGTTACGAAACTTGTTCCCGTTAATTATGTTTCGGCAAGCGGGCTGATGGCAAAAGTAAAATCGGTCTTAAGTTCGCAGGGCAGGGTTATTTACGACAAGTCCCTTCATTCTTTGCTCATTACCGATATTCCAAACCGCGTCGCGAGAGCTATAAGATTAGTAAAAATGCTGGATAAAAGAACTCCCGAAGTCGAGATTGTCGCAAAAATGGTCGAGGTAAGCAAAAGTTATTCAAACGAGCTTGGTATAAGCTGGAACGGCAGCTATCTCGGCGCCGCCCCGACGTCTTCAAACGCTGCCGTTACGCCTAATTATTTTAGCAGTTATAGCGGCGTAGCTTCTGGAGTTCCTGCAGGACCAGGTTTGAGCCCGACCCTTACTACTCAAGCGGCGGCAGGAGCGTTCACCGTCGGCATAATAAACTCTTATGCAAGTATTAACGCTACGCTGGCGGCTTTAGAAAGCCTGTCGAGAGCAAAATCTATTGCTTCTCCAAAGGTAGTCGTTCTTAATAATCAGACTGCCACAATAGAAAAAGGTGAGACGCTTTATCTGCCCGGTGTTGCAGGAGTCGGCGCAACGGCGGCTCCTCAGGCTATAACGGCGCAAATTTCGCTTCAAATAACCCCACATATAATGGCAAACGGAAACGTCAAACTTGTCATTAACTCAACTAATAATACGGTCGCTCCTCCCGTTTCCGGCGCTCAGGCTGCGCTTGACACGGAAAGCGCCAATTCCACCGTTATAATTAAAAACGGACAGACGGTAGTTATAGGCGGCGTTTATCAGATGAGCAAAACCGTTCTTAATAGTGGAATTCCGGGACTTATGAGCATTCCGCTTCTCGGCTGGCTTTTCAAAACAAGAAGCATCAGCTATTCAAAAGACGAACTTATGATATTTATAACGCCGCGAATAATTAACGGTTAACGTCAAGGCTTTTAATTATTCCGTTTTTTTGATAAAATTAAGCAATGTTGACAGACGTTCAAAATTCAAAAGACGGAAGAGGTATAGCCATAGATAAGGTCGGCATAAAAAACCTGCATTATCCTATATCGGTTCTCGATAAAGCAAAATCATTCCAGCATACCGTGGCAGACATAAATATGTACGTCGACCTTCCGCATTATTTCAAAGGGACGCATATGAGCCGCTTCTTAGAAGTTTTAAACGAGCACAGGGGCGAAATAAGCATAGTTAATTTTCCCGATATTTTAAGAAAAATAAAGAAAGTTTTAAACGCGGGTTCAGCATCCGTTGAAATTGAATTCCCGTATTTTATAGAAAAAACCGCTCCGGTAAGCGGAAAGAAAAGCCTGATGGAGTATATTTGCTATTATAATGGAACTATAAAAGACGGAAAAGCAGCTGCGCCGAAACAGGAAAAAGCAGAAATAAATGAAATAAAGAGGTCGGCAGCAATAAAGGGGTCAGAAATAAAGATGTCGGCAATAAAGGGGTCAGAATTCAATTCTGACCCCTTTATTGCCGATAAGAAAGAGTCCACCTACGCTCCCTGCACCGATGATGAAAGTTTAATAATAGTCGGCGTCAAGGTGCCTATAAACACTCTTTGTCCATGTTCTAAAGAGATATCGAAATACGGAGCGCACAATCAGAGAGGCATCGTTTCGGTTTCGATAGAGTTCGATAAACTGATATGGTTCGAGGATATAATAGCCGATGTGGAATCGTGCGCAAGCTCCCCTATTTATTCGCTGTTAAAGAGGGAAGACGAGAGGTTTTTGACCGAACATGCTTATGAAAATCCTATGTTTGTCGAGGATGTGACAAGGTGCGTAGCGGGAATACTCAAAAAGAATAAAAATATTAAATGGTTCAGGGTGGAAGCGGAAAACTTCGAAAGCATACATAATCATAATGCGTATGCGATGATAGAGGGTTGAAGGGAAACAGAGGTTTGTCATTCCCGCGAAAGCGGGAATCCAGAAAGGTGTCAGAATTGAATTCTGACACCTTTATTTCTGAGGAGGTAATAATTAAAATGCTTAGATTTTTGACGGCGGGGGAGTCGCACGGCAAGGGGCTCGTTACCATAATAGACAACTTTCCTGCGGGCGTTAAAATAGACGAAGATTTCATAAACGACAAGCTGAGGCTTAGGCAGTCGGGTTACGGAAGGGGCGCAAGGCAGAAGATAGAAACCGACAAGATAGAGTTTTTATCAGGCGTCAGGGGAGGCTTAACTACCGGTTCGCCAATCTCGTTTTTTATAAAAAACAAGGATTACGAAAACTGGCGGGACAGGATGGACCCCTATAAATCCGTTCCCGAAGAAAGCAAAATCCATACTCCGAGGCCGGGGCATGCGGATTTTGCAGGTTCTATAAAATTTGGATTAGACGATATAAGAAATGTCCTTGAACGTTCGAGCGCAAGGGAAACTGCGTCGAGGGTTGCGGTCGGGGCGATTTGCCAGATACTTCTGAAAAATTTCGGCATCGAGTTTGCTTCGGCTGTACTTAACATTGGCGGGGTAGGAGTTGAGGCGGATGAAATTTCTGGGGAGAAAAAGAAAAAGGGGTCAGAATTAAATTCTGACCCCTTTGCCCTTAATCTTATCGACCTTTTCGACGAAGTTATAAGTAGAAATATAAAAAACTCCGAACTCCGCATGCTTTATTCCGAACATGAAGAAAAGGCAAAGGCGTTTATCGACAAGATGAAAGCCGAAGGCGATACAGTCGGAGGACTGATAACCGCCCAGGTAAAAGGCGTGCCGGTGGGTCTCGGCAGTTTTACACAGTGGGACGAGAAATTAGACGCCCAAATAGCGATGTCCGTAATGAGCATTCAGGCTATTAAAAGCGTAGAAATCGGCGCCGGAGTAAAATCCGCCTATCTAAAAGGTTCGGAGTGTCACGATTCGATATATTGCGGCAGCAGCGGCAGCTTTTATAGAAAAACCGACAATGCCGGCGGTATAGAAGGCGGAATGTCCAACGGAGAAATAATAAGCGTAACATGCGCCATGAAACCCATACCCACTTTAATGAAGCCCTATCTCGACACCGTAGATTTAAATACCTGCGAAGCAAAAAAAGCATTTCTTGAAAGGTCAGACGTATGCGCCGTTCCTGCCGCGTCCATCGTCGTCGAATCAGCCGTCGCTTTTTCGATATGCTATTTTTTCCTTAAAAAATTTGGCGGCGACGGTTTTGCCGAGATTAAAAGAAACTATGACGGGTATTGCAAAAATGAAAATAAGAACTAATATCGTGTTAATAGGTTTTATGGGAGCGGGGAAAACCGAAGTAGGGAAGATTCTGGCAAAAAATAAAGGGTTTAATTTCATAGATTTGGACTGTTTAATAGAAACTCAAGAAGGTATGAATATAACAGAAATATTTAAACAAAAAGGCGAAAGTTATTTTAGAAACCTCGAAACCGAAATTTTAAAAAAAATAGAAAAATATAAATCCGATATATATAAAATAATTGGAAAGTATAAAACAATAAACAACAATGAAATTAAAAATGAAGTTAAAAACTGGGTAATATCAACCGGAGGCGGAATGTCTGCCTTTAACGGAAATCTTAAACTTATCAAAAATATCGGAACGACGCTCTATCTGAAAGCCGATGCAAAGACTATTTACGAAAGGATAAAATCCGAAACGCACAGGCCGGTTTTAGGCGAAAAAGGTTTTACCGAAAGGTCTGTTTCCGATAAACTTAAAGAAAGAGAGAAATTTTACGGGCAGGCCGATATAACAATATATACCGAAGGGTTGACGGCACCGGCAGTAGCGGAAGAAATAGGTATTTTTATTAATTGATGAACCACTCCTGCAGAAGAAGTAAAATAAAAATTAAAGTTTTTAAATAGTCGTGACGATTAATTTACAAAGGGATAGGTTAAGCATCTAAAAAGTTTAGAAGATACAAGATAAACAATTTTTAAGGAGGTGAATATTTAAGGTTTTTAATTATTTAGTCGATGTTTTTCTAAAAGCGAGGGTCATTAATCTATTCAATAAAATATGTTTTAAAAAATAAAGCAAAAGTAATTTAATTTAACAATTTCGGCATGGATGCCGGAATAATTTATCACGGAGGATAAAAAAATGTATAATGGTCTATTTATCAATTCAAACCAATCAGCCATCATTGCAACGGACAATCTTCAAAACACCAACAATTCTTTAGGACAGGCTTTAAACGAACTTTCCAGCGGTTTACAGATAACCGGAGCGTGGGTCAATCCTGCGGGTTACGAAATAGCGCAGAGTTTAAACGCAACGACTCTTGGTATTAATCAGGCAACGTCAAACGCTAACAACGGAAATTCCTTAATTAACATCGCTTCCGGCGCTCTTTCAACTATTCAGGGAATGTTGGGCACGATGCAGACTCTTGCTACAAACGCAGCAAACGGAACTAACAGTACGCAAAACTTAGCAGCGTTAAACAGCGAGTTTCAACAGCTTCAGTCTGAAATTACGCAGATTGCTAATTCTACGACATTTAACGGACTGCATCTTTTGAATGCAGCGGCATCGGGAAGTGTAGTGGCCAGCGCAGTAAGCGCATTTTCGTTTCAAATAGGACCTAATTCTAATACTATAAATAATCAGATTTCCGTATCTATTCAAGGAGTAGCTGCATCATTGCTGGGATTGACTTCTAGCGGGAAAATAGTTTCATCTCTATCATCGGTTAAACTGTCAGGTACAACAACCGCTTCCGGTAACGCAAATGCATTAGTAGCTCTTTCGGCAGTTCAGGCGGCTATAACTCAGGTAGCCGGTATAAGCGGACAGTTAGGTTCTTATCAGAACAGGGTTACCCAGATACTTGGAAACCTTCAGACTGAAGGAACGAACACTCAGGCTGCATATAACAACATTATGGACGTAAATTTTGCGCAGGAAATGTCCCAGTTTACATTGCTTTCTACTCTGGCTCAGTCCGGCGAAGCTATGCTTTCTCAGGCTTCTATGGTTCCGCAGGGACTTTTAACCCTGTTGAAGTAAAATTTTTATGATTTAGCATGTTCGGGGACAGATTTTAAATCTGTCCCCGATTTCTATAACTTCCATATAAAAAGAAGTGATATATCATGAACAATATATCGTTAAACTTAAATGTGATAAATATTAATAACGACAATAATAATACGAATTCGGCGACGTCTAATAATGTAAATAATAAATTAAACTTGAATTCGAATAATAATGTCGCAAATAAATCGGCAAATATATTTTCAAACCAGACTAAGTCGGCAAATTCGGCGGAAAGCAACACCGAAAAACAGAAAGAATTGAGCAAGCAGATAGAGTCTAATCTTAATCCGCCGCCTATGCTTTCTCAGGCAATGCTTTTTAAATGGGATGCAAGCGCCGGCGGAGCAGTTATTAACGTAGTAGATTTTAAAACCGGAAAAGTTCTGGCGCAGATTCCGCCTAATTCGGTTTTAAAAATGATGTCTAATTATCAGAAAGGAACTCTATACAGCAGTAAATTATAAAGTTAATTAAGGATAATGCCGGCAGAATTAATTCCCCCTGCATTATCAGAGGTAATATAAAATGTCTATATCTTCAACAGGCAGCAGTTTGACGCCTAGTTCATATCCGAATCAAGGTCTTATAGTTATGGGAACCGGCCCTGAATCGGGAATTAATTATACGGCCATATTGAATGCTCTTGATAAAGCTCTATCTGCTCCTATTACAATGATGCAGGCGCAGGAAACGCCTCTTAATAATCAGCTTTCCGCATGGCAAGCCATAGGTTCGGATATTTCTACTTTAAGTTCGTCTGCAGCTGCCCTCGGTCAACCATCATTGTTTCAATCGTATACGGCGACTTCAAGCGATGCTTCCGTTGCAACCGCGCAGGCTTCTTCCTCGGCTATTCCGGGAACATACAATGTAACCGTTTCAAGTCTTGCTACTGCGGGAGTAATTGCTTCGCATGGCGTAGCGGCGACTTCCACCGCCGTGGCAAGCTCTAGTACGACTGGAACATTTAATATAACGGTTAACGGAACTACGACCGATGTAGCATTGAATTCCACTACAGGTTATACCTTAGCCGATTTAGCGCAGGCAATAAATAATGCCAACGCAGGCGTAAGCGCTTCCATTATTAATAATGGAGGAAGTTCTACCGATCCTTATCAGCTTGTTTTGACGAGTAATAATACCGGAACGGATTATGCTCCTTCGGTTACGGACAATCTTACGGGAGGGACGGCTCTTACTTTTACCACAACTCAATCAGCGGCAAATGCAACATTAAATTATGAAGGCATTAATATTGCAAGTCAGTCCAATACTATTAAAAACGTCATCCCCGGCGTTACGTTAAGCCTTGGTTCAAAAGGCTCGACTACTATAACGGTAGGTTTAGATACGCAGACTATAGATAACGCCGTAAACAGTTTTATTTCTGCGTATAATAAAGTAATAGGCGATGTGTCCGCACAGAATACCGTAACTTCGAGCGGTTCCGGAAATACAAAGTCGGAAACTCTAGGTCCGCTTGGCGGCAACGTTTCTTTGAATAATTTGGTAAATAATCTTTATAGCTTTATAGGAAGCGAAGCCCCTGGTCTTTCCGGAAATGCCGGTCTTGCTTCTACTTACGGAATTACCCAGAGTTCAAGCGGCTCGGGAAAACTTCAGCTTAACACGACGGAGCTAAACAATATGCTGACGTCTGATCCTCAGCAAGTTCAGCAATTTTTCAGCGCGCTTGTAAACGGTTCGCCCACTGCTGACGGTGCTTCTCAACCCGGCGGCATGACTAATTTTTTAAATACATATACAAATCCTGCAAACGGAGTTATACAGTTCAGCGAACAGGATATAAACGACCAGATTACTGCTATGAATAATCAGATTTCTCTACAGCAGGCTTTGGTGCAGGACCAGATGGGTATGTACACGAAACAGTTTTCAAGTTTGGAGTCTTACATAGGGCAGATGCAAACTACAAATTCGGCTATGACCAGCAGTATAAAGCAGATGATTGCACAAGGCGCTTAGCTATAAAGGTATATGAATAAACTTTAAGGAGGATAAATTTTATTATGGATGCAATTTCAAAATACGAAAATATAAACGTTAATACAGTTGACCAGGGAACGCTTATAATAATGGCTTATGAAGGCGCTATAAATTTTATAAAAGAAGCAAAAGAAAGACTTACGCAAAACGATTATGCAGGCAAGTCTATAAATATATCAAATGCGGTTTCCATTATTAACGAACTTAATGCCCGTTTAAATATGGAAAAAGGCGGGGAAACGGCAAAAAATTTGAACAAACTTTATACTTTTTTGTCAATCCATCTGACGACAGCAAATCTTAAGAAAGATGCGCATAAACTTGACGAGTCGCTTAATATATTGCAAAACCTTTTAAACGGTTGGAAGATTATAATAGAAAAAGACAGGAAACAGAATCAAAATATCGCGCTTTCAAACGTTAATGCAAGTATTTCTAATAAACCGGTTTCAGGCGGTATTGCAGTATCCGCTTAATGTGATATGTCCTCTTGATGAATGAATAATATACTTAATGAATATTTTTATATTCCAAACGAGACGAATAGGCGATTTTTTTCAATCGGTTCCGCTTATCGATTCTTTAGCCTCTGCAGACGGAGACGAAGCAAAAAAAATTGATATACTGATAGACGAAAGTATATACGGCATAAAAAATATTTTTAATACAGAAATAAATTTTATTACTTACGAAAGCCTCTTGAATCCCCTCGGTATTTCCGTAAAATGCTTAAATAAATTTGATAAATTTTTATTAGATTTAACTTCTGAACACGAACTTGCCGTAAACTTAAACTATGATTTTGCTAATTCCCTTTTTTTAAATTTTTTTAAAAATCAAAAGAAAGGTTTTATTGTTTTAAATAAATCAAAAAAAACCGCAGAATCAATTTCAAGAAGCGGTCCCGCAAACTATCTTTTTAATATCGTAAAAAACCGAAGCCTAAACAGGATAAATATTACCGATATATATTCTCTTATAGGCAGCGAAAAGACGGCTGAAATAAAAACTTCGTACGGCATTATAAAATTAAAAAAGAAAAACGAAAGCAAAAAAAAACGGTTAAGCGGCGAACCCGTTAGGATTTGCATTTCTATAGGAGCAACGCATCAGAAAAGAATCTGGCAATCCGAAAATTACGCAAAGTTGATAAGTCTGCTTTCTCTAAATTTAAACTGCGAAATAATAATCGTAGGAACGGCTGAAGAATCGTCCGCCGCCGAAGAAATAAAACAAAAACTGCCGGAAGGCTTAAATATTATCGATTTGACCGGAAAGACCAACCTAAACGAACTTATTTATCTTATAAAAGACTTCGATTTAATTATCGCGTCGGATACCGGAACTTTGCATATCGCGCAGATTTTTAACGTTCCGTCCGTTTCTTTATATACCGGCAACGCCAATTTTTACGAAACCGGCCCTCATGTAGAAAATTCTTACGTGATTCACTCCGTTATACAATGTTATCCGTGCATGCAGCATGAATCTTGCCGTTTTAATTATGCTTGCAAAAACGATATAAATCCCGAAGACATTTTTAATCTTGCGCTTATGCAGATAATCAAAAATAAACTGCATTATTCTTTTAAAGAACAAGGAATTAAATTTTCCGACGTTAAAAGAAGAGTTATCGCAAACGTAAAAAAAGGAAATTTTTCGGTTGCCGTTTGTAAGCATTTAAACTCGGTCCATTTTTATCCGTTATATAAAAGAAAAATATCCAAAAACGAATTTGCTTCGGAAATATTAAAATTCTGCTGGATTAACGTACTTTCAAAAAATAGCGTAAAAATTGATAAAAATAATGTTTTGAGATATACGAACAAATATTATAAAATAGACAAAAGTTTCCTTAATTCTTTAATAAAGGAAATTGACTTTATAAAAGGCGTTTTTGAAAATGCCTCTAAATCATTTAATAAAGAAGATAAAAATGATAAATACGCCGCTTTATATTTTGAAAAATTCAAAAACTCCGTGAAATCTCTCGGTTTAAACTATAGTTATTTTAAACTTGCATGCGATTATTTTATAGATGAATTAAATTTTTCCGGAGCGCAGAAAAGTTTTAACGATATAATTTTGCTTTTAGATAATGCTATAGATATTTTAAAAATGTTTTAAGAAAATATAAATATATGAATAATTCAAATATGAGCCGTAACGATTTAAATTTCGAGATAGTTCAAACCAAAATCGCATCCGCACCGTCTTTTAAGATTAACGGAATAACCGTCCATTCGGTTTACGACCCTATTTCAGAAGCTCAGAAATGGGCGGCTCAGGTTATGGACAGGATTGATTCGGAAGGGATACCGGATAAAATTATGTTTTTTGGTTTTGGAGCGGGTTATCACATAAAAGCATTAATTGATTTTTTAAAAAAAGGTAATAAAGAAATAAAAATAGAAGTCATAGAACCGGCTAAAGAATCCCTCGAATTTATCAAAAGCAATTTTGACGTTTCCGAGTTGGCGTCCAAAATAAATATTATAGCCTTAGACCGTATAAGCGAAAAATCATATTCAGACGCTTCCGTCGTTTCCAAAGAACTTGAACTTGAACCGGATAAAGGCATTATAATGTTTTGTGAACTGCCGCCGTATAAAAAAATATTTTCCGAAGAATATGCGCTTATACATAAACTTCACGGAATTAATCAGTTTTTTACGCCGTCTTCTTTCAGAGTTTTAGTAGTTCAGCCGATGTACGGCGGTTCTTCCACTATAGGCAACTATCTGTATTCGGCTCTTTTAAGCCTCGGCTACGACGCAAAAATACTTGATTTTTCAAAATTTTACGACGCATATAAATATATGGGCGAATTTACCCCCAACGAAGACCATGTAAATTCATTAAAGCAGAGCCTTTTTGACCTCATGTCCGAAGCCCTTCTTTCTTCCGTTTTTAACGAAGCACCTGACTTGGTTATTTTTATGGCGCAGTCTCCGGCAAGCGAAAGAACTTTGCTTAAGCTTAGGAGCATGGGAATTAAAACTGCATACTGGTTCGTAGAAGATTTCAGGACGCTTACATATTGGAATACCATAGTAAAGAACGTAGATTATTTCTTTACCATTCAAAAAGACGATTTTTTTGCGGAACTTAAAGATATCGGCGCAGACAACTATTATTATCTTCCTTTAGCATGCCTTCCGGATTTTCATAAAAAAATTAACGAAATAAATGAAGACGACAGGATAAAATACGGTTCCGACGTAAGTTTTGCCGGAATGGGTTATTATAACAGAAAAAACGTCTTTGCCCAGCTTGTCGATTTTAATTTTAAAATATGGGGAGCCGACTGGTATGTAGGACTTCCTTTAAGTTTGTTAATTCAGGACGGCGGCAAAAGGTTTACCGAAGAAGAAGCTGTCAAAATTTATAACTATTCCAAAATCAATATCAACCTTCATTCTTCTATGTGGCACTGGGACATAAATCCCAACGGCGATTTCTTAAATCCGAGGGTTTACGAAATCTTAGCATGCGAAGGTTTTCAGTTAGTGGACAGGCGCAAGTATATGGATGGAGTTTTTGAAGACGGAAAAGATTTGGTTGTTTTTGATACGGTGGACGACTTAAGAAAAAAAATTAAATACTATCTTGCAAACGAAGAGGAAAGGTTGTCTATAGCCGCTCACGGCAGGGAAACGGTAGTTAAAAATCATACTTACGAACGCCGCGTCCGCGAGATGATGAATATAATACTCTTAAATTCATACGAACAGATAAAATCTAAACTTGAAACCAGAAAACAAAATATTTCGGAACTGTTGAAAGAAACCGAAGGAAATAAAGAGCTTCACGACCTTATTATGCAGTTTTCCGACAAGAAATCGCTTTCCATAAGAGATATGGCAGAGAGCATAAAAAGCGGTAAAGGCAGGTTGTCGAAATCGGAAGCTATGATTTTAATGCTATGGGCGATAAAAACAAAATTAGTAAAACTCGAAGGGCTGTAATAAGCGATGAAAAATATAATTATACTGAATCTTACCCGAATGGGCGACCTTATTCAGTCCACCGCTCTTTTTAAAAAAATTAAACTATTCTATCCGGAAAGCCGAGTTAAACTTATAATTTCTAAAGAATTTGCGGAAATTACCCCTTTTCTTCCGTATGTCGATGAGATTAAACCTATAGACGTTACCGGACTATCCGAACTTTTAAAAGCAAATAATTTCGACTTAACTATAGATGTTTTAAAAGCTTTAGGCGACATGTTCGACGGTATCTTGCAAGTAAATTACGACCTTGCGGTAAACCTTTCCCACGATGAATTTAGCGTTTATTTCCTTTATATTTTAAATTCGCTAAAAAATATAGGCATTTCTGTAAACCGCGAAGGAATTATAATATCTAACGACGAAATGATAGCTTATATATTTTCTGCAGTTAAAAACAGAAAAGTAAGCGTTTTAAATCTCGTCGATCTATACGAAAGAACTATCAAAACGAATAAAACCCAAAATAAACAACACGTCAATAAAATTTATTTAGATACAAAAAAAATCGATGAAGAACATAATGGAAATAAGGAGTTTGAAGTTTTAAAAAAATACGGTATAGAAGAAAGCGATAATATCGTTTCTTTTGCCATAGGAGCATCGACTGAGCTAAAAAAATGGCGTTACGACTATTTTGCGGAACTGGCTAAGATGTTTTTAAACGGCGACATTAAAACTAAAGTAGTTTTACTCGGAGCAAAATATGACGTTAAAACAGGCGGTTTTATAGAAAGCATAGTCGCAAGCGAAAGACTTATTAATCTTACCGGTAAAACCTCCGTTTCCGACCTTGTTTACGTCGTTCGGCGCTCAAATCTTCTGATAACCCACGATACCGGAACAATGCATATAGGGGTTGCCGTCGAGACTAAATTAATGGTTATCTATACCGGAAACGTCGGTTTTTTAGAAACGGGACCATATGCCGAAAACCGTTTGCTCGTAATTCCCGATATTGGATGTTTTCCATGCGATTTTAATCTAAAATGTTTAAATCCGGTTTGTCAGGGATTAATTAAACCTGAATATATTTACGATATGTCTTTAATGCTCTTAAAAAATGAAACCGGTTATACCGAAAAACTTTACAAATACAAAAATACCGGCATCGTTCCTTATTTATCCCGTTTTGATTCTAAAAAATTTATCGACTATTTGCCGGCGGTGAAAATTAAGTTAAATTTTAAAGATTTGAAACTTAAAATACTAAAATTAGCGCTAGAACATTATTACGAAGGAGATTTTTGGATCATAGACAAAAACGAAATTCAACTTTTTCTTGACTGTTTTGAGGGCATAGAATATAATCTTAGCTTAGATATCGAGGAAGAATTAAAGTCAGTTGAAAACCTTATAGTTTTATGTAAAAGAGGTATGTCGGAGACTAAAAAAATGATAAATCTTGCCCTTCAAGATCCTTTTAATTCTGATAGGATAGAAGAATATACAGGAAATATCAAATCAATAGATTTTGAATTAAAATATATCTCTTCGGTTTACGACGACCTGTCTTTATTTAATCAGATTTATGTTATAAACCAGAATAGTTCCGTTAGCTACGATTTATTCGGTCTTGCCCTTGATTCCCTTAAATGCTACTCAAAATATAAAATTCAATTAAATATTTTTAAAAAAGTTTCGTTAATTTTTTTAGATAAAATTAAAAATTTATAAACATCATATAACCACATAACGGAGGATTTATCATGAAACTATATATCGACGGACATTTAAACGATTCCGTTTTTAGCGCTGGCAGTATGTACGACATTTTATACGGCGGCAGCATAAAAAGTTTTATTACGGAAGGCAAAGTAATAAAAAGCATAGCGATAAACGGAACTCAATACGACGATTTAATGTTGGACGCCGACAAATCAAAAGCATTTAACCTTGGGGATTCCGACGAAATTAAAATAACTACTATGAGCCAGCTTGAACTTATAAACGGTTCGTTAAACGCTGCCATAACGTTTTTAAACGAATTTAAAGCAGGAATCGTAAAAACTACGGATGAAATAAGATGGGGAAACAGTAATGCAGGATTTAAAAATTTTTCGGCATACCTAAGCGGACTTACTATGTTTATCCAGATTATGGAAAAAATATCCCAGTTTTTAAAAATTGATTATAACAACCTTGTCTATGACGGCAAAAGCGTCCAGTCTTATTTTAACGACCTTGAAAAAATTCTTGCTTCCGTTCTTTCTACCCAGGTGGAACAGGATTACGTTCTTCTTGCCGACATAGTCGAGTTCGAACTTAAACCCAATATCGAAATGTTTGAAAATATTTTAAAAGATATGTCCCTTAAAATCAATAATAATCAGACGCCTATAAATTAATAAAATGGTGACGGCAGATAAATACAAAAATAAACGCATAATAGCCGTTACGGGTGTTCCCAGAAGCGGTACAAGCGCAATTACAAGAGGACTGAAAGTTTTAGGCGTTAATCTCGGGACGTCTCTTGAGCCTGCAGATTTTGGTAACGAAAAGGGTTATTTTGAAGATTCGGATATCAATAACCTTAATTACGGTTTTTTAAAACTGCTGTTTGAAAGACCCGATTACGCTATATTAGTCGATTTAAAAAAAATACCTCAGAATGTTATAAATGCTTTTAAAATATCGGCAAAAGTATTTATCGAAAAACGGCTTGACGAATACGATATTTTTGGTTTTAAAGACCCTTTTATGAGTAAAATTTTGCCTATCTGGAAAGATATTTTTGCAGAAATCGGCGCAAATACTTCTTATGTAATTCCTTGTAGAAATCCTTTAAGCGTGGCAAGGTCGATCAATAAAAAGGGGAAAATAGATTATATTATTGCTTATTATATATGGTTCAGCGGTATGCTTTCAGCAATAATATACTTGGCCGGAGAAAAAGTAGTTTTCGTCGATTACGACGATATTATCGCTAATCCCGAAAAACAACTTCAAAGAATTTCCGAATATCTTTCTCTTTCATTTAATCCTAATGGTCCTGAATTTTTAGAATTCAGCAGTGAATTTTTGGAAGAATCCTTAAGGCATGGATGTTTCAGTATGGAAGATTTAGAAACTAATACGGAAGTGCCTCCAAAAATAGTAGAATTTTATAAACTACTCAGAAAATTATGCTTAGACGAATTAAAAATAAACGATATAGAAGTTATTGCAAAAATTAAAAAATTCGTCAACTGGATGTCCGAATTACGCTCGACTATATTTTACATGGAATCTACAATGGAAGCTATGACAAAGCTCAATAATATGCTTATAGAAAAGAATGCAAAAATAGACGAATTAAATAAAATGCTTCAAAATACAAGTAAATAAATTAAGTATGCCTTCAATAAACAATCGTGATTCCTGCATAGTTTGGCACGAACATAAAATAAAAAGGAGCGACAGGGAAAAACTTAAAAACCAGAAAGGGTGCGTTTTATGGCTTACCGGGCTCAGCGGATGCGGAAAAAGCACCATTGCAAATATGCTTGAAGAACGGTTGAACGGAAAAGGTTACCATACCTATCTTTTAGACGGCGACAATATAAGGCACGGGCTCAGCAGGGGACTGGGATTTTCCGAAGAAGACAGATTAGAAAACATAAAAAGAGTCGCCGAAGCCGCCAAACTTTTCGTAGATGCCGGAATTATCGTTATTGCATCCTTTATTTCGCCTTTAAAGAAGCACAGGCAGACGGCAAAGGAAATAATAGGCTCCGGCGATTTCGTCGAAATTTTTATAGATACGCCTTTTCACGAATGCGTTAAAAGGGATGCTAAGGGCTGGTATAAAAAGGCGCTTAACGGAGAAATAGAAAGCTATACCGGCGTCGATTCTCCTTACGAAAAGCCGGAAAAGCCGGATATTAAAATAAATACAAATGAGATAAAATCTGAAGCTTATATTGAAAAAATTATAAAAATTTTGGAAGAAAATTATGTAATATTGTAGAGTTTTTATAGATTTATGAATATTTCATTTAACTGATAAATATAAAAATACAGGAGGGTTGATTTTGGAAAAATCAAATGACTTATCGGTATTAAATAAATTTGAAGATAATAATAGGCCTACAATATCTGCGGTAATAAATACATTAAACGAAGAAAAAAACATTTCATTTGTTTTGCGGTCTGTAAAATCGTGGGTCGATGAAATAATTTTGGTCGACATGCACAGCGAGGATAAAACCGTGGAGATAGCAAAAGGATTCGGAGCCGAAATTTATTATTACGAAAGAACGATATCGTTCGAGAAAGCAAGGGCATACGCGGTTTCTAAGGCGACAAAAGACTGGATTGTTATGATAGATGCGGATGAACTTATTCCGTTTAATTTGAGCAAAAGATTGATAGATATAGCAACAAAAGACGAAGCTGATATAGTATCTATTCCAAGGGTAAATTATCTTTTAGGAACAAGAATATTGCATACCGGATGGGACCCCGAACAGGACAGGCAGATGAGATTTTTCAAGAACGGTTTTCTTGAAATAGAAATAAAACTGCACCATGTTAATATACCGAAATACGGAGCAAGAGTCGTATTTCTTCCTTATAAGGAAGACGAAGCGATGGTTCATTTTAATTACACAAATTCCTTTCATTTTATTGAAAAACTTAATAAATACACAACGCTTCATGCGCACCAGATGCATGAACAGGGTGTTAAAAGCAACACAACGGCTGCTTTGCTGGGCATGATAGACGGTTTTATGCATCGTTATTATCGCAACAATGGCTACTTGGACGGATGGAGAGGACTTTACTTATCTTTATTTATGGGTTTTTATAATCTTACAATTCAGGCAAAGTTGAATGAGCTTGAAACGATAGGCGAAGAAGAAAATATAAAAGAAATTTATATCAAAAGAGCGGAATCTTTATTAAAAGAATATGAATCATAATGGGATATAGGTATATTTGGTAAAATGACAAATAAAAGAGTATGCATTGTAACCAACGGAATTTTCGGAGTGCCTTACGACAGCGAAATAAGCATTTATTATAGCGAATTGGCGCTTTTTTTAAATTCATCAGGGTATGATGTTTCTATTTTATTTGCGAATAAAAATATTGAACAATATAAAGAAAAAATAAGCATTATTAATTCATTTTGCATTAGCCTTAATCTTAAGTTATTTTTATTAATATCCTCTGGAGACGATAAATATTTTTCGGATAGATTAGCCAATGAAAATCTTGTTAGTTCATATAAAATTTATAATTGGTTTAAATCTCAGCCAAATTTCGACATTATATTTTTCAGCGATTATGAAGGATTTGGCTTTTATTCATTACTTGCAAAAAATCAGGGGCTGATGTTTCAAAATTCAAAAATAATAGTTAAAGTTTTTCATCCGACAAGATGGAAACTTTTTGCTAATAAGACGGACTTTGATTCTCTCGATTATATTGCAATCGATTATATAGAAAAAAAATCAATAGAATTATGTGATGTCTTGTTGGTCTCGTCGAATTATATCGTGAACTGGATTAAAGACAACGATTGGCAAATCCCGAGTGAAGTATATATGATTTGGGATATAATTTACGACGGCGTCAATGAAATTATTAACATCGGCAATAACAAGAGTAATATATTAGAGAAAGAAAATAAAAGAAAGCACTTAATTAATGAATTGGTTTATTACGGAAATTTTGAAAAGCAAAAAAATATAGATATATTTATCGATGCAATAGATATTTTTAATATAAAATACTCCATGTTACATAGAAATTTAGTTGTATCTTTTATATTTTCAGGCGATAAACCAGATGAAGATTCGATGAAAAATTTACATAATAGAATTAAACACTGGAATTTTAAGATAAACATAATAGATAGTTTTGATTTTAATCAATCGGTCAAATACCTTTTGCAAGATAACGGGAAACTTTTGATTCTGCCATATTTATTGGAAAATACACCTTATATAATTACAAAATGCTTGTATTATGATATACCTTTTATAGTTTCGGATAAGATTGCATCTTTAGAATATATAGAAGCAGAAGATGTTGCAAACCGCAGTTTTGTTCTAAATAAATTTATTTTAGCCGATAAGATACACGATTACATGATAAACGGAATTACGCCCACCAAATCTAATTATAGCATAGACAAAGTAAAAAAAGATCTAATTAAATGCATCGAAGAATTATCTTTTGATTTAAAATCTAGCGCGGATTTATCTTTAAAACCAAAAGTTTCGGTTTGTCTCGTGCATCACGAAAGACCTCATTTATTGAAATATGCCGTAGATTCTTTAAGAAAACAAGATTATACAAACTATGAAGTTATTTTAGTCGACGATGGCAGTAGAGATAGAGAATCCTATAATTATTTAAACAGTTTAAGCGAAGAATTTAATGACAGAGGTTGGAAGATTATTATGCAACCAAATCTTCATTCAAGTGCTGCAAGAAATAGGGCGGCAAAAGAAGCTTCAGGCGAATATATTGTTTTTTTAGATGACGACGATTATGTAAAGCCTTATAATATAAGTACTTTTATTAAAGCAATGATAAATAGCAAGGCGGATGTGTTGACTTGTTTCCCTCTTGTATTCAATAGTAACGTTGAGCCAAAAGATGAAGATGTGACGCAAATATGGATTTTTACGGGAGATCCTGCATCAGGTATATTTGAGAATTCTTATGGGCCTATAAATGCAATGTTCAAAAAAAACGTGTTTTTTGAGTTAGGGGGATTCACTGAATTAAAAGGTTTAGGATTAGAAGACTGGGAAATATTTGCCAATGCGGTTTTGAACGGCTATAAACTTGAAGTTATACCAGAGCCTTTATTTTATTATCGCATAATAAAAAACAGTAAAAATAACGTTAATACTTCTACTGATATTTATTATAATAATCAGAGAGTTTTAAAACCTTATTTGAATGCATTTGGAGCCGATATGGCATCTGCGGTAATGTATTTGAAAAATATGAAAAAATTACATTATGAAAGATTATATATCAATAATTATATTTTAACATTAAAGCAAAATTTAAAAGATAAGTTTAATATAATTATATAGTTGCGAAGATTTATATTTTATATTTATAAATAAAAAATATTTAAAAAAAGTATATTCGGACTAAAAAAAATGCTCAAAAATGGACGGGGCGAAAGGTCGAAAATTTCTATCGGCAAATTTGAGATAATTATGCTTCTATATTAGAAACTAATAAAATGTTAGAATTATCATCTCAAAAATATAAATATCTATAATTTGCCGATAGAAATTTAACCAAAAACTAAAAAACTCCTTTGTTTATCTGTCTTTCAGTGATATAATTATTGCTAATTATATTTCACCCGTCAGGTGAAAAACAAATAAACAAGGAGATTAATAATATGTTAAAACAATTAGAATTAAATTTCAAGCCGGGAATCACGAAAGAGAAAATAACGCCGAGATCGGGCATTGCAATCTATGCCGAATTTCTAAGTAAACTCGGCATAGATTCAATGGCAGATAAAGACATGCCTTTCCCTGGTTCTAACAGGG
This sequence comes from bacterium, assembly GCA_021822485.1. Lineage (GTDB taxonomy): Bacteria > SZUA-79 > SZUA-79 > Acidulodesulfobacterales > Acidulodesulfobacteraceae > Acidulodesulfobacterium_A. The sequence goes on from JAKAQP010000001.1 coordinate 102,051, forward strand.
GCTATAAATCATCCTCCTATATAATACCTCTTATGCTTTTGTTATTCGGCGGCGGCAGACATATAGAAGATTTAAAAGAAATAATAGAAGATAAAACTATCAGAGAACTTATTAAAATTAAAATCCCCTCTCCTTCGACCTTCGGGGACTGGCTAAGAAGAATAGGAAGAACCGGGCTAAGCCGGTTCAAAAATATCATACGCGAAATAAACAAAACAGCCCTGTCTTTAGACAAAAATACCGAATACACCCTTTTTATAGACCCTACCATAATAGAAGCGGATAAATTCGATGCTCATAAAACCTATTTAGGCTTTAAAGGTTACAGACCGATAATAGCTACGTTAAACGAGATTCCTATAATATTATTCCACGAGTTTAAAGACAGTAATGCATCTGGCTCAGACGTAGAAGCCCTGAAAGAGATATTCCGTCTTGCATATCTTTCCGGCAAAAGAATAAAACACGTATCCATAGATTCCGAATTTTATTCTTCCTCCGTAATAGAATACTTAAACTCTAAAAACGTTACGTTTACCATATCTTCGGTTAAAACTTCTCCTATGATAGAAACGGTTAAAAGAATAGATAACTGGTCTATTTTTAAAACCAAAGACTCTATCGCAACGGATAGATTAATAGGTGAAGGCGTGTACTGCTTAAATAACGAAGCATTCAGAATAGTCGTATTAAAATGGATTAAAAAAGAGGCTAACCTGTTTGAAACAGATCCTTACTGCTACCACGTAATAGCGACTAATCTCGATATACCCAAAGAAGAAGTAATCTACGAATATAATAAAAGAGTATCCATAGAAGGCGTAATAAAAGAACTAAAAATAGGAATAGGCTTAGAAGATATTCCAACTGGAGATTATTATGCCAATTCCCTGTTTTTTGCCATAGGGGTTTTAGTTTATAATACTACGGTAATAATGAAAGAGCACCTGCTTCCTGAAGAATACAGAACAAAAACCATAGAAACTATAAGATGGTCTATCGTGAACATAGCGGGCAGGCTGATAAACCACGGAAGAAGGTCAGTCCTCCTCCTTGCTTCTACCGTGGATAAACTTATGCTATATGAACGCATGAGGGATAGTTGTTTTATATTCGCATAAATAGCATTGAATATTTATAATTAAAAGCAAACAGGAAAGCCTTGTCTTAAAAACTGCTATTTTTGTATAAAATTGTATAATTACGGCTTATTTTTTAAAAAAAGATGATTTCTATAAAAATGTGAAATTATTTTTTACAAAAAATTAATTTTATTTAAAAAAATCCCTTAAAAATGGGTCAGGATAGAGGCGAATGGTTTCTATCGGCAAATTTGGGGATATATTGATTCTCAATTGTCTTTACATTATAATGTTCAAGTTGTACCCGAAGAATTGTTTTATTACCGTATGTTAGATATAAATAAGAATAATGTAAACAAGTCAACAGATCCATATTATAACGAACAAAAAGTTTTAAATGCATATGTCGAAGAATTTGATGAAAACATGTCTTCCGCTTTTATGTATTTAAGAAATATAGGCAAACTTAATTATAGGATTTATTATTTAAATAATTATATTGCCAACTTAAAATAAACATTAAAAGATAAATTCGGTATAATAATAAACAATATTTAAATCGATAATTAATTTCAAAGTATAAATAACTAACATAATATTTTATGGACTATTATATTTCACCCCCTGGTGAACTATCCCGCACGGCAGTTATAGATGTTGGACTAAAATGCACGCATTCCTGTAAGTTTTGTTATTATGCTTATTTAGATAAAACTGACAATCCGTTTTCAGGTATGAGAAAAGCAAATTTTAGGCCGCTTGAAGACATTAAAACAATCATTGCCGGATTAAAATCTAATGGATTTAAATGTATAGATATAACAGGAGGAGAACCCACGCTTCATCCGGATATAGTTGAAATTGTCAGATTCGCTGAAAAAGATGCTGACCTAAGAGTTAGAATTATAACATTAGGTCAATTTCTGACAAAAAATGTTAAATATTTTATTAAGCATGGAAAAAATTTATTGGAGAGGTTAATTGATGCTGGAGTTACAAATTTTTTATTCAGCTTGCACGCCCATAATGAAGATTTATTTAGGGAATTGACCGGCGAATCTTTGAATAGACAGTTAGAAGCCCATAATTATTTAAAAAATATAGGTTTTCAATTTACTACAAATACCGCTATTGTTAAAGATAATTATAAATACCTTCCAGATATAGCTAAAATAGTTGTAAAAAGCGGAAGCTATATGCATAATTTCATTTTTATGAATGCTTATTACGAGTGGAATAAAGGTCAAAGATCATCTGTTATACAAAGTAAATATAAAGATGCCAAGCCATATCTCGAAGAAGCCGTTTCAATTTTAGAAGAAGAAAGTATAGCTTGTAATATAAGATATTTACCTTTATGTCAAGCAGGAAGTTTGTCTAAATATGTTGTTGGTGTCGTAGGTGTTAGATATGATCCTTATGAATGGATGAACACCGAATCTCATTCTTTATCTTTTAACGTAAAACAATCTTCTTCTTTGATAAATATCAAAAAAGGTCAAGTTGAGCCTTATTTTGCTTTGTTAAAACTGGAAGGAGAAATAAACGGTATAAAAATTGTTGCCGTTCGTGGTGAAAATATAGTTAAAGTTTTCCCTGAAGTTTGCAAAAATTGTTTTAATATAATTAATTGCGATGGTTACGATCCTAAATACATAATGAATCACGGTATCGATGAAATAACTCCAATGCAAATAGAATCAAAAAGCGGTCATGTTTTACTTAATGATAGATTAAAATATATGCTTGCGCATGTCGTTAAATATTCTCAATATGTAAATATCAAAGATATTAATAAAAGATTGCTAGGCAAATTTCCGCTAAACTATAATCCGTTAGTTTCTATAATTATAGTTAATTTTAATTATAAAGATTTCGTCTTTTTGGCGTTAAAATCTGTTTTATCCCAATCTTATATCAACAAAGAAATAATTATAGTTGACGATAATAGTACTGACGGTTCATTTGATATTTTATCTATGCTGCCTGAAGTTAAAAGCGGTAAAATTAGACTTGTTAAAACAAGCGGTTTTGGGCAACCTGCACTATCGAGAAATTTTGGTCGTACCTTTGCAAAAGGGGATTTACTATGTTTTCTTGATGCCGACGATGAGATTAAACCGAATTATATAGCCGAAGCGGTAAAATTGCTAAACAAAAATTCAGATATATATATAGCATATCCTGATTCTGTTTTCAGTAAAGACGGTTACATGAGAGCGCCGGAATATGATTATGCCGTTCTTATTTATAGTAATCAACTTGTGTATTGTTCGGTTATGAGAAAAGAAGTTTTTGATGCTGTCGGCGGTTTTAGAGATAACGTCAGAGGGGTGGAGGATTGGGATTTTTGGATAGCGGCAGGAGCAAGAGGTTTTTTTGCAAAAAGGATTCCGCAGGCTTTCTTGTTTTATAGGCAAAAAGATGATGGAATATATGAAAAAGAAGTGAAATGCAATATCGATAAAAAGTTTGCGCAGATTATTCTTAATAACAGGGAGATTTACGGAGAAGAATCTATAAGGAATTCCTGCAAAGTACTCGGTATAGATTATTATAAATATAATTTTTTATCGAATATGGAGAACCTTATAGCTAATACGAATGATTTTGAAAATTTAAAAGCCATAATAAAACAATCCGGGTTTTTCGACGAAGAATATTATCTATCTAATTATGTCGATATTAGGTTAAGAGGAATGGACCCCTTAGGGCACTATCTTATTTTTGGATGGAGGGAAGGAAAAAACCCTTCACCTCTATTCAGCACGGATTTATATTTGTTAGAAAATTCCGATGTCAAGGATGCGAATATCAATCCTCTCTTACATTATATTTTATATGGACAGAAAGAGAGCAGAAAATCGAAGATGTCCGAATACGATTTCAAAAATAATAATTTGGAAAGGATTAAAAAAATAAAAGAAGATATAGATAACAATATAAAAACCGACAATAAAACCATTTTAATTGTACGCATGGGGGGCGGCATCGGAGATTATATTCTGTTTAGAAATTTTATTAAAATATTAAAAGATGATGAACATTACAGAGACTATAGGATTACTTTTTTAGGTAATCCGAAATGTAAGAATATTGCCGAGGAATTAGATGGCGATATTATAGACAATTTTATCTGGATAGGGAACAAACAATTGGTCGACATTTTTTATTACCGTCAAACTCTTATAGATATTGTCAAGGGAAAAAGTAGCTATGAAATTATCATAAACCCTATTTACGACAGGGAAGATGATATGATTTATTTAATGATAGACAATTTAATTTGGCTTTTAAAAGCCAGAGAAAAGATAGCCGGCAGTGCCAAATTATATTTGAACGGAAAACTCGGCGATATTGCAGTAAATAATAACCATTATTATACAAAATTGATAAAATATGATGAAAAAGCTAAATTTGAATTTTACAGATATAAAGAGTTTTTTGAAAAATTTCTCTGCAAAAAGATTAATATATATAAGCCGGAAATACAACCGGAGAGCATCAACGATTACGCAAAACTATCATATAAATTGCCAGAAAAGTTTGTATTATTATTTATCGGGGCAGGTGACGACTTTAGGAAATGGTCAATAGAAAGTTTTGCTAGAATTGGAGAATATATTAAAGAAAAGTATAATTTGCCTATAGTGTTATGCGGAGGAGTAGAAGACGTATTGAAAACGGAAATGTTTTCTAACCTTTTTGGAGGGGGCTTTTTGAACCTAGTTGGAAAAACCTCAATAAAAAATTTAATTTACTTAGCTTCCAGAGCCCATTTAATTATTTCAAACGAAACTTCGTTTGTTCATTTGGCAGTTGCCGTGAATGCAAAAAATATAATAGTAATTTCTAATGGCAATAATATTGCTAGGTTTGTTCCGTATCCTAAAGAATTATTGAACGGAACTAATTATCATGTCGTTTTTCATCCAGAAATAGAAAGTAATCTTGATGATTATATATATAAATATGGCGGTGGTAGAAGCAAACTTGATATAAACCAAATAGGTATTGATGTCGTTATTGAAAAAGTGAAGTTATGTTTGACATAGTTTTAGCAATAACTTATTAATTAAATTATTCGAGGTGGCTAATTATGCAGCAATTAGATTATTTTAAGATACTTGTAGGCAAATCTGGACTTTTTGATAAGAATTTTTATCTTTTTATTAATCAAGACGTTAAAAAAGCTAATATGGATCCAATCGTTCATTATTTGGTTTACGGTTGGCGAGAAGGTAGAAACCCTTCTCCTAAATTTAATACCAACTTGTATTTAGATGCATATCCCGATGTTAAAAAAGCAGGTATAAATCCGCTACTTCATTATGTTTTATATGGCAGGAATGAGGGCAGAGAAATATTTGGACATGTTTACACTATACATGGATTTTCTTTTATATCCTATTCTGAATTTAATTGCGAAAGAGATGATAGTTTGAATGGCTCCGAAGTTCTTGAATTTAATTATAATGATAAAACTTATAAAATAATAGGCTTTGGAGCCAGAGGTATAGGAACAAATGGCGATATGAAAATTTTTTTAGATGATGAGTATGGGTTCCTTAATGTCAACAATAAAACTGTTATCGATATAGGTGCAAATATAGGTGATTCGGCAATATATTTTTTGATGATGGGCGCAGAAAAGGTAATTTCGTTGGAACCATATCCTTATGCATGCAATGTAATGCGTAAAAATCTTGAAATAAACAACTTGATGCATAAAGTGACTCTTTTAAATGCAGGCTATGGAGGCGATAGAATAATAAAAATAGATACCGAATACAAAAATCATCTCGGTTCGCCATTGAAAGCTACTTCCGAAGGTGAAGAAATTGAGATACATTCATTGAATACCCTTGTTAAACAATACAATATTGAAGAAGGTGTATTAAAAATAGACTGCGAAGGATGCGAATATTATCTTTTAGAAGAAAAAGAGGAAATATTAAGAAAGTTTAAGCTGATACAGATAGAATACCATTATGGCTATGGTGAATTAAAAACTAAGTTAGAAAGCTCTGGGTTCACGGTAAGTATTACTGAGCCAGTTTATTGTCTTAATAATGAATGGTCACCGAAAGATATGTACATCGGGTTTATATATGCCACCAGGAACTAATTAATCGAATTATAGCGGTATGAATTTTCACTGAATTAATAATAATGGTGAAATAATGGTAAATAATGATGCCAGATTTATTTAAAGGATTTAATAAAATTAAATTCCGCAGTAAATAATTTTAAACCGGAAATAATATTTCATCTTGCGGCACAGCCGTTAGCAAGGGAGTCTTATAAAATACCTCTTGAGACGTTACAAGAATGACCCTTAACCGCAAATATTATAATCCAGCAGGTTATAAGTTTTAATCCGTTTCTTGTGCATTGCAGTTAAAAGCGGAACATTTTCGTCCAAATAATCATAAATGTAAATATTTTGTTTATCTTTATAATTTCGGGATAATCTTCCCGTATATTGAACTATTCTCCCCTTGAAAGATACCGGCATGGCCAAAAACAGAGCATTTAATTCGGGTTCGTCGAAACCTTCGCCTATATAGGAGCCGGTAGAAAGAACAAGTCTTTTCGAGTCTTTGGAAGAGTTCTTTAACCTATTCAGTGTTTCTTTGTTTATTTTATGTCCTGCTCCGCCGTGAAAAGTCGCTATAAAATCAGTTTCATCCTTCAGCATGTCTGCTAAAATATCGATGTGTTTTTTTCTTTCCGTTAATACAAGCGGAAAAAGCCCTTTCTTTAAAGCGCAGGCAATATCTTCGACGATTAGCCGATTTCTATCCTCATCTTCGATTAATTTGTTCCACAGGTCGTTGATGTTCATTATATCCGTATTTTTAATGTTTTCAGCGGGCGGGGCGCATCCGTTCAATATAGGCGCATACGAAAATTCCGTTTTTTTAATAATAACATCAACCTTTAAAAAATCTTCTTTTATATCTTTTTGTTTAATTTCATGGCATATTTTGCCGCACTGCATATTGATTATCGCTTCATGACCGTCTTTACGGTAAGGAGTTGCGGTAAGGCCTAAGATATATTTGGCGGCAGTCTGGTTTAATACTTTTTCGAAAGAAAAAGCCCCAATATGGTGGCATTCGTCTATAATAATAAAACCGTAACGCGATATATGATTATTATCGCCCATACGGGAGTTTAAACTTTGGATAGTAGCGACATCTATATTTCCGGTCAGGTTATTTTTCCCGCCGCCTATTATGCCTATTTCTTTTTTATTTATTCCGAGCAGGGTGGATATTTGCAGCCGCCACTGTTCCATTAAAGGTTTCCGGTGGACAAGTATTAACGTCGATGTTTTTCGTTTTGCAACAGCGGCTATAGCTATCACCGTTTTTCCGATTCCCGGAGGGGCTACTAATATTCCTGAATCGGTTTTTAAGATAGAGTTAAGAGCGTTTTGCTGAATGTCGGTAAGCATTCCATTAAAAACCGCTTTTATCTTTTTTCCTTTAAATCGTTTATCGTGATTATTTAATTTAACGTTATAATCTTTTAAAATTGATTCGATGCCTTCTAAACATCCTCTCGGCAAAGAAAGGTATTCGTTCGTTAATTCGGCGCAGCAGATTATGCGCGGCGTAGAATAGGTCGATAATCTTAACTTCTGTTTTTTGTAAAATTCAGGATTTTGAAAAGAGGCGAGGTTTTTTAGACTGCTCAGTAACGGGGACGGCATGCCGACGGATTTGATATATATGCGGTTAGACTGAATACTTTCGACATATTCCGGAAGATTTTCGATAGTTTTAAGTTTTTTAATTTTTGCTTTTTCCGATTTTAAATTTAATATATTTAACGTATTCCAAGATTCTCCTTCAGAAACAGAGCTGTTGTTTATTTCGATAATATTGTCCGTTTCTTTCACTTTGTTTAATATTTCCAGTACATCCTCAAGACTTATCTTTTTAACGGAACTTAAAAAATTCCATTGATTGTCGTAGGGTGAGCAATTTTCATCTATAAATACACTGTTGCCGTTTAATACAGCTTCTTTTTGAAAAGGCAATGCTATTAAATTACCGAAGCCTCCTTCAGGCATTGTATCCTGGTTCGGAAACATCCGGTCGTAGCTTTTCATATCGAATTTAAAATTTTTAGAGATTGTTTTCGTTATAATATATGTTCCCAGCTTCCTTGCGGTGACAGCAGGTATCTTTTCCTTAAAAAATATCCAGAGATGCCCTCCTTCACCGGAGCGCGATCTCTCGATTGCGGAATGAAGATTTTCTTCTAAGCATGTCGTTTTTAGGGAAACGGCGTCCTCAAACCAGTTATCCCCGTCAAAATCGAATGATAGAAAATAACATTTTTCGTCTTTAGTCAGAGGATATATGCCTGCGATATGTTTTCCGGTAAGGTGCATCTTCACAGCGGAATAATCATACGGCAAAAATTCCCTATTGGAACAGTTCGCACATTTTACCTTCGGTTTACGACAAAGAGCCGAAACCCACTCGTTTCCGCATACGGGACTGTATCCCTGCTTTCCGGTTTTATTACTTTTCCATAAACGGGCATACAAATCGTCTCTGCCCATAAAATAATTTTTAAAAATATTAATTTTTTCGTCTGCGGTTAAAAAATTTTTTAAAGCTGAAGATGAAACGGCGGAATCTGAAGAATGGCAGGCGTAGCCGATAGACGAGTCTGAAGAAGATATAGTACTTTCCGCACTTTTATTTACTATAAGATTTAATTTATTTATATATTTTGTTTTTAATTCGGTCAATAAAGCAATTTGTATATCAAGCTTTTTAATCTTTTTTTCGATAATCTGTATTTCTTCGCCAGCGTTTAAAATTGTTTCCGTTTCAGGTACAAATTCCATATTTATCTATAGTATAGAAAGGTGCATAATTTATGATTCATCAATTATACTGCGCCGTTTTAATTATAAATTAGAAACGAATTAGTTGTTAATTATATATTATGATATAATTTTTTTGAATTTAAAACAAAATAAAATAAAGAATAGTGGCAGAAAAATTAGATTGTGAATAATAAGCGTGAACAAAAAGAATTTTGCCTGATATTATTAATAAATCGATGTCGCCTCCTTTTTTTTGATTCATCGGTTATGGAGCCGAATAAAAAAATAGCCGCATTTTTATCGAAACCGTAAATCGTGTCGGAAATGGTCTTAATTTCTTCGGGGGCAAGCCTTATCGCCGTATTTTATATTTTATTTATTATTTTCTATAGGTAATTTCGGGATATTTGCATATTCCGAGATTACCTATGAAGGTTGTATTAATTTATTGGAAAATTATACAAACCACCCTTTGGAATTATAAACTCTTTGTATTTGACTTTATATAGACCATCCTA
>JAKAQP010000046.1:0-4898 GCA_021822485.1 bacterium
ATAAAAATTGATAAACAAAGGCTCCCGCATAATTTCGGGAGCCGTAGAATTTGATGGCTTGCCTTTAGGCTTTTTATTTGAGCTTTCTGCGGTTTAAAAATTAAAAAGCAAGATGGATTTGCGCGTTAGCCGCATATTCCATAAAAGTAGCGGCGCCGGCATATTCAAGTCCGTCTATCATATCTTCCTTTTTAAAGCCGAAAAGATCCATCGTCATCTGGCATGCAATAAGCCTTACTCCTGTTTCCTGACATAACGATATAAGTTCGGGAACCGATGCCACGCCGTTTTTCTTAATCATGGATTTCATCATAGAAGTAGCCATTGCCGTCATGCCAGGGATAGCGCCTATAATGTTAGGAACCGGCATAGGCATGGCAGGATTTCCAAGCGGAGCAACCTTTAAAGAATCTCCTGCATCTTTTTTCAGTATCTGCAATCCGTAAAAAGTAAAAAATATTGCAGTTTCGATATCCAGCGTCGCTGCCGTAGATGCCAAGATAAGCGTAGGGTATGCCATATCCAGCGTTCCGTGAATAGAAATGATAGCCATTTTTGTCTGATCAGCCATTTTTTTTCTCCTTAAATTAAACGTTAAAATTAATTTTAAATGCTAAACATAATTGAATACGACAAGCTTTCATAAATGTATAAAATAAAAAGGCCGATATTTTTAAATTTATCATTTTTTAAAATAAATGGCAAGAAAATCTTTTTTACGTTAACATAAAAAAAAATTATTTTTTACGATTTATTTTAATAAAAACGGCGGTTTTAGAGCTAAAAAAGAGAAAAAAATATCTAAATTTGACTTTTATATTTCATTTATGATATATTTTTATAATAAAATAGTTTAAAACTATTTATTTATGTATAAAATATGTATTTCTAAGATTAATTTTATTGATTTTGGAGTAAATTTTGAAAAAAATTATAAAAATATTTTTGAAATTAAAAAACGGTTTAAGAAATTTAATAACCGAAATAAAATTTAAATATTTTTTGCCCTATTTTTTGCTTTTTTCGGTGCTTCTTGCCACGGCCATTTTATCATATTTTTATGTTATGCCTATATATTACGGTTACATGAAAGAACGCCGGGACGTGAAACTTCTTAAGCAAAAAATACGCATCGATTACGAAAAAATAAGCGTTTTTAAGATTATTAAATCTTTTAATTCCGGACTGCCTGTATCTGAAGAAAAGAAAGTCTCGAACCTTATTTTTAACTTAGGGGAAAAATACAAAATAAATCCGGCTCTTATTCTGGCGGTTATCAGGGTCGAAAGTTCTTTTAATAATTTTTCCTATTCAAACGTGGGCGCCGTCGGCCTTATGCAGATTAAGCCATTAACCGGACTGTATTTAATTAAGAAATACGGAATAAAATCCAAAAAGTATAACTATAATACTAAATATATAGACTATCTTCCCGTAAATTACCTGTATAATCCTTCTTTAAATATTAAAATAGGAGCAAGATATTTATTGAGTTTATTATACGAGTTTAAAAATTTAAAGCTCGCCCTTTTTGCTTACAATGTCGGCCCTACCTTAGCCTATAGGACTTTAAGTTTTATGAAAACCGAAAACGGAAAAGTTAAATTTAAACTTACTGAAAATGAAAGCACCAATCGTCTGTTTTCCGATTTTTATTACGGATATTATAAAAGAGTTAAGAAGTATTTTGCGATTTATAATAAAGATATTTTTGAAAACAAAAAATAAATATAAAAGATTAATTAAATAAATTGAGAGCCGTTATTTTTTACATATTGTAATGATTTCACAAAAGATACCGTTAGTATAAATAAAATTATAAAAATAACTAAAAAGAATCCTACTCCGAGATTGTGGAGGTTGTGAACCTTTATCGGAGTTATAAAACCCCACTGTATAAGCTTCGGAAAGGTTAATTCCATTATCGCCGCAAGAACGAATGCGAATCCGCCCCAAAAAAGAGTCATACCGGATGTTCTTTTCGCGATGTACTGAATGCCTTTTTTGGGGATTTTAAGTTTTTCCATAAACCTTCCCGCAAACATGCCTATTATTATCTGCGTCGCCATAGTTCCAAAACCGAACAGAAGTCCAGGCAGAAAACCAGTATATTCGTTAGGCATTTTTGGAGCGAGGACGGTATAAACTATTATCGCAAATGCGCCCGTCCCCCATCCTGCGATAAATCCATGCAAAAGTACCATGTATATAGGGATGGGCTTTGATTTCCCGTCTGGATTATCGGAATATTCTTCTTTTAACGTTTTAATTTTCAAAAATCGTATAAATATTTTTTCCAATTTTTCGAATAACTCAAAATTTTCGCCGAGTCCTATTACGTAAGCGCCGGCAAACGACATAACTATTCCTACGAATATATATACGACAGGAATTACATCCGGCTTGGTTAAAAATTTTCCGAGAGCGAAAAATGCAAGTTCAGATGCGACCGCCCTCTGGAACGTGAAGGCAAGCGAAAAAAGAAGTCCGGTTTTGAATCCGCCTTTAGTGCTGTAACTGCCTATAGAATAACTGAAAGTAATAGGCCATGTATGCTCGTCGGGGGTAAATCCGTGTATTATGCCGAGAAGAAAAGCGGTAAGCAAAATAGAGAATAAGGACGTAAAATTTTGCGGATTATAAAGATTTATCATAGTAAATATTTTATATTTTTATCTTATTTTTGTAAAGATACGACTTGGTTTTGCGTCTCAGTTTTAAATCGTCTGCGGTTAAATGAAATTTCAAAGTTAGTTATTGAGTTGTTTATTATATAAGTTATAAAAATTTATAGTAATTTGCAGGAGGTTCTTTTATCTGATATAATCAATCCGAACAATACTTAACATAGTAAAACGTTAAATTAAAAAATAGTTAAAATAAAAAGCTAAAATGATAAATATATACGGTAAAAAAGTTAAAATCGTGGCTACTTTAGGGCCTGCCAGCGACGGAAAAAAGATGATAGAAAGGCTTATAAAAAACGGAGCGGACGTAATAAGGCTGAATTTTTCCCATGGAGACGAAAATTATTTTGCCGAGGCGATTAAAAAAATAAGGTCGGTATCCGAAAATACGGCAATTTTAGTCGATTTGCCGGGGCCGAAAATAAGAACCGGAAAATTAAATAAAGATTCAATTAATTTGCAAAAAGGCAACGCCATAATTTTAACGAATAAATATATAGTTTCCGACGAACGAAAAATTTATATAGATTATCCTTATCTCTGCGACGATATAAAACCTAAAAATTTGGTGTATATAGACGACGGCAAGATAAAGCTGAAAATAATAAAAAAGATAAACAGGAACGAACTTGAAGCCGAAATCCTTACGAAAGGCGTTTTAAAAGCTGAAAAGGGAATAAATTTTCCTGATTCAAAACTTAGCATTCCGTCCGTTACGGAAAACGATAAAAAATTTTTAAAATTCGGAGCCGAACACGGCGCCGATATGTTTGCGGTTTCTTTCGTAAGAAGTTCCGAAAATATAACGTCGTTAAAAAATCTGCTTCAAGCCGAATATCCGTCGAAGAATTTTTTAATAATAGCCAAGATAGAAAAAATAGAAGCCGTTAAAAATATCGAAAAAATAGCCGCCGCCGCAGATGCTTTGATGGTGGCAAGGGGAGACCTTGGAGTAGAAGCTCCCGTAGAAAATATACCTATAGAACAAAAGAGGATTATATACGTCGCCAATCTCTATAAAAAGCCGGTTATAACGGCTACGCAGATGCTTTTGTCTATGGTTGAAAACGAGACGCCGACGAGAGCCGAGGTTACCGATGTTTCTAATGCTATTTTTGACGGAACGGACGCCGTAATGCTTTCCGAAGAAACAGCCATAGGAAAATATCCGGACGAAGCTGTTGCTTATATGTCTAAGATTATAAAGGCTACCGAGAAAAGCCCGATGTTTTCAGGAGGCGGTTATAAATCCCGCTCGGCTTACAAAAGGCATGACGGCGGTATAGGTATAGGTATCGGATATTTAGAGCGCCGCAGTATAGAGTCCGACGATAAGATTAAAATTAAAAGAAACGTGAGCGATATTTCCGATATAATCGCCGAAACGGCATCGACAGCATCCGAGTTATTAAATAATTGCATTATAGCGGCAATAACCAGGTCGGGTTATACCGCTAATTTAATATCGTCATTTAAACCTCCTGTTCCCGTTTTAGCGATAGTGCCTGATGATTCCGCAAAAAGAAGGCTGTCTTTAAACTACGGCGTTTCTTGTATAACTATGAAAAATATAACCGATAAAAATATAGATTTGCAGGACGTAATAGATTTAATTAAAAATGAAATTAAAAAATCTGGACATAAATGCCCGGATTATGCCGTACTCACAGGAGGGGTACCCATAGGCGAGCCCGGTTCTACCGATTTCGTCAAAATAATTAAGCTGAGAACGTAATAAGCCAAGTATAACAAAATAATTACTGTTTATTATAATAATATCCTATCTGGATTAAGGTGACAGTTACCGCTTGAATTTAAATTTTTATCATGTTATATTATTTATTAATTTAATTAAATTGATTCTCTTCGGAGAGATGGCCGAGTAGGTCGAAGGCGTTCGCCTGCTAAGCGAATGTATGTCCTAAAAGATGTACCGAGGGTTCGAATCCCTCTCTCTCCGCCATTTAACAACGATATTTCCAAATACGTTTAATTAACTCTATAAAGTTAACATGATTCGAACCCTCGGAGCGCGAAGCGCGCAAGAGGGTTTGTAGGTATTTAAACTTTTCGAAGAAAAGTTCATCCCTCTCTCTCCGCCATTTAACAACGATATTTCCAAATACGTTTAATTAACTCTATAAAGTTAACATGATTCGAACCCTCGGAGCGCGAAGCGCGCAAGAGGGTTTGTAGGTATTTAAACTTTTC
>JAKAQP010000046.1:4998-7598 GCA_021822485.1 bacterium
ATCCCTCTCTCTCCGCCATTTAACAACGATATTTCCAAATACGTTTAATTAACTCTATAAAGTTAACATGATTCGAACCCTCGGAGCGCGAAGCGCGCAAGAGGGTTTGTAGGTATTTAAACTTTTCGAAGAAAAGTTCATCCCTCTCTCTCCGCCATTTAACAACGATATTTCCAAAGTTACGCGTCGAATACCTCCGTTATTCTTTCTTTCAAACCGGAATTCCTTATTTCTTCTTTAGAATTCATCGCTATGCCGAAAGCTTTATACGTTCCGAAGATAACTACGTTTTTCTTCCCTCTGGTAATCGCGGTATATAACAGATTTTTTTTCAGCATCATAAAGTGCGACTGATGAAACAGCACTATAACGTTATTGAATTCGCTGCCTTGAGCTTTATGTATAGACAGTGCGTATGCCGGCATTATATTTTCGTAAACATCTAAAAAATCGTATTTTACTATTCGATTTTTATCGTTATCTTCACCTATATAATTTATATCATCTAAAATTCTATTTTTTCCTGCAAAGTAATCGGAAAAATTGACAGAAACGGTTTTTTCTTCATGGTCTATATTTATAATGTAGCCTGTATCTCCGTTAAATACTTCAAGGTCGTAATTGTTCTTTTTTTGTATAATTTTATCGTATAATTTAAATTGAATTCCGTTGTATATGAAAGAACTGCTTTGGTTAAGATTGTTATTTATATTGTCGTTCACGTTAGGATTGTCCTCTTTTATATTTTCGTTTTCGGCGGCCGAAGAATTTGAATCGGGCGGAAATACCGATATTGCTTTTGCTGTCGATGTCTCTAACGGATTAGGATTAAACGTTTCCTGAATTATCTTGTTTAAATTGTTATACCCCAATATGCCTTTTCTCATAGGCGTTAAAACCTGAATGTCGTCGAACGCAAAAGAGTTTATTTTCTTTCCTGCCGACAGCCTTTTTGATGCTATTTTTTTTATAAATTCTTCAAAGTCTTTTAATAGTTCGTCTTTGCCGGATTGAGCCGTATCGTATTCCTTCCTGTACTTTATAATAAATTCTTTTCTCCCGTCCTCTTGCTTTGCCGTTATAAATTTTTTGTTATTGAGCAGATTATGCGCATTCAAGTTTATCAAGCCGCCTTCATTCTGCCTGAAAACTTTATTTAGAAACGTTGCTGGAAAAAATTTTTCGGTTTTAATTATATCCCTTAATACGTCGCCGGGGCTGACGGAAGGTATCTGGTTAACGTCTCCGACTAAAACAAGTACTGCATCGTCTTTTACGGCTTTTAAAAGTTTGTAAAAAATCAATATATCTACCATGCTCATTTCGTCTATTACTATTAAATCGTGCGGCAGTTTATTTGTTTCGTTGTATAAAAATACGGACTCGTTCGTATTTCTGTCGAATTGAGCTTTAAGAAGTCTGTGTATTGTGGAAATAGCTATATTTTCCTTGTTTAAATTACCGGATTCTATTATAGCCGAAAGTCTTTGCGCCGCTTTTCCCGACAATGAAATTAAAGCAATCTTTTTATCCGCGTACAAACCTGCTATTGTTTTTATAACAGTAGATTTTCCTGTACCGGGTCCGCCGGATATTACGGAAATTTTATAATTTAATGCATTCTGCACGGCGTTTTTCTGTTCGCCGGTCAAAGTGAGCGAATCTTTTTCGGAAAGTTTATATGTTGTTTCTTTGTTAAATTTTACCTCGCACGAGGTACCGGATATTCTTTTAAGTTCTTTAGCGACGCCTATTTCGCTGTAATAATAAACCGGCAGATATATTTTTGCTTTATTAATAATATAATTATATTGGTTTAATTGATTATAATGGAAATTATAATCATCACCGCTATTAATATCGCTATTATTTTTTTTATTATTATCGTCTTCAGGCGACAAGTCGATAATTAATTTTTTTTCTTTAACCAAATCGTTAATATAAGCATTGAGCAGCTCGTCGTCAAGAGAGATATCCGGTTTATCCGAATCCGCCTTATTCTTATCGGCGCCGTTAAGATTATCCGGTTTATCCGAATTAATGCCGTCGTTTTCTATTATTATCTCGTTTATCCCTTTTTTAATATCTTTGTAATAAACGAAACAGTTTCCGGACTGTTCGCATAATTGTCCTATGACATATTTTACCGCTTCTTTTATCCTGTTAGGGTCGTCTTTTTTGATTCCTAATTTTTCCGCCATAATATCGGCTTTTTTAAAACCTATTCCTTTTATTTCGGTAAATAAATAAGGATTTTCTTTTGCTATGGCAATAGATTTTTCCTGAAACTGATTGTAAATAGACTTAATTTGATAATCGCTGAACTGATAGGGCTTAAAAAACATTATAGCTTTTCTTAATCCGTAACTTTCTTTCAAGCCTTCTATTATAGTTGAAAGTTTTACTCTGCCTATTCCTCCTACCTCCTTTAATCTTTCAGGGTCGTTGTCTATTATTTCTAATGTTTTTTCCTTAAATTTTTCATAAATTTGATTTGCCAAAACCTTGCCTATGCCTTTAAATATATTTGAAGAAAGATAATCTATTACGGCCGTTTTGCTGTTTGAGAGCGATATTTCGTATTCGCTGAAGCTAAACTG
>JAKAQP010000016.1 GCA_021822485.1 bacterium
TTTCTCTCGGTATTATGCCTTATATAAGTTCCTCTATTATTTTTCAGATGCTTCCGATGGTGGTTCCGTCGCTTGACAGGCTCCAAAAAGAAGGCGAAGCCGGAAGAAAAAAGTTCATGCAATACACCAGATACGGCACGGTTTTGCTTTCATTATTTCAGTCTATAGGCATAAGTTACGGAATTATGGCTATGAGAAGCCCCGACGGTATGCGCGTAGTTATGCATCCCGGCATAAGTTTTCTTATTATATCGGTAATTTCGCTTACGGCTGGAACTGTTTTCGTTATGTGGATAGGCGAAGAGATATCAGAACACGGCATAGGCAACGGTATATCCCTTATAATATTTGCAGGTATAGTAGCGGCTATTCCGGGCGCGTTTATGAATACGATAAAGTTCGTTCAGACCGGAGAAATAAACATAATGCTCTTGATATTAATTGCCGCATTTATGATATTAGTTATAGGTTTTATAGTATTTGTAGAATCTGCGCAGAGAAGAATTCCTATCCAGTACGCAAAAAAAATGGTCGGCAGAAAGTTATATTCAGGACAGACAAGTTATCTTCCTTTAAAAATAAATACCCCCGGAGTTATACCGCCTATATTTGCAATGTCGATACTTTTATTTCCGGCTACGATTGCTAATTTTATAAAAATTCCCGTTTTTGAAAAAATATCCGAGTATCTTAATCCTAACGGATTAATATATAATATATTTTTTGTAATTTTAATTTTTTTCTTCTGTTATTTTTATACGGCTATAACTTTTAAAGTCGACGACGTAGCAGACGATTTGCGCAAATACGGCGGCAATATACCAGGCATTAAACCCGGAAAATCTACGGCGTCTTTTATAGACAAAATATTAAACAGAGTTACTTTTATCGGCGCAATATACGTTTCGCTAATATGTCTTATACCGACAATATTAATTAATAAGTTCCACGTTCCGTTTTATTTCGGCGGCACGGGACTTTTAATCGTCGTAGTAGTGGCGATGGACACTATAGTGCAGATACAGTCGCATCTTTTATACAGAAATTACGACAGTTTATTAAAAAAAGCGTCAAAAAAATAACTATAATATAAATATAAAAGGGGCAAAAAAATGAAAAGCAAAATCTTTATTCTTATAGGACCTCCGGGAGCAGGAAAAGGTACCCAGGCTAAAAATATTGCAGTTACAAAAGATTTCGTACTTATATCTACGGGAGATCTATTAAGGGAAAACGTAGAAAAAAAGACTGAACTCGGACAAATAGCTAAATCTTATATGGATAAAGGAGAATTTGTTCCTATCGAATTAGTCGCTAAAATAATAAAGACCAACATTCAGCAGAATTTGAATAAAAAAGGTTTTTTGTTTGACGGATTTCCGAGGGACCTTTCTCAGAACGTTCTGTTGGATGAAATGCTCAACGAGTTTAACCTTGAAGTCGATAAAGTAATTTATATAGACGTTAAAGACGAAGCGATTCTAGACAGATTAACGAACAGAAGAGTATGTCCAAAATGTAAAAAAGTTTATCATATGAAATACAATAAGCCTAAGAACGACGAAACTTGCGATGATTGCGGAATACCTTTAATAACGAGAGACGACGATAAGCCCGAAGTTATTAAAAACAGATTAGCTACTTATCATAAAGTAACGCATCCGCTTGTTGAACATTTTGATAAATTAGGCAAAGTAATAAGAGTAAACGGAGAGAAATCGCCGAAAGAGGTGGAAACCGAAATTCTTTCACTGATTTAACCATATAAATGATCAGTTTAAAAAATAAAACAGATATAGAGGGTATAAAAAAATCAGGGCAAATAGTCAGAAAAGTATTAAATGTGCTGGCGGAAATAACTAGGCCGGGCATAAGAACTATAGAATACGATACAGTCGCCGAACAAATAGCATCGTCGCTAAATGCATCGCCGGCATTTAAAGGATACGGCGGATTTCCTTATTCCGTATGCGTATCCGTCAATGATGAAGTCGTACACGGCTTTCCGTCGCAGAGAAGACTTAAAGAAGGCGACATAGTCAGTTTGGATTACGGCATTTATTATAACGGATATTATGCGGATGCCGCTATTACAATACCGGTAGGAAAGATAAGCGATAACGCATCAAGGCTGATTGAAGTTACTAAAGAGGCTTTAAACATAGGCATATCTGAGGCGGTAATAGGCAATAAAATAAACGATATATCAAAAGCAGTCGAAGAATATGCGGTTACGAATAAATTTTCGGTAGTCAGGGACTTCGTCGGACACGGAGTAGGTTTTAAGCTCCATGAAGATCCTCAGGTTCCGAACTATTATATCGAATCGAATGACGTTTTGATTAACGAAGGATTAGTTATTGCGATTGAACCGATGATTAACGAGTCTTCATATAAGGTTAAGATAAAGCAGAATAAATGGACGGTAATTACCAAAGACAAGAAACTGTCCGCTCATTTTGAGCATACCGTAGCAGTAACGAAAGAAGGACCTCAAATACTTACATAAGGAATTTATGTCGAATAAAGAAGATTTAATAGAAGTTGAAGGAACGGTAGTAGAGCCGCTACCCAATGCTATGTTTAGGGTGGAATTGGAGAACGGCTATAAAGTGCTGGCACACATATCGGGGAAAATGCGGATGCATTATATAAAGATATTAGCCGGTGATAAAGTTACGGTTCAGCTATCGCCGTACGATTTAACGAGAGGCAGAATTATTTTTAGAGGAAAGTAATAAATAAATTAAAAAGGAGTTGACAAGTGAAAGTAAGGTCGTCGGTTAAAAAAATTTGCGATAAATGCAAAGTTATTAAAAGAAAGGGCGTTATCAGAATAATATGCGAAAACCCAAAGCATAAGCAGCGCCAAGGTTAATAACAAATTATAATATAAAAGATTTAGATATAAAAAACGTGAGGAGTAAATAATTATGGCAAGAATTTCAGGAATCGATTTACCGAAAAATAAAAGGATAGAAATTGCGCTTACTTATATTTACGGAATAGGGCGCGCTTTATCCGTCAAAATTTTAAAAAAAGCCGGCATATCTTTTGATACTAAAGTTAAGGATTTATCGGATGCCCAGGTAAACGATATCAGGCAGTCTATAGAAGGAGAACATAAGGTAGAAGGCGATTTAAGAAGAGAAGTGCAGATGAATATTAAGAGGCTTATAGATATCGGCTCATATAGAGGATTAAGGCATAAAAAAGGTTTGCCGGTAAGAGGTCAAAGAACTAAAACTAACGCTAGGACAAGAAAAGGTCCGAGAAAATCGACTATAGCATCGGCTAAAGCAAAATAATTAATCCAAATAAAAATTAATAAAAAGAGGTATCGATGGCTAATATAAAGAAAAACGCACCAAAAAAAAGAAAAGAGAAAAAGAATATTCAAAATGCTGTAGCCCATATAAAATCTACCTTTAATAATACTATAGTAAGTATTACCGATTTAAGCGGAAATGTCCTTGCATGGGCTAGTTCCGGAACGAGCGGGTTTAAAGGTTCAAGAAAAAGCACGCCTTATGCGGGACAGGTAGCAGCTGAACAAGCCGCTAAAAAAGTAGCCGATTACGGCGTATCGAATATTGAAGTTTATATTAAAGGCCCAGGCGGCGGCAGAGAATCTGCATTAAGGGCGCTTCAAAGCTCAGGATTTAATATTACTCTTATTAAAGACGTTACGCCTATACCTCACAACGGTTGCAGGCCTCCGAAAAGAAGAAGGGTTTAACTATTAAAATATAAAATATAAAAAAATAAAGTAATATTGAAATTAAGAGGTGAAAATTGGCTAAATACAACGGACCTGTATGTAAATTATGCAGGAGGGAAGGCGGTAAGCTGTTTTTAAAAGGTGACAGATGTTTTTCCGATAAATGTTCATACGACAAAAGGGAATATGCGCCTGGCGAACATAAGGGCATAAGAAGAAAATTATCCGAATACGGCGAGCAGTTAAGAGAGAAACAGAAATTGAAAAGAACATACGGCCTTATGGAAAAACAGTTCAAGAAAACATATAAAACAGCCGAAAGAATGAATGGAATTACCGGCGAAAATCTTCTTTCATTATTGGAAAGAAGGCTTGATAATGCCGTTTATACTATGGGATTTGCGGTTTCGAGAAAATCGGCGAGACTTTTGATTACTCACGGACATTTTTTAGTCAACGGGAAAAAGGTTAATATTCCGTCATATATATTAAAACCGAGCGAAAAGATATCCGTTTTGGAAAACAGCAAAAAATTAGAGGTTATAAAAAATTCAGTCGATTCGTCCGCGAGGAAAACGCGTCCGGAATACTATGAAGTAATTACCGAAGAATTTACCGGTAATTTAAAAAGCATTCCTTTAAGAGACGAAATTATATCTACGGCAAATGAAAAGCTTATAGTAGAGTTATATTCTAAATAAGCTATAAATAAATTTTTTGGAGGAAATATGAAAAAAAATTGGCTTTCCCTTATTAAGCCAAAGAAAATAGAATTTGACAAAGATACATATACTGACTATTACGGAAAAATTATTGTAGAACCGCTTGAAAGAGGTTTTGGTACAACCATCGGGAATTCGTTAAGAAGAATACTTTTATCTTCTATAATCGGCTATAAAATTGTTGAAAT
Source organism: bacterium (assembly GCA_021822485.1). GTDB lineage: Bacteria > SZUA-79 > SZUA-79 > Acidulodesulfobacterales > Acidulodesulfobacteraceae > Acidulodesulfobacterium_A. The sequence goes on from JAKAQP010000016.1 coordinate 4,632, forward strand.
TAGGATTGAAGGCATTTCCCATGAATTTTCATCCGTACCGGGTATTGTAGAAGACGTTACGGAAATTATATTAAATTTAAAAGATATAGATTTTAATATGGATTCGGAAGAGCCGGAAACTGTATATATAGACGCTGATAAAGAAGGCGAAGTGTTTGCTTCCGATATTAAAACACCGCACAATGTTCAGGTGGTAAACGGCGATAAAAAAATATTGACGATATCCCAAGGCGGTAATTTTAAAGCTCAAATGCTTGTTTCAGGCGGCAGAGGATATGTTCCGAGCGAATTAAATTCACGCGAAGACGCTCCTATAGGAACAATTTCATTAGATGTATCTTTCTCCCCCGTTAAAAAGGTTACTATGGATGTTTCTTATGCCAGGGTAGGTGGAATTACAGATTATGATAAACTTATAATGGAAATATTTACAAACGGTTATATTACACCTGAAGATGCGCTTAGGTCTGCCGCAATGATTTTGCAGGACCAAATTTCAGTTTTTTCTTTATTCGGCGAACTAGATCAGCCTCAGGAAAGAAAAATACTGCCGGAGTCCGAAAAGATAAACGAGAGCAATTTAAACGAAAATTTATTGAAATCAGTCGAAGAAATGGAACTGTCGGTAAGGTCGGCAAACTGCCTTAAAAACGCTAATATAAAAACTATAGGCGAACTTGTGCAAAAAACTGAAGGCGAAATGCTCAGGACAAAAAATTTCGGAAGAAAATCTCTTAACGAAATCAAAGAAGTTTTATCCACCATGGGTTTAGGTTTTGGCATGAAGATAGATATTCCGGCAAATATTGCAAAGAAAGATAAATAATTATAAAATATATAAAAAATATATATAGAGGTTAAAATGCGTCACGGAAAAATAAAAACAAGATTGAACAGGACTTCTTCGCACAGAGCGGCTCTTTTAAGAAATATGGCTTCTTCTCTTATTGAATATGAGAGAATAGAAACCACCCTGCCTAAAGCTAAAGTATTAAGAAGCTATGTAGAAAGGCTTATTACTTTGGGAAAATCCGATAACGTCGCTAGGCGCAGACTAGCTTTTGCAAGATTAAGAAGCAAAAAAGCGACTACCAAACTTTTTAAAGACCTCGGACCTAGATTTATCGACAGGCCAGGAGGATACGTCAGAATAATAAAAACCGGTTACAGAGCCGGTGATGCAAGTCCTCTCGGCATAATAGAGTTTATTTCAAAAGACGATAAACAGCCGTAATCCTTTAAAATTCAATATCGGAGTAAAATAATATCGAAAGGTTTATTTTGTTTTGCGGAAGAATAATTTTAAAGAATTAAAATATGCTATAATAATCATATTATGTCTATAAAGCCGGTATTAAGTTACGACGATATTTTAAGAACTCCCGAATCATACAATGTAATTCCGATTATAAAAGAAATAAGCGGCGATATGGATACTCCGGTATCTATATTTTCGGCATTTAAAAATGAAAGATATTCTTTTTTATTTGAAAGCACGGAAGGTGTAGGCAGGTGGGGAAGATATTCCTTTATTTGCCTCAATCCTGCGCTCACCGTCCTTTTATATAAAGGAGTGCTGAGCACGGCTAATTTAACCGGCTTAGACTTAAACATTCTTGAAAATATAAAGTTAGACGATATAAAGCAGGATATTTTCTCTTACGTAAAAACAATCCTTTTAAAATTAGATATTTATAAAAATAATCTCATAGACGGTTTTATAGGCGGATTATTCGGTTATTTAGGATATGAAATAAGCGGGCTTATCGAGAAACTTCCTCCGGATAAAAAAGACGTTACCGATGTTTACGACCTGTTTTTTATGCTGCCGCGGGACGTAATTGTTTATGACGGATTAGAGCAGTCTATTAAAATAATATCGTTTATTTTTAAAGACTCCAAAGATAGAGAATCTCTTAAAAAAGAATACGAATCCGCCCTTTTGAGATTAAATTCTTTGTCCGATAAAATACAAAAAAGAGATACCGGACAAAACGAATCGAGCGGAAATGAAAAATTAAATTTTGAAATTATAGACGAAATAGAGTATGAACAATTTAAAAATAAAGTTTTAGCGGCAAAAGAGTATATACTTCGCGGAGACATATTTCAGGTACAAATTTCAAGAAGAAAGAAAATAATAAATCCTCCTTCACCTTTTCTTTTTTATAGGGCGCTCAGGCTTGTTAATCCCTCGCCTTATATGTTTTACCTTAAAATAGACGATTTCGTTATTACCGGATCTTCACCCGAAAATTTAGTTAAATTGGACGGAGAAGTAATAGAGACGCGGCCTATAGCCGGCACTATAAAAAGAGGCGAAAACAGGGAAGAAGACGAATATTTTGCCGAAAAACTGCTTGACGATCCTAAAGAAAGAGCAGAGCATATAATGCTCGTAGATTTAAGCCGAAACGATATAGGCAGGGTTTCGGAAAAAGGTTCGGTAAAAATAGGCAATCTTATGTATATAGAAAAGTATTCCCATGTTCAACATATAGTAACTAGCGTAGTTTCAAAGATTAAAAAAGGCTTGGATGCATTTGACCTTATAAAAGCGGCTTATCCTGCCGGAACTCTTACGGGAGCTCCTAAGGTAAGGGCAATGGAAATAATAAACGAATTAGAAGAGTCGAAAAGAGGAATTTACGGCGGCGGTATAGGTTATTTCGGTTTTTTAGAAGAAGGCTTGTGCGACAGGATGGAATTCTGTATAACTATAAGAACAGCACTCTTTAAAAAAGATGCCGCATACATACAGGCAGCAGGCGGTATAGTTTACGATTCCACTCCTGAAAACGAGTTTGCCGAAACAGAAAACAAATTAAGGCATTTAATAACTGCGTTAAAGATGGTTGAAAGGTTTAGCTGAATTAATAAATGCAATATGAAATTACGGACGCGTGAAAGATAGCGCCTGCTATAAAAACGGTAAGCAATACTTTGACAACGACATTATTTCGATATAATATATTAAAATGATACTAATAATAGATAATTACGATTCTTTTACGTACAATATAGTGCAGTATATAGGTGAACTAAACTACGATACCGTTGTATACAGGAACGACGCTATAGACGTTTCCGATATCGCAAAGATGAAGCCGGAAAAAATAGTTATTTCTCCCGGGCCTAAATCTCCGCAATATGCCGGCATTACAGTCGATGTTATTAAAAACTTCTATAAAGAAATACCGATACTAGGGATATGTCTAGGCCATCAAGCCATAGGATACGCATTCGGCAGCGAAATAATACGCGCCAAAAACATAATGCACGGAAAAGTTTCCGCCATTAAACACGATTCTTCGATAATATACGGCGGAATACCCAGCCCTTTTGAAGCAACGAGGTATCATTCGCTTGTAATTAATAAAGAAAAAGTGCCTGAGGCCATAAAGATTACCGCCGTAAGTTTAGACGATAACGAAATCATGGGGATAGAGGTAAAAGGCTATAAAGTATTTGGAGTTCAATTTCATCCCGAATCTATTCTCACTTCTCACGGCAAACAATTAATAAATAATTTTTTATCTGTTTAAAAAAATAATCTATTACGATTTATGGAAGAAAAGTTAATAAAAGAAATACTGCATAGAGCGGCTTCAGGCTATTCTTTAGACAGGGATGAATCTTATGAAATATTTAACGCAATATTAAAAGGTTTGCTTACGCAAGCGCAGATAGCATCTTTGTTGACTTCGTTAAAAATAAAAGGCGAAACTGTTGAAGAAATTGTTGGAGCGGCTATCGCTATGAGAGAAAACGCCCTGTCGTCATCTGCAGGCATCGGCGAAGAATATAAAAAAAACTTGGTGGATACGTGCGGAACCGGAGGAGATTCCAAGAATACGTTTAACATATCGACGTGTTCTGCTTTTATTGCGGCAGGCGCAGGCGTAAAGATTGCAAAGCACGGCAATTATGCGGTGTCTTCTAAGTCCGGCAGTGCGGACGTTCTTAAAGAACTTGGCGTTAATATATCTTTGGACGCAGAACGGGTAATTGAATCTATAGAGTATGCAAATATAGGCTTCTTATTCGCTCCTAAATTTCATTCCGCAATGAAATATGCGGCGCCGGTCAGAAAAGAATTGGGATTTAAAACGATTTTTAATATACTTGGACCTCTTACGAATCCTTTTGGCGCAAAAAGACAGATAATGGGAGTGTATTCGGGAAACCTGTCCAAAAAAGTTATAGAAGCGTTGAAACTGTTAAACATTGATCAGGCATTCGTAGTTCACGGCAGAGACGGAATTGATGAAATAAGCCTGTCCTCCATAACGGATATTTACAAATTAAACGATAAAGGGGGAATGGAATATTTTGAGTTTAACCCTGAAGAGTACGGTTTTGAATTATTTGGCGAAGAGCAGTTTAAATCTTTATCTGTTGCCGAAAATTCAAAAATCTTATATGATATAATAACAGGCAAAAAAGGTCCTAAAACCGACATCGCGATTTTAAACGCAGGGTTTGCAATTCTGGTTGCCGGTAAAGCGGATAATTTAAACGGCGCTTTTAAAGAAGCGAGAAATTCTATTGAATCCGGCAGAGCGTTAAAGGCTTTACAAAATCTTATTGAAATAACTAATTCATAAATAATAGTGCATAAAATAATAGAATATAAAAATAAAAATATAACGATGATATTAGACGATATATTAAAAGAAAAAAAGAAAGAGGTAGAAAAATTTAAGTCATCCATAGACGAATCTGCTTATAAAAGCAAGGCGTTAAATTTTTTTAACGGCAGTAGAAGTTTAAAAGGCGCCTTAAAACCAAGGTCTAATGGAGAAGCCGTTTCATACAGGATTTGCAGTATCATAGCGGAGGTTAAAAAAGCATCGCCTTCAAAGGGGCTTCTTTCGGCAGATTATAAACCAGAAGAGATTGCGTCACTTTATGAGAAAGGAGGGGCAAGCGCAATATCGGTTCTTACCGATAAAAAATTTTTTATGGGCAGTCCGTCCGATATTGCAAAAGTTAGAGATAAGGTAAGCCTTCCTGTTTTGAGAAAAGATTTTATTATAGACGAAATTCAGGTTTTTGAATCTAAATTAATCGGAGCGGACGCGATTTTATTGATTATTAAAGCACTAAAAGAAACGGATTATAAAAAGTTGCTTACTCTTGCCGGCGAACTTTCTTTAGATGTCCTTACCGAAATATCGGACGAAGACGAATTAGAAATCGCATATAAATATAATGCCGAAATTATAGGAATAAACAGCAGAGATTTAAGAACGTTTAAAACCGATTTATTTAAAACGGCTAATTTAGCCGAGAGAATACCGGTCGGAAAACTTATCATAGCCGAAAGCGGAATTAATGGCAGGAACGATATCGAGATGCTTATGAAAAGAGGAGTAAATTCTTTTCTTATCGGGGAAGCTTTAGTTACTTCCACAAACGCCGCCGAAACATTAAAAAATTTTCTGTCGCCTTATTCCATGGATAACTATTATATCCAGTAAACAAACATTATGGATTACGGGAATTATGTCTGATATTCCAAGCGTTAAAATATGCGGATTGACTAATGCGGCGGATGCCCGCAACGCATTAAGGCTGGGGGCGGATACTATAGGTTTTATTTTTTACGATAAATCGCCAAGGTACATAAAGCCTGAAAAGGCAAAACTTTTAATAGAAGATCTTAGGTTTAGCGAAAAAACCGTAAAAAAATTTTTATCGGTAAAAAGAAACGTTATAGTTACGGGAGTTTTTGTTAACGAAGACCCTTTAAAATTAAGAAAGATAATTGAATACGCAGATATAGACATAGTTCAGCTTTCCGGAAACGAGCCGGTAGAATATATAGAAAAACTCGGCATAGATAAAAAATTTATAATAAAAGCCGTGCACGTTAAGACTAAAGGTGACGCCGACAAAATTTTTTTGTATAAAAATGCCGGCGTTAACGTTCTGATAGATGCTTTCGCAAACGGCGGTAAGTTTGGCGGAACCGGCATAAGGGTAAGTACGGATTTACTTAATGGTTTAAATATGAACGATATAATTTTAGCGGGCGGAATAGACGAAACAAACGTGGAAAGCATAGTCAAGTCGGTTAAGCCTTACGGATTGGATCTTTCTTCAAAAATCGAATCGTTTCCCGGCAAAAAGAATATCGATAAGATGATTTTATTTTTTAAAAACCTCAGGAGGGCGGCGGATGAAATTGCCTGACGATAACGGCCACTTCGGCGAATACGGCGGAAGATACATTTCTGAAACTTTAATGCCTGCCGTAATAGAACTTGAAAAGTTTTATAAAAAGATAAGAAACGATAAAGAATTTATAAAAGATTTTAAATATTACCTGAAAAATTACGTAGGAAGGCCGAGCCCTCTTTATTTTGCGGAGAGGCTTTCTAAGATTTACAATGCCGAGATATATCTTAAGCGCGAAGATCTAAACCATACCGGAGCGCATAAAATCAACAATACTATAGGGCAGGCTCTGCTTGCCTTGAGAATGGGTAAAAAGCGTATTATAGCCGAAACCGGAGCCGGGCAGCACGGCGTAGCTACCGCTACGGTTTGCGCATTATTCGATTTAGACTGCGAAGTTTTTATGGGAAAGAAAGACGTTGAAAGGCAGAAACAGAACGTTTTCAGAATGGAACTGCTCGGCGCAAAAGTAAATTCCGTAGAGGCAGGCTCGCAGACTTTAAAAGACGCTATGAACGAAGCTATCAGGGACTGGATAACCAATATTCAAACGACCTATTATATGATAGGAACCGTTGCGGGACCTCATCCTTATCCATTAATAGTGCGGGATTTTCAATCGGTCATCGGCAAAGAAGTATTGAAACAGTTAAAAAAACTTCCCGACATTTTAATAGCTTGTGTCGGCGGAGGAAGCAATGCCATAGGACTGTTCTATCCTTTTCTGAAATATGACGGGATTAAAATTTATGCGGTAGAAGCCGGAGGCTATGGAATAGAAACCGGAATGCACGCCGCTTCTATTACCGGAGGTAAGCCGGGAGTTCTTCACGGGAATAAAACGTATCTTCTCCAGGACGAGTTCGGCAGAATTAAAGATGCCCATTCAATTGCCGCAGGATTGGATTATCCGGGCATAGGACCGGAACACAGCTATTTTGCCGACGAGAAAAGGATTATTTTCGACAGCGTTACCGACGAAGAGGCTGTTAAAGCTTTTCAAGAACTTTGCAAGCTTGAAGGCATTATTCCGGCATTAGAAAGTTCGCACGCGATAGCATATTTAGAAAAAATAAAACAAGAAATAAAAGGTAAAACCGTAGTAATAAATCTTTCCGGCAGAGGCGACAAGGATATGCATACTATTTCGGAGTATCTTTCGGCGGCTCAACCGGGTAAAGTCAAAAGCGGCGCGGAGGCCGGACATAATTAAAATGCGGAACGAGAGAAATTTCAAACATAATAATAATAAAATAGACGCGGTATTTAATAAATTAAAAGAAGAAAAAAGAAAAGCTTTTATACCTTTTATATCGATAGGCGATCCCGATATAGAAACGTCTTTCGATATAGCTAAAACTTTAGCCGAAACCGGAGCGGATATAATAGAACTCGGTTTTCCGTTTTCCGACCCTATGGCAGACGGCAAAGTAATACAACGCTCATACGAAAGAGCGTTGAAAAATAAAATTTCAATGGAAAATGCATTCAATTTTATAAAACGTTTAAAGGCTTTTAAGGACGTTCCGGTAGTGTTGTTTACATACTATAATCCGGTTTTCGTAATGGGCGAAAAATTTGCGGAAGGAGCCGAAGAAGCCGGAGTAGAAAGCGTTCTCGTAGTGGACTTGCCGCCGGAAGAGAGCGGGGAATTTACTAAATATATAGAAGATAGGAATATATATCAGATTTTTCTGCTTGCACCTACTACCGATAAAGACAGAATGCGTCTTGTTTTGTCATATGCAAAAGGTTTTGCATATTACGTCAGCGTAACCGGCGTTACGGGAGCGAGAAAAAATCTTCCGGAAACCGTCAAGTCAAACGTTACCGAGATTAAAAAAATAACGGATCTTCCGATAGGTGTAGGTTTCGGCATATCTTCGAAGGAGCAGGCAAAAGATATTGCAAAATATTCCGATGCGGTAATAATAGGTTCGCGCATAATTCAGTTTATAGAAGACAATATTAACGATAAAGAGCTTATATTAAAGAAAATAGCGGAATTTTCGAAGGATATAAGGTCTGTTTTATAATATATGCTTTTATTTAAATCAAAAAACGGTAAAAAAGAACAGAGTAAACCCGGCAAAGTATCGGAGGGTTTATGGATTAAATGTCCAAGCTGCAGCGAAATTATATATAAAAAAGAGTTGGAAAGAAATCTTGAGGTATGTCCTAAATGCAACTATCATTTTAGGATAGAAGCCGAAAAAAGAATAAAAATGATATTCGACGAGGGAAGTTTTCAGGAATTATTCGGCGATATCAAGCCTCAAGACCTTCTTAATTTTGTAGATACGAAAAAATATAAAGAAAGGCTTAAAGAAGATACCGAAAAAACCGGCCTTTCGGATGCGGTCGTTTCAGGCGTCGGTAAAATATTTGGAATAACCGCCGCCGCCTCGGTGTTTGATTTTAATTTTATGGGCGGTTCTATGGGAAGAGTAGCGGGCGAAAAAATTGCAATGACGTTTCGGTATGCCATAGAAAACAAGCTTCCCGTCATAATCTTTACTTCTTCCGGCGGAGCAAGAATGCAGGAAGGTATTTATTCCCTTATGCAGATGTCTAAAACGGTGGCTTTAGTTTCCGAATTTAACAGGACGGGAATGCCTTATATTTCGGTTCTTACCGACCCTACGACAGGCGGTGTATCGGCAAGTTTTGCGACTATAGGAGACGTTATTATAGCCGAGCCTAAAGCTTTGATAGGATTTGCAGGTCCCAGGGTAATAGAAAAAACGATTCATCAGAGCCTTCCCGAAGGATTTCAAAGGTCTGAATACCTTCTGGAGCACGGCATGATAGATATGATAATCGAGAGAAAAAACTTGCGCGAAGTCTTAAAAAAATTGTTGACTCTTCTCATAAATGAATAGCTTAGATAAGATTTACGGGTTAAACGGTTTTTTTATGGATTTCGGTTTGGAAAGAATAGCAGCCTTAATGAAATTTGCCGGCAACCCGCAAAATAAACTCAAAATAATACATGTAGCGGGCACCAACGGAAAAGGTTCTACATGCAGGTTTTTATACTATATTTTAAAAGAGCACGGTTTAAAAACCGGTTTATATACCTCTCCCCATCTGGATAGTTTTAACGAAAGAATAGTAGTCGGCGAAGATACGATTAGCGATTCGGACGTTGCAAGGCTTAACGATTTTTTTAATAAAATAGCGAATAAAGAAAATATTTTTAAAAAGATAGGCAAACCTACTTTTTTTGAACTTACGACGGCGATATGCTTTAAATATTTTTTTGAAAAAAAAGTAGAAGTTGCAGTTATCGAAACGGGTCTTGGAGGAAGATTAGACGCGACCAACATTGTTAAAAAGCCGCTTGTATCGGTTATTACGAACATATCGGCCGACCATAAAGATATACTCGGCAATTCCCTTAAAAAAATTGCGCTCGAAAAAGCCGGAATTATAAAAAAAAATTCAATAGCCGTCTGCGGGGAAAGAAATAAAAAAATCAGGCAAATTATCTATGATTACGCTTTAGGGGCTAATTCTTTATTTTACTCGTACGATAAGGTAAAATTAATCAAAAAAGGATTTTTTTACGAGTATAAAGGATTAAATATAGACATAAAAAATATAAAAAATCCTAATTTTGCTTTATATCAGAACGACAATCTTAAATTGGCTACATTGGCGGTTGAGATTATCTCTAAATATTATTCCAAGACGCTTAAATTTAATTTAAACGAAGAACTATTAAGGAGAGCGGTTTTAAAATTTAAAAGCGAAGGACGTTTTGAAATAATAAAATATAAAAACAACTATATTATTTTAGACGGAGCGCATAATCCCGACGGAATTAAAAATCTTATTTTTTCTTTAAAGAAAATTTTCCCAAATAATAATTTCGTAACTATTTTTGCCGTTATGAGAGACAAAGACTATAATACTATTTTAAAAAGGCTTTCGACTCTCGGCGGAAAAATTATATTTACCGGATTGTGCAAAAATGAAAGGGCGCTTGAAACTAAAGAATTAAAAAAAATTTCCGTAATTAATAAATATTTTAAAGATATCTTTATTTCCGGCGGCATAAAAGAATCTCTTGAAACCGCCTTAAAAATTAAAAGCTCCGACGATATTATATTGATATGCGGTTCTCTTTATTTGATAGGGGAATTTAAAAAATTGACGAAAGGCTCGATAAATTAAATGAAAAAATTAGAATTAGGCTTATATTTTTTTATAACATTTTTTATAATTGTTTTTGTCGTAAGCGTTTATAATTCCAATGCCTTTAAAAGCAAAGCCATCCCTATTTATATAAAGTCGAATAAGGTAATTTATAATAAACATAATCATACATATACTTTTACCGGAAACGTTATAATAACGAGAAAAAAATTTATTCTCAAGGCAGAAAAAGTAGTTTATTATTTTAAAACCGGTTATGCCGTCGCCGTCGGACGCGTCGTAGTAAATTCAAAAGGAACGGTTACCAAGACTAAAAAAATTAAGGTGTATTTAAAAAGCCGCATAGGAACTACTTATAATACGCATATACATTACATCGACAAAAATATTTACGTTTACGGCAAAAAAATTTATCATAAAGGTAAAGGTTTTTATCAGGTCGAAGACGGATATTTAACATCCTGTAAAATGCATCCGCCGTCATGGAAACTTTATTCGTCTTTTTCCGATATTTATGTGGGCAATTATGCATATTCTTATAATTCGATATTTTATATTCATAACATTCCTATCCTCTATTTCCCTTTTATGGTTACTCCTATTAAAACCAAGAAATCTTCGGGACTTTTAATACCTACCGCCGGATACAGCTCTCTTACGGGTTATCAGGTCGGAGAGGGTTATTATTTCGACCTCGGACGTTCACAGGATTTAACTTACGAACTTAACTATTACAGCTATTTAGGATACGGCAACTCTTTAAAATACAGATACAGCCTAAATCCATATTCGCACGGTTCTATTTACGGTTTTTATATGCACGAGAACGACAATTCTAAAAGTCTTTCTATGTCCCCAAACTTAACGCGCTATCTGCTGTTTTCGCATAATATAGATTTTTTCGGTAAACTCGCGGTTAAAACTAATCTTAACATTCCTTCCGATAATGCGTTTTATTCCAATTTTTCTACAAGCGTTTATCAGATGACTAAAAACAGGCTGTCTTCTAATTTTTCCGCTACCTACGATTTTCAAAGTTATTCGGCGAGGATGAATTTCCTGAGGCTCGATAACCTGTTTATTCCAAACTATACTACCGTTGACGAGTATCCCGCTTTTTCCTTGGACGGGCAGTCCAAACTCGGCGGATTTTTTAATAATCCTTTATATTTTAATCTTCATTCTTCCTTTGACGTCTTCAAGAGTCCGGCATACTTAAACGATGAGAGGCTAGATATTTACCCTTCGGTTTATATGCCTTTAAATATAATAAAAGGAGTTCATATAACGCCGAGGATAGGGGTGAGGGATACAGGCTATTTTAATATAACGGATGGCTATAACGACGTTTCTTCGACTGACAAGAGCAGACAGATTTATTATGCTTCTATAGACGACAATACTACCCTGTTTAGTAATTACTTGACTTCCGCCAAAAACAACGCAGGTTATTTAGCTTTTTTAACCCCTTATTTAAATTATAATCTTGTAAAGCCGGTTAATCAGTCGGGTCTTCCATTAATAGACCAGACGGATTATATTCCAAAGGAAAGCGCATTTAAATACGGATTAAATTTTAATTTAGAAAGTTATAACGATAAAGGCATAAACAATCTGCTAAGATTAAGTTTATACCAGTATCATTCTATTTCAGGCAACTTTATTAATCCTGTTAATTATTTTAATTACGATAATGCGGATTCGGATATTATAATGAGAGTTAAAGTGCATCCGATTTCCAATCTGTATTTTTTCGGTAATGCAAGTTACGACGATTATAACTTTATATTTCACGATTATAATATAAACTCGCAAATTACCGATTTTAGAAAAGATTCTTTCGGCATAGGCTACACCGAAATAAACGATGTTCAGGGTTATATTTCGGCATTAAATATGTTTAATTCGACTAACGCAAATCTTTTTCCGCAGACGACGTCCGCTATAACCGACCTAAACACTTTGTCTTATGCTAGTTTATCGGCTAATTTAAATATAGCTGACGGTTTCAGCTTTAATACGACGGAAAATATAGATTTGACGGTTCATAAAGATATATCTAATTCAATAGGCATCTTATATCAAACCGGATGTATAGGTTTTATTGCAAATTATATGAATCTGCCTTATTTTCACCAGTGGGCTTTTTCTTTCGGTTTAATTTTAAGGGGAATAGGCACATACGGTTTCGGCAATATGATTTCGCCCGGAGCGGCTAATTCAGGTTTATCTATGAGCGGCCCGGGATTCAGCAACGGTTTTTAAAAATTTACGAAAGGAGATAATATGAATTTGATGAAGAAGACGTATCTTGTAACGGGCGGTTTCGGATTTATAGGAGCTAATTTTATACGTTATATTTTGGATAATCGAAAAGATGTCGATATTATAAACATAGACAGTATAACATATGCCGCAAATCCGGAAAATCTTGCGGGCTATACCGAAAATTACAGATTTTACAAGACGGATATCGCAGACAAGCAGGCGTTGTCTAAAATTTTTAACGAAAATAAAATAGATTTCGTAATAAATTTTGCGGCTGAATCTCACGTGGACAGGTCTATTCTGGAACCTTCTGTTTTTATCGGAACTAACGTTGCGGGAACGCTTAATTTGCTGGAACTGTCTTTGAAGCATAAAGTAGAAAAATTTCTTCAGATTTCTACCGACGAAGTTTACGGATCGCTCGGAGAAACCGGAAAATTCAGCGAAGAAACACCTTTGTCGCCTAGAAGTCCTTATTCCGCTTCAAAAGCTTCCGCCGATATGTTGGTAACGTCGTTTTTCCATACTTTTGATATGCCGATTTTAATTACGAGGTGTTCAAACAATTATGGGCCGTATCAATTTCCCGAAAAATTAATACCTTTGACTATAATAAACGCTTTAAACGATAAGGAAATCCCTCTTTACGGCGACGGTAAAAATGTAAGAGACTGGATACACGTTTTAGACCACGTGAAAGGAATATGTTTAGTTTTAGAAAAAGGGGATTTCGGAGAAGTTTATAATATAGGAGGTAATGCCGAAACGAAAAATATTGATATAATTATATATATACTCAATAAACTTAATAAGCCGCCTTCTTTAATAAAGTACGTCAAAGACAGGCCGGGGCATGACAGAAGGTATGCTATGGATTATTCAAAAATAAATAAAAATATGGGTTTTTTGCCGGAATACGTTATAGAAAAAGGTCTCGATGATACAATAAACTGGTATGTAAATAATGAAAGCTGGTGGCGCAAAATATTATCCGGTGATTATAAACAATATTATAAAACAATGTATGAAAACAGATGAGGTTTAATTATGCTTAAAATTGCCCTGATCGGTTCGACCGGCATGCTCGGTATCGACGTAAATGCCGCTCTAAAAGGCGTTAACTTTTTAATAAAAAATTTTAACTCAAAAAATTTGGACATTGCAAATTCGGAAGCGGTTAATTCAGCCGTCGAAAGTTTCAAGCCTGATTATATCGTTAATTGCGCGGCCTACACTAACGTAGACGGAGCCGAAACCGATAAAGAGCTTGCGGACGCCGTTAATAATACCGGCGTGCAAAATTTAGCCGATGCTGCTTTAAATACCGGTGCCAGAATAATTCATATAAGTACAGATTATGTTTTTGACGGTTCAAAAAGAACGCCTTATAACGAAGACGATGCGACTAACCCGATAAACGAATACGGTTTTTCTAAACTAAGAGGGGAAGAAGCTTTAAAAAACTCCGGCGCAAGTTACACAATACTGCGTACTTCCTGGCTTTATGGAAAAAACGGGAAAAATTTTGTAAATACTATTCTTAAATTAGCGGACAGCCAGAAAAAAATAGAGGTGGTCGACGATCAGTTCGGCAGTCCGACATACACTAAAGACATAGCTTATGCGATATCGGAAATAATAATAAAAGACAATTCAAAAAACGAAATATATCATTTGACTAATTCAAGCGACGGACATACTACATGGTATAAGTTTGCCCTCGAAATAGTTAATGTTTTTAAAAGAACTAACTGTGAAATTATTTCCGTAAGTTCCGATAAATCAATCAGGGCGGCGAAAAGACCTGTTTATAGCGTGCTTGATAACTCCAAAATTAAAGAAGATTATGGAATTGAATTAAGGTCGTGGAAAGACGCTTTAAAAAAATACTGCAACGATATAGGTTACTTTATTGTTTGAAAAATAAAAATTAAGATATATAATATATAATATATAATATTGAAATCGGTATATATAATCTATTTTATTGCGTTGCCTTGTTTAAATTTCGACAATGCGTAAATATTTAATTTTATAACCATTAAAATAGTTTTAAGGAGGTTTTTTATGAAAAAGTTTATTTTATCCGCATTTGTTATTTTATCCGCATTTGTTGCGGTTAATCTTTTAACTTTGTCTTCGGCGAATGCTAAAACGACCGTTAATAATTCAAAATTAATAGCGCAGGGAAAAAAATTATTTTATTCTAAGAGCATAGGAACAAACGGTTTTTCATGCGCAACGTGTCATGTTTACAGTGCGGGAACTTATATAAATATGCATGGTAAAGCTATGGTTATCAGGCCGATTAAAAATGCAGCCGAACATATAGCAAAATTCGACAAGATGCACCATATGAAAATGACTTTACAAGACAAAGTGAATATGTGCGATAAATTTGTGCTAAAAGGACATTTAACCAAAAATCAGCTTACCGCATTGACCGCTTATGTAAATTCCTTAAAATAACGGTTTATTTTATTATACTAACAACTTAAAAGCGCTTTCGTAATAATAATGAAGGCGCTTTAATTTTTTAAAAAATAAATATCGCAAAATTAATGGGTAAAATTTTTTTGTCTAAAATAAGAAGCAGGTTTCTTGCAGGTTTATCGGTCGTTATCCCCGGAGCTTTAACTATTTTTATAATAGTTTGGCTGTTAAAAGAAATAAATCTTATTTTTAGTCCTTTTTCCATTTTCCTTGAAAATTATATCCATATTTATATTCCGGACGTCGGCTTAATACTTTTACTTATTTTAATATTAGTTTCCGGTTATCTTATTACTAATTTTGCCGGAAGGTCTATTATAAACTTTTACGAAAACGTAATGTTAAAAATCCCGCTCGTAAATTTATTTTATAAATCAACGAAACAGTGGGTAGATATATTTTCTCCGGGCAAGAGTTCATTTAAAAAATTCGTTCTGGTAAAATATAATGACGATAAATTTATATACGGCTTTTTAACTTCAGCTACCGGAATAAAAACGGGGGGCAAAGACGAATATGCGGTAGTGTATATACCTACTAACCATTTATATATAGGAATGAATATTATAGCAAAAAAAGAAGATGTAATAGATACAGGATTAAAAGTAGAACAGGGTATTCAGATAGTTCTTTCGGCCGGAATAGCGTTTCCGGATAGTTTATGAAACCTATGATGGAAAATGCATAACAGATTCTTTATCGAAGAAAAAATAGAAACGGACGGCAAAATTTCAGGAAAAAAAATAGTTTTAGAATCTATAACTTCGCATATTAAAGCCTTTAGAAAACAAACCGGATCAAAAATTTTACTTTACAACGGCGCAGGAACGGTATTTTCCGCCGTAATTATCGAAATTTCTAAAAGAAGCGTAGTTTTAGAGTTATCTTCAGTTGATATATACACTGAAAACGAACCTAAAGTAAATATTTTTTTGCCTTTAATTACATCGCATATTATGGACCAATTAATCGCAAGAATTTGCGAGCTTGAAATAAACGCCGTGATTCCGATTATAACCGAAAGATCGATAGTTTTAAAAAACCGGAAAGAGATAGATTCAAAGATGTCTAAATGGGATAAGATTTCTAAAAGTGCTATGATAATTGCGGGAAAAAATTTTTCTACGAAGGTAAAAGAACCGGAAATATTAGAAGACGCATTTAAAGCGGCCGAAAATTACAGCGTCAAACTTATAGCCGTTCCTAAGACAGAGTTGTATCTTAAAAAATATTTAGAATCTTTTGATTTTAGTAAAAAAGATATTTCTATGGGAATTTTCATAGGTCCCGAAGGCGATTTTTCGGCATCCGAGTTAGAACTTTCCAAAAAATACGGACTGACGCAGGTTAAGTTGACCGATTACATTATGAGTACTTTCACGGCTTCTATTTATTCAGTTTCCAATTTAATATGTTACTTGCACTAAAAACTTTCATATATTATGCATCTTAAATATATAGAACTTTTCGGTTTTAAGACATTTCCCGATAAAATAAGAATACCGTTTGACAGAGGTATAAACGTTATAGTAGGACCTAACGGATGCGGAAAAACCAATATCGTAGATGCCATAAGATTCATTCTCGGGGAACAGAATCTTAAAGAGTTAAGATTGAAAAGCATGAATGATATAATATTTCACGGTTCAAATATAAGAAACGGTTCATCCGTAGCTTTGTGCAGGGGCGTTTTTGAAAACGGCGGAGGCGGAAGTTTTAAATATAAAGATTTTTCGGAAGTAATGGTCGAGCGGAGACATTTCAAAAACAAAGAAACCGAATATAAAATAAACGGAATTTCCATACCCTACAGGGAATATTTAGATTTTTTCATCGAAAGCGGCTTATCTAAACATTATTCCATAATAGACTCCTATAAAATCAACGCTTTGCTAAATTATAAGCCGACAGAATTGCGTTTATTTTTTGAAGAAGCTTCCGGAATTACAAAGTATAAGATTCAGAAAAAATCGGCTTCTAAAAAACTTGAAGCCTCCGTCAATAATCTTTTAAGAATAGGCGATATGCTTGGCGAAGTCGAAAGCCGTCTCGAAGATCTTGAAAAATCGGCTAAAAAATTAGAAGAATGCCGGCTTACCGCAACCGAAAAAAATCGCTATGAATACGTATTGTACGTAAGGTCGAAAAATAAAATAATTTCCGATATAAACAAGTATAAGTCCGAGCTTGAAATTTATTCGGCGCAGCTTGCGGAAGCGGACGCTCTCATCGCTTCTCTATTAGACATACTAACCGACGCTAAAACTTTGTTCGACGATATAGAAAAAACTTATAAAACAGCGACAAACGAAAAAAACAGCCGCTTAATAGAACTTGCAAAGCTTTGTTCGGATATAGAATATTTAGAAATAAAAATTAAAGATATAGAGTCCGAAATAACAAAAAAAACCAAAGAAGCGGATGAGCTGGATGAATCACGCAAAAGAAACGCCGAAAAATTAACCGGATTAAGTGAAAAGCTTTCGACCGACGAGTCTAATTTTAAAAATCTTAACGAAAAATTAAATATAAAGGCAAAATTGCTTGCCGAAAAAAAAGATCTTATGCTGAGAGTCAAAGGTATTCTTGCGAATATCGAAGACGAAATTTTAGATATAGTCGAAAAATCCCAAAACGGGAAAAACAAAATTATTTTTATAGATAAAAATATTAAAAATATAGAAGCAAAAATTGTAGAAACGCAAAATAATTCCGACAAAATTTCCGCGGAATTAGAAGATGCGGAAATTTCTTTTAATCAAAAAACCCAAGATTTAAAAGAGAACGGTCTGTCCGCCGAAACCGTTAAAAAAAAATATTTCGATAACGAAAACGAACTTATCGGATTAGATAAAAAATTCAATGAATATTTTTTGCAAAAAAATGCGTTGGAAAAAGAGCTTATAAAAATTAATATTGAAATAACTAAACTTAATGAATTTATAAAAAACAGGGAAGGATTTTCCGAAGGCGTCAAAGATTTTCTTAAATCAAAAAAGGATTACGAAGCATTCCCTTTATTGGACGCTATAGAAATCGAGTCCGGTTTTGAAAATGCGGCGGCGGCAAGTTTCGGAGATGCATTAGAAACGGTTATATTAGACGATATAGATTATGCAAGAAAAGCGATAGAATATATTAATGCAGACAAAAGAGGAAAAATTAAAATTTATATTCCGGGAAAAAATAAAAATAAAAACGATGCCGAAAACGGCGGCTTAGAATGCGAAGTTTGCAGGGAGTTAAACCTTGTTCCAATAAAAGAAAAAATTAAATTAAATTATAAAAATATATCGTTTGAAGATATAGGGAAAGATTTTTATTACTGCGAAGACAAAAATAAAATTTTAGACTATATAGAACGCAATAATTTTTTTCCGGAAGTTAATATAATAACCGAAGACGGGTCGATATTTACTCCTGACGGTTTTATAGCCGCAGGAAAAGATAAAGACGACGATGGAGCAAATCTTTTTATAAATAAGAATAAGCTGTCCGAATATTCCGCATTAGAAGCGGTTAAAAGAGAGGAGCTTAAATCCATAGAATCCTCCTTGGCTTCCGTTCAGTTTAAAATTAAAGAACATACGGAAATAAAGGAAAAGTTAAACGACGAAATCAGAGCTTTAGAAATGGCGAGGCTTACCATAGAAAACGATCTGAAGCATATTAAAAACATAGTCGAAAAATCAAAAGAAAGAATCAATATATTAATAATGGAATCGGCAAACTTAGAAAAAGAAAAACAGAACGAATATCGGGAAAAAGAGGAATTGCAGAACGAAACCGCTTTGCTTGAAAGCGAATATAAATTAAAAAACGCCGCAAAAAACGAAGAAGAGTTAAAGTTAGCCTCGGCGGAAAAAGATTTGGAAAAAATAAAAGAGGAAGAAACCGCTTTAAGAATAGAGATTAACTCGGCGGTACAGAATATAAATTTTTTAAAGAAACATATAAAAGACATGGAATATAACCTGTCGAATTACGATAAAAGGATTAACTCTTTGCGCGAACAGAAAGAAAAATATGTGCAGGAGATTAATGCCGCATCGGAGGATTTATCTGCAAAAAGAAAAAGTATCGAAGTTTTGAACTTATCGGTTAAAGAGGCGGATATCGTTATTAAAGAATCCGAGGTTAAATTAGAATCGTTAAAAGAAAAAATTACGGCAACCGAAAAAGACCTTGAAAGAACAAACGGACGCAAGTCGGATATAGAAAAAAAACAGAACTCTTTGCAGGCTTATATAAATATAAATAACGAAAAACTCGCCGAAATAGACTCTAATAATGCCGCCGTCCGTTTATTAGATGGACTTTCCGAGGAAGATAGAATTTTTATAGACGGCATTGCGGATTTAAGCGATAATAATATTAAAAAAAACATCGAAGAGCTTTCGGTGAAAATTAAAGAAATCGGCAATGTGAATATGAATGCCGACGAAGAATATAAGGCGGCTCTTGAACGCTCCGACTTTCTCGGAAAGCAGAAAAAAGACTTAGAAACATCCATCGACACGCTTAACGGTATTATTAAAAAATTAGACGCCGTATCTAAAGAAAAATTTAAATCCAGTATGTACGATATAAGGCAAAAATTTAAAGAGCTTTTCGTTTTTCTGTTTGGAGGCGGCAATGCCGATATATTGAGCGTCGTTTCAAAGGTTTCGGAAGAATTAGAATTTGACCGGAGTCAAAAATTAGAAGCAAATCAAAAAGAGACGGACGCCGAAGAAATGCAGGGAATGGAAATAAACGTTCAGATACCCGGAAAAAAATTTACCGGAATTAATATTTTATCTCAGGGCGAAAGGGTTCTGGTAGCCGTAAGCCTTTTATTCGCTATATTTTTAACGAAAAAAACTCCGTTCTGCGTTATAGACGAGGTTGACGCTCCGTTAGATTTTGCCAACAATGCCAGATATAACAAATTAATAGAGGAAATATCAAATTATTCCCAGATAATTATGGTAACGCATAACAAAAAATCTATGGAAGTCGGTAAAAATATATTCGGGGTAACTTCTAAACATCCCGGTATTTCGGGAATAGTGTCCGTTGCGATGAATTAAGCTGTTAAGAGTGATGTTTAAGAAAATATAAAAAAAAATAAACTGGAGACAAATTAATGAAAATATTCGAAAAATTTAAAAATTTAGGGGGAAGCCTGAAAAAAACCAAGCAGGAGCTGTCTAATAAAATAAGTTCTATTTTAGGCGCCGGCAAAATAGATGCCGCCGATCTTGAAAAAATAGAAGAAGCGCTGGTCCTGTCGGATATTTCATATAAAACTGCCGGAGAATTAATCGAAGGCGTTAAAAAAAGAATCGCAAAAAATAAAGAATTGACTTCGGACGATATAAAGCAGGCGTTAAAAGACGAAATAGGCGATAAGATATCGGTTAATTTTCCTGAAATTGCGACAGGCTCTGGCAAAAATATTTTTATAATAGTAGGCGTTAACGGAGTAGGAAAAACGACTACCGTGGGAAAGCTCGGCAAGTATTACGCAGACAGGGGCAAAAAGGTTATTATAGCTGCATGCGATACTTTCAGGGCTGCGGGAAAGGAGCAGATAGAGGTCTGGGGGCAGAGAACGGGAATAGAAGTCGTGTCCGGCAAAGAAAATCAAGACCCTGCGTCCGTAGCCCACGACGCCGTCCAGAAATTTAAAGAACAAGATTATAATATTTTGCTTATCGACACCGCCGGAAGGCTTCATAACAAAAAACATCTGATGGAAGAACTAGCCAAAATCAAAAGAGTAATATCAAAATCTTACGGCAGCGAACCGGACGAAATTTTTATAGTTATAGATGCAGGTTTAGGGCAGAATTCTTTGGTGCAGGTAGAACAGTTTAAGGAGATAGTGGATATTACGGGAGTAATAGTTACGAAACTAGACGGTTCGGCAAAAGGCGGCATTATAATAGACATAATAAGCAGGATGAACTTGCCGGTAAGGTTTATAGGAACGGGGGAATCTCCCGAAGATATATCCGAATTCTCCCCCGAAATTTTTAAGGACAATCTGCTTTAACGGTCTATTTATTATCGCAGATGCATTTTATTTAATCTCAATTTTTTTCGGCGACAAAGCTTTACTCTTTTTCAGGGTAACTTCAAGCACCCCGTTTTTAAGTTCGGCATTCGCGTTTTCTTTGTCCACTTCCGACGGAAGGTCTATTATTCTATAAAAAGAACCGTACTGTATCTCCTGCCGGTAGAAATTTTCTTTTTTCTCTTCCTTTTCCTGTTTGTGTTCGCCCTTTATCGTCAGCTGGTCGCCGTTAACCTCTATTATTATATTTTCTTTAGGTATTCCGGGAACTTGCGCTTTTACGATAATGTTTTCGTCCTGCTCGACGACATCTACCGCAGGCTCTATATAACCGGCGGTGTTTCTAACTGCAGGACTAAAAAAGTCGAAAAAGCTTTTTTCAATCTCGTTCCTAATAGGATAAAAAGGGTCAAATTTAACAAGTTTTTTCATAATTTAAACCTCCTTATTCTTTAAATTTGAATATTTTTACTTCCTATTTAAAATATACCGCAAAATTTTTTTTTTTCAAGTTTCTTAAACAGTTTCTTAAAAAAAAAATATTGCCGATTCCATTTTGCTAAAGGCGCTTTACAAAATTTATAAAAAATTATAAAATCATACGACTATGGATTATAAAAAAGCAGGCGTTGATATAGAAGCGGGAAAAAAAGCCGTTAACGATATAACTTCAATAGTAAAAAGCACATATACTAAAGGCGTAATAGATAATTTCGGGTTATTCGGCTCGCTTTTTTCGCTTAGGGAATTTAATTATAAGCATCCGGTTTTAGTTTCGGGAACGGACGGCGTAGGTACGAAACTTAAAATAGCTTTTGCGGCAAATAAACACGATACCATAGGCATAGATTTAGTCGCTATGAGCGTAAACGATATCGCTTGTCTTGGAGCAAAACCGCTTTTTTTCTTAGATTATATATCTACTTCAAATTTAAATACGGAAATTATTAAAGAAATAGTATCCGGCATAGCGACAGGGTGCAAAGAGGCTAAATGCTCTCTTCTTGGCGGCGAAATGGCTGAAATGCCGTCTTTTTATCAGTCGGGCGAATACGATTTGGCCGGTTTTGCGGTGGGGATAGTCGAAAAAGACGAAATTATAGACGGAAAAGAAATTAAAGAAGGCGACGGCGTTATAGGCATAGCTTCAAGCGGACTGCATTCCAACGGTTACTCGCTTGCCAGAAAGATAGTATTCGAGATGATGGGTTTAGGCATAAACGATCCCCTGCTCGGCAACGGAAAAACCGTTAAAGACGTTCTGTTAGAGCCGACTATTATTTATTCGGAACTGATAAGCGCGCTTAAAGGAAAATTTAAAATTAAAGGAATTGCACACATAACGGGAGGCGGCATAACGGAAAATTTAGTAAGGATACTTCCTGAAACCGTTTCTGCCGAAATAGACGGAAATTCATGGAAAGTTCCGGAACTTTTTAAAATATTAAAAGAAAAAGGCGGCATAAGCGGCGACGAGTTTTACAGGGTTTTCAATGCCGGTATAGGCATGATTATAATCGCAGAAGCAAAAGAAATCCAAGACATCGTAAAGTTCATTAATAACGAGGTTTTTTATTCGGGCGGCAAAAAATTTAATTCATTCAATATAGGCTCTATATTTAGCAATAAAAACCGTAACGGCCAACCGTCGGTCAATATAAAATAACTTAATGTTCTAAGTTCAAATTTCTTACAATAACATCTAAATATAATAAACCGCAATAATAAAATAGTGTAAATAAATAATGCAAAAGAAAATAAATTGCATAATTTTAGCTTCCGGAAACGGTTCTAACGCTTTAAATTTAATACATGTATTTCACATCGATACCAAAGAGCATAAAAATGCCGTATGCGGTATAAATATATCGGCGGTCGTTTCAAATATAAAAAATGCGCCGGTTATTGAAAAAGTCAGGCTTGCCGCTCCCGATATTCCCGTTTTTTTTCTTCCTTACGTTTCGGTTTCGGAAAGGGGAAATTTTGAAAAAGAGCTTGAAAGCATTATAAAAAGATTTAATATAAACTGTATAATTCTTGCAGGTTTTATGAGAATATTATCCAAAGAATTCGTTTCTAAATTTCATAAGAAAATAATAAATATACATCCTTCCCTGCTGCCTGCTTTTAAAGGAAAAGATGCTATAAAAAGCGCATTCGATTACGGAGTAAAATATACGGGTGTTACCGTGCATTACGTTACTCCCGAAGTAGATGCAGGTCCTATTATCTGCCAGGAAGTCGTTAAGATCGAAGAAACCGATACCGTTGAATCTTTAGAGCTAAAAATTCACGATATCGAACATAGAATTTATCCTGCTGCGTTAAAAAAAATATTTGTATAAAATATTTGAAATAAATTGAAACAGTTCACTATAAGCCGCGAAAGTATTTTTAATAAACTCAAGTTTGTTTCCTACGTCGGTATTTTTGCGAATATTATTTTAACTTTAGCAAAATTTTACTTCGGCATTGTCGGACATTCCGAGGCGTTGGTCGCCGACGGCTTTAATTCGCTTTCTGATATTTTTGCCGGACTGGTAGTTTACATATCTTTTAAAATATCTAACAAACCCCAGGACAAAGAGCATCCGTACGGACATGCAAAAGCCGAAATGATAGCTACTTTTTTGGTGGCGTTAATCTTAATACTTTTCGGACTGTTTATTATAGCGGTATCGTCCTTTAAATTATATTTCCGCTACTATGAACGTCCGGCGCTCGATACTCTCATCGTTGCATCGGCTACTATAATTATAAAAGAAATTCTTTATAGATGGACTTTAAGGTGGGGCAGGCTTTTAAAATCTACGGGTTTGATCGCAACCGCATATGACCACAGAAGCGACGTCGTAGTGTCTATCGCCGTAGTAATAGGGATTATTTTTGCTATAAAAGGTTATTACTATATGGATCCCATAGCAGGAATAGTCGTAAGTTTTTTTATATTCCGTCTTGCCGTAAAACTTATTAAAGAATCTATAAGCAATCTTATGGACGAAAGCCCTCCGTCATCCGTGGTAGATAAAATAAAAAACGTAATTACTTCAGTGAAAGGGGTTGAGCGCATTACGAATATTAAGGTAAGAAAATCCGGTCCTTATTTTTACATAGATGTCGAAATAGAAATTAATCAAAATATGACCGTTAAAATGTCTCACGATATAGCGGAAAGCGTTAAAAGCAGGCTTATGTCGTCAAATATTTATATAAACGACGTTATGGTCCATATAAATCCTTTTGAGTATTGAATATTATTATAAATAACGTAACGGCAGAGTTAAACCTGTTTTTTAATATCTATTTTGTATTCGTTGATTTTTTTCCGCAATGTATTTCTGTTAATTCCCATAAGTTTAGAAACTTTAAGCTGATTAAAATTATATAAATTAAGTATTTCTTCTATAATTATTTTTTCGGTCAATACCATTATCGATTTATAAACATCGCTAATTTCGGTATCATTGACTTTTTCGATGTAATTTTTTATTTTTCGTTTAATAATATCTTCAAAAGGGTCGGTTTCCGCTTTTTTGTCTTTTAAATTATTTTCGCCGTTATTCAATATTTCTATGAAATCGTCTGAATTTAATACCGACGAAGGCGACATAACCATGCATCTTCTAATTGCGTTTTCAAGTTCTCTTATATTTCCCGGGAAATTATACGACTGAAGCAAAGAAAGCGCATCGCCGCCTAGCTGTTTTTCCGGAATGTTCAGCTCTTGAGAAAACTTTTTTATAAAAAAGTCGGCTAAAATAGGTATATCAGATTTACGTTCCCTTAAAGGCGGCAGGGTAATTTCTATAACGTTAAGCCGGTAGTATAAATCTTCCCTGAATTTTGCGTTTTTAACCATAGACTTAAGATTTTTATTTGTAGCGGCAATAATTCTAACATCTATTTTAACCGGTTTATTTGAACCGACGGGCTCAATCTCCTTTTCCTGTATAGCGCGTAAAAGTTTAGCCTGGAGATTAAGCGGCATATCTCCGATTTCGTCTAAAAAGATAGTGCCTCCGTTTGCGCTTATAAATTTGCCTTCTTTTTTTTCGTTTGCGCCGGTATATGAACCCTTTTCGTGCCCGAACAGTTCGGATTCGAGAAGTTCCGATGGAATGGACGGAGTGTTTACGATGATAAAAGGTTTATTGCTTCTTACGCTGTTTAAATGTATCGCTCTTGCTATAAGTTCCTTGCCCGTACCCGATTCCCCCAAAATTAATACGGTAATGTTGTTGTGCGATAACTTGCCTATAGTTTTAAAGACCTCCTGCATAATTTTAGATTTGCCTACAAGCAGTGTATCGAGAAAATCTTCCGATTTTTCAAGTTTTTTGCCGGTTAAATCGTCGTTTTTTTTTATTTTTTCTATTATTCCGAGAATTTCTTCCAATTCAAAAGGTTTCGTTATGTAATCGTATGCGCCTTTTTTCATAGCATCTATGGCGTTTACCATAGTGTTCTGGGCGGTCATAATTATAACGTTTGGTTTATCGTCTAATTTTCTTGTATAAGCCAGTACTTCCATGCCGTTAATTTTAGGAATTCTTATATCGAGAAATATAGCAAAATAGCGGTTATTTTTGATATAGGACAGCGCTTCTTCTCCATCGGATGCGGTTTCGATTACGAATTCGTCTTCAAGAAGTTTTTTTAATACGTAAACCAAGCTTTGCTCGTCATCGACGATTAAGATTTTATGTTTTTTCATAATTGATTATTATAAAGTCAGATCAGGTAAGTATCTAATAATTCGCCCTTATGTATGACGTCTGCGTCTTCCGGAACGGATATAATAGAATTCATAATACCGAAAACGTTTATCGTCGCAGGCCCCGATTTTTCAAATATTTCTGAATACACGGTTCCGTCTTTATAGAAAGTATTAGCCGGTATAAATTCTCTTCTTTTATTTTTTTTAATATATTCAAATGAAGAAACCGATTTAATTGCGCGCACCCGGCTGTTTATTTTGATATGCCCGTTTATGAAAGGTTTAACGTATACGGCCAAGCAGGTATAAAATGCAACGGGGTTTCCGGGTAGCATAAAAACCGGTATTTTTTTATTTATCAATCCGAAAGAAAAAGGTTTTGCAGGTTTAATAGCTACCTGCCTGAATTTAATTTTAAAACCTACGGCTTCAAGCGCCTTTTCGGTAAAATCTTTATCGCCGAAAGAAGCCCCTGCGGAAGTTATTATTATTTTACTAGTTTTTACCGCTTGCGTCAAAACTTCTACTATTTCTTCCAAATTATCCCTGCATATCGCATTATTAACAACGGTGCAACTGTTTTGTATTAAAAAATTTTCCGCCAATATTCCGTTGGAATTAAAAATTTTGCCGTATGCGGGTTTTTTATCGAAGCCTATAATCTCGTTTCCGGTGGAAATAACGGAAACCGGTATTTTTTCATATACCTTTATCTTCGTTATGTTGCAGGAGACGAGCAGAGATATATTTTCGGGAGTCAGTCTGGTATTTTTTTTTAAAATAACCTCGCCTTTTTTAATAACCTCGCCTCGGTTTCTTACATTTTTACCGGATTTCACTGGAGAACTTACTATAAGGTTATTGTTTTCTACTACGGCATCTTCAATAGGTATTACGGCATCTAAAGTTTTCGGTATATATCCGCCCGTCATTATGCGGACGGCAAAGTTTTCGCCGTCCGGTTTTTTATATTTATAATTAACTGAGGCATCCCCGGCATATACGACTTTTTTGTATATAGCCAATTTTAATTGCGAAGAATTAATTTCTTTCGTCAAATCGGAATTAACGGCATATCCGTCCATAGCGGAATTGTCGCAGGCCGGATAATCGACGTCAGATATTGCATCGTCGTATAAAACCCTGTCCATCGCGTTTGCGACGGATATTTTTTCGGCTTTTAAAGATGCGGACGTATTTATAGAATTTATAATATTTAAAGATTCATCGAAAGATATCATTTATCTGGTTATCTTAAGCAATTCGCCCGGATATATAGAATTTGGATTTTTTATGTTGTTTTCAGCCATTATATCTTTGACATTATCATGAAATTTTGCGGAAATATCGTAAAGCGAATCTCCAAATTTTACCCTATAGTATAAAAAACCGCTATTCGTTCTTTTTGCCTCATAGTTATTGCCGCCGCTCTTAATATAAGAATATCTTATCCTATTGGCCGAACCGCCGCCTTTTAGAAATATTTTTTCTCCCGCATGTATATCGTTTCCGTTAATCAGGTTGATGCTTTTAATATAATTTATAGATACGTTAAATTTTTGGGATATGCTCCATAAAGTCATTCCCGGTTTCACGATAATATATGATAAAGCTGCATTGCCGAAAGTACTTTGTCCATATGTTTTTTGAGAACCGTTTATCCCCGGAATAGTTATTTTTTCCCCTACTTTCAGTATAGAATAGCCGTTAAGTCCGTTGTACCTCTCTATTGCCGCAAGAGACACTCCGTACTTGGAAGCAATCCCCATAAGCGTATCGCC
>JAKAQP010000017.1:0-20025 GCA_021822485.1 bacterium
AAACTTAAATGTCCTATTTATTTTCGTCTATATATTTTCGCAATATCTCGTTAGCTTTTTTAGGATTTGCTTTACCTTTAGTTTTTTTCATAATTTCGCCCACGAAAAAACCGAACAGTTTGTCTTTTCCGCCTGCAAGGTCGGTAAATTCTTTCTGATTTTCGGCGACTACCTGTTTTACTATATCTTCTAAGCCTTTGTCATCCGAAACCTGAGCAAGATTTTTTTCTTTAACTATTTCAGAAGCACTTTTACCGGATGAAAGCATTTCGGCAAGTACTATTTTACCGGTATTTCTGTTTATACTTCCTGATTCTACTGCCGTTATCAGCTCAAGAAAATTTTGAGCGTCAACCGGTCTTCTTTCTCCTGATTCTTTTAATTTCAATTCCGAAAGAAGTTCGTTTATAACCCAGTTTGCTAATTTTTTTATCTCTATTCTACCTGAGTTTTCTTTAATCAAATCTTCAAAATAATCAGCTATGTCCTTATCCTGAGTGAGTACTTCCGCATCATATTCTGTAAGTTTATATTCCGAAACATATCTGCGTCTTTTTTCTGCAGGAAGTTCGGTAATCGATTTTTTTACTTCGTTAATAAATTCTTCGGAAAGAATTAACGGCGGCAGATCAGGCTCTTCAAAATATCTGTAATCATGTGCTTCTTCTTTGCCCCTCATGGACCTTGTAATATTTTCCTTGGAATCGTACAATCTTGTTTCCTGAATTACTTTTCCGCCGTTTAATATCAGGTCTATCTGTCTTTCTATTTCATACTCGATGGCTTTCTCTACGAATTTAAAAGAATTTACGTTTTTAATTTCAGCCCTTGTACCAAGTTCCGCATCGCCTTTCCTTTTGACCGAAACATTGGCATCGCACCTGAAACTGCCCTCTTCCATATTTCCGTCCGAAACCCCAAGATATACAAGTATTTCTCTGAGCGATTTTAAATAAGCGGAAGCTTCGGCCGCAGAACCAATATCCGGTTCGGAAACTATTTCCACGAGGGGCGTGCCTGCCCTATTTAAATCGACATATGACCTGTTTCCTATATGAATTAATTTTCCCGCGTCTTCTTCTATGTGAAGGCGATTTATCCTTATTCTTTTATTAATTTTATTTTTTTTAGAAGCGTCTTCGGTTTCGATATCTAAATAGCCGTTGGAAGACACTGGATCCAAATATTGCGATATTTGATAGCCTTTAGGCAGGTCGGGATAAAAATAATTTTTCCTGGCAAACAAGCTTTTTTTGTTAATATTAATATTCAAAGCAAGAGCCGCTTTTACAGCAAGCCTTACAGCCTCGATATTTATTACCGGAAGGACGCCTGGCAGAGCAAGACAGACGGGACATACCGCAGTATTCGGTTCCATACCGAAAATATTAGGACAAGAACAAAACATTTTTGTTTTGGTGAGCAGTTGGGAATGAACCTCAAGCCCTATAACCGCCTCGAATGAATCGTTATTACCGTGCATATTTTATCCTCTTTAAAATATAATCATTTTATTTCTTTATTTTTTCCCTAAACTTGACTTCGTCCTCTATAATTTTTGCAACGGAAAGAAGCATGTCTTCAGTAGCCCATGGCGATATAATCTGCAGTCCTACCGGAAGAACGCCGTCCGGTTTCGTAGGATTTTTTACGGCGCCGACGGGAATGCTTAAACCTGGAAGATATGCAAGATTAACGGAAATAGTGTAAATATCGGAGAGGTACATACTTAGAGGGTCGGCAGTTTTTTCTCCGATTAAAAACGCAGGCGTCGGTGAAGTCGGGCCGATTATTATATCTGCTTTTGCAAACGCATCTTTATAATTTTTTATAATAAGTTTTCTGACTAAGGAAGCTTTTTTATAATAAGCGTCGTAATAACCCGCCGAAAGCGCAAAAGTTCCCAGTATTATGCGTCTTTTAACCTCGTTTCCAAACCCGGCTTCACGGGATTTTCTGTAGAGATCGTCTAAACTTTGTATCGTCTCTCCGTCTTTTCTGTTATATCTGTAACCGTATCTTATGCCGTCGTATCTTTCAAGATTAGAGCTTGCCTCGCTAGTGGCGGTTATGTAATATGCCGATACGGAATATTTGGTATCGGGAAGAGATATATCGACTATGTTTGCGCCCAAGTCTTTCAGTAAAACCTTTATTTCAGAAACTTTTGAATTTATTTCGGGGTCCAAACCGTCGGAAAAAAATTCTGCCGGAATTCCGACGTTCAATCCTTTCAATATGGATTTATCGGCTTTTTTAACTATTTCGGCATATTTTTTTATGTTAAATTTTCTCGTAGTCTGGTCTTTTTCGTCGAAACCCGCAACGGCTTCAAGCATAACAGCGGCGTCAGTGACGTCTTTGGAGAGAATGCCTGCCTGGTCTAAAGAGGAACTGAAAGCAATTATGCCGTATCTTGAAATCAAGCCGTATGTCGGCTTTAATCCGACTACTCCGCAAAGAGCGGCAGGCTGCCTTACCGAACCTCCGGTATCCGTTCCGAAAGAACCCGCGCATAAATCGGCCGCAACAGAAGCGGCTGAACCGCCGCTTGAACCGCCTGGAACCCTGTTTAAATCGTAAGGATTTTTTGTTATTTTATATGCGCTGTTTTCGGTCGAAGAACCCATTGCAAATTCGTCAAGATTAGTTTTTCCCAAGAAAACGTAATTATTTTCTTTCAGTTTTCTTACTACGGTAGAATCGTAAGGGCTTATAAAATTATCCAATATTTTTGACGCGCATGTGGTTTTTTTACCTTTTATTAAAAAAATATCTTTTATGGAAAGAGGTATTCCGGTAAGCACCGGATAATCTGAACCGGAAGATACAATTTTATCTGCGGCTTCGGCATTTCTTTCGGCTTCTTCAAAGTCGTTGTAAAGATAAGCGGAAATTTCCGGCTCTACAGATTCTATTCTTTTTATGTAGGAATTAAGAATATCCGTGCTTTTAACTTCCCTTTTCTTTAAAAGACCGGCAAGTTCGCTTATAGTCAACCTGCATAAATCGTCCATGTTTTGCTGTCCTCTTAATTTTCTTTATATTCTATTTTTATTCTATAACCTGCGGTACTACAAAAAAACCGGATTCGGTTACAGTATCTTCCAAACCTAAGTCGGCAGTTTGCGCTTCAAAGCTCGGCGCATTAGATTTTACTATTTCAAAATCGAACGTATCGTCAGTTTTACACTCATCGATACGGCAGTCTTTATAAAATCTTTCGTTCAAACCTTCGTTTGAAATTAACCTGTCGTAATCAAGTTCGCCAAGAATGTCTTCTATTTTTGAAACGTCGGCAGACTGTATCATGTCTATATATTCGAGAATTTTATTAAGTTCGGAAGCAAAATGCGCCGATTCTTCTTCGTTTAAATCTAATTTTGCCAGTTTCATAACGTGATTTATATCCATTATCTAAATCTCCTTTAAATTTTAAATCAAAAAATAATTTAGTAATATTCGTAAGTATCTACTATTTCTTCTATCAGTTCTTCCGGTATTTCCCTTAAAAACCTTGAAGGCATATTATATTTATAATCTTTCCCCGACCGTCTTCTTTTTGCCCATGTAAGATAAAGTTTTTCTTTGGCGCGGGTAATCCCGACATAACACAATCGTCTTTCTTCTTCTAAGGACATTTCGTTATCCAAAGACCTTATATGAGGAAAAAGATGTTCCTCGAGTCCCGCTATAAAAACTACGGGAAATTCAAGCCCTTTTGCGCTGTGCAGAGTCATAAGCGATACCTTGGTTATATCGGAGCCGTATTCGGAATTGGGCTCTTCTCTAGTGTCGTTTATTGCGCTCTGGTCTAAAAATTCGGTTATATCGTCGAAATCGTGTGCCGCGTTAATTAATTCTTCTATATTTTCTATTCTGTTTCCGTCAAGTTCGTTGGCCTTTGCCACTCCGGCTTTAAGCATACTCTCGTAGCCCGATTTTTTATAGGTAAAATTGATTATATCCGCCAGTTTATCTCCGGTTTTTATTTCAATATCCGAATCGGCATTCTCTTTAGAATAAGAAATCGCGGATTCTATCATATGCCTTATTTTCAATATAACGTCAAAATAGTTTGCGATGCCGGAAGAATTAGAATTAGCGGCTGAAATCTCTTCATTGGAATCTGCGCTTAAAATGCTCTGAATCTGCATATTGCCCAGTCCCCTTATCGATGAAAATAGTCCGTTTTTTAAGGTTTTTAAAATATCGGAGCCGTTTTTAGCGGCGATATCCTGCATATTTTTAATAGTTTTTTCGCCTGCCCCTGTCGGAACGCACTGGATGCTTCTTTCAAAACTGACTGCATCTCTAGGGTTAACGGCAAACCTTATAAAAGACAAAATATCTTTTATCTCTTTTCTCTGATAAAACTTTAATCCGCCGTAAATATTATACCTTATGCTTTCTTTTAACAGCCTGTCTTCTATAACTCTCGACTGCGAATTTGCCCTGTATAATATAGCTATGTCTTTATTCGAGTATCCATCCTCCCTAATAAGCCGTCTTATCTCTTTTGCTATATAGTAGCTTTCCGAATAATCGTTATTTGCCTGGTAGATAGTAATTATACTGCCGCCGCCTTTTTTATCGGTCTTTAAAGTTTTATCCTTTCTCAGTTTATTTCCTTTTACCAAAGCGGATGCGGCATTCAGTATGTTTTTGGTAGAGCGGTAATTTTTTTCAAGTTTTATAACCGAACAGCCTGCATAGGTTTTTTCAAAACTCAAAATATTATCTATGGTAGCGCCCCTGAAACTGTATATAGACTGGTCGTCGTCTCCAACTACGCATATATTTTGATGTTTCTGCGCAAGAAGCTTAATAAGTTTATCCTGTATATAATTAGTATCTTGAAATTCATCGACCATAATATATTTGTAAAGATTGGAATAACGTTCAAGAACGGCGGGATTATCGCGGAGCAGTTTTACGGCGTTAAACAAAAGGTCGTTAAAATCCATTGCATTGCTTTCTTTTAGCTTTTTTGCATATTCGGAATATATAACGGCATAATCTTTTTCCCAGGCTCTTACGCCGCCGAAAGATTCATCCGGAGTAATAAAAGAATTTTTATTTTTTTCTATAAAATATTTTACTTTGGACGGCGTTACTATTTTTTCGTTTAAATTTAAAGACTTTATAATTTTAAAAATCACTTTTCCGGAATCGTCTTCGTCGAAAACGACAAAAGACCTTTCATAGCCGACTAAATCGGCATGTCTTCTCAAAAGTTTCAAGCAGAACGAATGGAAAGTAGAAAATTCCGGCAGTCCTTGAAGGGCGCCGCTACCGCGTATGCCGACATTATCGGCATCGGGATATCTCTCGTAACCGAAAAATTCATCATTCTCTTTATATTTAAGCGCTTTTTTTATTCTTTCTTTCATTTCGCGGGCCGCTTTATTTGTAAACGTAACGCCGAGTATATTATAGGGTTTTGCTTTGCCGGTTTTTATAAGATGGACTGCCCTTAAAGTTATGACTCTGGTTTTTCCCGAACCTGCTCCCGCAAGTATTAAAAGCGGCCCGTCAGAGTGGGTTACGGCTTTTAGCTGTTCTTCGTTTAGTCCAGATAGATAATCCGTTTCTTGTATATTATTCACGGTTAATATTTTACTCCACGGTCACGCTTTTTGCAAGGTTTCTCGGCTGGTCTATATCAGTGCCTTTAAGCGCTGCTATATGATATGCCAGAATTTGAAGCGGAATAGTATAAAGAATTGGACTGAGAACTTCGGCAGACGCCGGTATTTTAATAATATCCGATATCCCGTCAATATCAGGCTCGTAATCGGCCACAGCTATGACTTTACCGCCCCTGGCCTTTATTTCTTCTATATTAGATATTGTTTTAGGCGCAAGCATATTGTTCGACAGAAGAAACAGCACCGGCATGTTTTCATCGACTAAAGCTATAGGCCCGTGCTTCATTTCTCCTGCAGGATAGCCTTCCGCATGAATATATGAAATTTCTTTTAATTTTAAAGCGCCTTCAAGAGCTATCGGATATAATATTCCTCTGCCGAGATATAAAAAATTTGTATTTTTATAATATTTTTTAGCTATCTCTTTTATCGAATCGTTTAAAAATAAAATTTGTTCCGCTTTCTTTGGAAGATTCACAATTTCATCGAAAAAATTAACTCCGCTCAAATTTTTTCCGGCATCGGAAGCAGTATCTTTAATCTCTTTAATGCGCAAAGCTAAAAGCAAGCCGCACATTATCTGGGTAGTAAACGCTTTAGTAGAAGCTACGCCTATCTCGGGACCGGCGTGCGTATATATTACTCCTTTGTCTGACATTGTAGTTATCTGCGAACCGGGAACGTTAGTTATGGAAAGTATGCCTGCTTTTTTTTCTTTAGCAATCTCAAGAGCGCTGTTAGTGTCGGCAGTTTCGCCGGATTGTGAAATACCGATAAAAATATCGTTTTTTGAAACGGGAAAATTTTCATATCTAAATTCGGAACCGTATTCGACTATTACGGGAATACCGCATATAGTTTCGGTAATATATTTAATTACGAGACCGGCGTAATAAGAAGAGCCGCAAGCCGTAATAATTATTCTGCCTGCTTTATCGATATCTTTCTTTGTCAATCTTACGTCTTCCAGCATAATTTTAAATCCGGAAAAGATGGAATCCGATTTATTTGAATCGGCGGCTGAGCCGTCGTTTTTTACCGAAATTATGCGGGAAGAAAAAGCATCCAAAAGACATGAAGGCTGTTCGAATATTTCTTTCTGCATAAAATGAGAAAAGCCGGTTTTAACCGCTCTCGACGCATCCCAGTCTATTTTCGTAACGGTTTTATTTAACGGTTTGCCTTTAAAATCCGTCAATTTAAGCAAGCCGTCTTTAAAATATGCTATTTCTGAATTTTTTAAATATATAACTTCGTCTGAATACTGAATAAGAGGCGAGACGTCGCTTGCAAAATAAATTTCTTTATCTTTATTCACCATAACTAAAGGCGGCCCATATTTTACGGCGCATATGCTTTTTTCATCGGCATTCATCGCCAAAAAGGCAAAAGCGCCCAAAAGATCCAGAGAAGCAAGCCTGACGGCTTCGTAAAAAGTTTTAGCTCCGTCTTTCATATAATCTTCTATTAAATGGGCAATTACTTCTGAATCGGTAGGAGTAATAAATTTATGTCCTTTACCGATAAGCTTATTTTTTAAAACAGCATAGTTTTCTATTATTCCGTTATGCACTATCGCTATATTTCCGGAACAGTCTAAATGCGGATGAGCATTATCGTCGGTAGGCCTGCCGTGCGTGGCCCACCTAATATGGCCTATCGCAGTATTAGATTCAACTGGTTTAATACAGCTTAACTCGGCCGAGAGATTAACGAGTTTGCCTGATTTTTTAATAGATTTTATTTTATTGTCGGTTTCATCGTAATATGCAACGCCTGAAGAATCGTACCCTCTGTATTCCAAGCTTTTAAGTCCGTTTAAAACTATATCTACGGAACTTTCGCAGTTTCCCTGCTTAGAACCGGCATTACCGGCGCCTGAAAAACCTATTATACCGCACATACCCTTAAGTCTCCCTTTTTTTATTTTTTTAAATTAAAGAAATATTGTTCAAGTTTGAAAGTTTTATTTTTAAAATTTTCAGTCTTTTTCAGTCTTTTTTGCCGCTTGTTTTCTCAAAACCCAGCCTTCGATATTTTTTTGAGGCACTCTGGAAATTGCAAGCGCGCCTTCGGGAACGTTTTTAGTTACGGTAGTTCCCGAACCGACGTATGAATTTTTACCGACATTGACAGGCGCGACAAGCTGAGAATCCGAGCCTATAAAACATCCGTCTTCAATCTTCGTAGTATGTTTTTTTTCTCCATCGTAATTGCATGTTATGACGCCTGCGCCTATATTAACATTTTCGCCTATAACGGAATCTCCAATGTAGCTAAGATGGGACGCCTTGGAGTTTCTGCCTATAGAAGATTTTTTAATCTCTACGAAATTGCCTATTTTTGCACTTTCAGATATTTCTGTTTCCGGTCTTATCCTTGCAAAAGGGCCGATTTGCGCATTATTCATTATGACCGCATTTTCTATAACGCTGTAGCTCTTTATAACCGCATTATCCATAATAGATGAATCTTTTATTACACATCCTTTTTCTAAAACGACTTTTTTCATTATATTCGTCTTTCCCGAAATAAAAACGTCCGGATAAACAACCGATGCCTCGCCTATTTCAACGTTATAACCTATATAAATATTTTCGTCGGATATAAAATCGACGCCTTTTTCGATAAGATTTTTAATAAGTCTTTTCTGCATTATCTTTTGCGCATTAAGAAGATCGTATTTAGAGTTAACGCCTGCACATTCTTCCTCGTCGCCCGCTTTAAAACATAAAGTTTTTAATCCTGCGCCATAAAATATATCGACTATATCGGTAAAATAAAACTCTTTTTTTCTGTTATTAGGTTTAATTTCGTTTATAAACTGCTTTAAAAGATTTAGTTTTACGATGTAAACTCCCGAATTAATTTCTTTTATAAGAGCGGTATTTTTAGGATAACCGCATAATTCTTTCTCTTCTATTATTTTTTCCGCGCAGCCTTTTTTATCCCTCAAAATTCTACCGTATGAATATGGATTTTTGACATTGACCGACATAACCGTTAAGTCGGCATTATTAGATATATGAAATTTTACTGTTTCTGCAAACGTTTCGTCGGTTATTAACGGCATATCGCAAGGCAAAATAATTACGTCTGTTTCTTTCTCATCGTCCTTAAAAACTTCCAGCCCTTTTTTGACTGCATCTCCGGTTCCCAGATATTGCTCTTGAACGGCAAAGTCGAACAAAATATTTTTCGCTTTGAATCTTGCTTCATTTTCTATATATTGCCTTACCAAATCTCCTTTATGTCCTATCACAGTTATTATTCTATCCAGTTTAGCTTTTATGCCGCCAAAGTTTTCACCATATTCGTCGAAAGATTCTCTATTAAATCTTTCACCGGCGTCTATTAACGATTTTATAGCATAAAATATTAGCGGATTTTCAAGCAAACCGGAAAGCGCCTTAGGGTTTTCGGATTTCATCCTTGTCCCCAAGCCCCCCGCTAAAATAATAACTCCTAAATTTTTAACTTTATTTTCATTTCTCATGTTTCTAATATTATATAAAATTATTTAAAAAACCTGCACTAAATATTTTTAAAAATGCTTGATAGCACGCAACCCCGTCAGGAGTAAAAATACTGAGGTTGGCGTTTATAAAAGCGAAGCTTTTATACCAACCGAAGTGAATAAATCTGACACATTTAAAATACCATCTTTAAATTATTCATCGTTTCCATGCCTGAATACGTCAAGAAGGGTCGAATAACCGTAGGTAGTTTTTATAGGAAACGATATCGACAGGAATACTATAAATGCGGAAACCGTTAAACCGGCTATAAGCAGGTAAATATTTTTATATTCAATAAATATTAGCGCGGAAATTATTCCTATAAAGCCTCCGGTAACGGCGGCAATCAATCTTTTTATGACGTGAATTAAAAAATTCTCGAGAGCCGATATATTGGTAGGATGTATTTTAACTCTGAAATTTTCGGAATAGGCGGCATGCATAAGCCTTTTGGTGTCGTTAAAAAATTCTTTAATCTGGTTAAATCCGTTTTTAATAAAAGATATAGGAGAAAAAGTTTTTCCTAGTTCGGTTTTTTTTATGTATCTTTTAGCTACCGGAATAATATCTTTTACTAAGTTATAAGAAGGATTATAGGCAGTCCCTATGCCTTCGAGCAGAGCTGCAGTTTTAAATATATATACTAGATTTTGCGGAAGTTCGAAGGGAAAAGCATAAAAACTCTTCATTATTTCAGTTATTATAACTTGTATCTTTTTGCCGGAAATATCTTTTTGGCTTAAAACTTTGTATAGTTTAGCCGCCATACTTTCTAAAAGCTGGCGCGAAACTTCTTTGTTAATAATACCGAGCGCATAATATGCGTCGATTATACCCGGAATATCTTCCCTGACTCCGGCAAGCACGGCTTTAATAAGATTTTCCTTAGTATCTTCGGACATATGAATTACGAGTCCAAAGTCCAGCATAACTATTTTGCCTTTTTCGTTTACTAAGATATTGCCTGGATGCGGGTCAGCGTGAACTACTCCGGCTACTAAAGCCTGATAAATATAAAATTCTATAAGTTTATCTATTATTGTCTTAGGTTCGAAACCGAATTTCTTAATTTTCTTAAAGTTAGTTATTTTCGTGCCTATATGAAAATCCATAACCAAAGCATTTTTTGACGTTAATGCCGGATATGTTTCCGGTATTATAATAAAGTCTAATTCTTTTTCTATCTTCTTAAATTCTTTTATATTTTTTGCTTCATGTTTTAAATCCATTTCTTCGTAAATAGTAACGCTAAACTCTCTTAAAACCGTCGAGATAGAATGAATAGATTTATTCTGCGGAAAAAATATTTTCAACAAATTCAAGACGCTCTTTAAGGTTTTTATATCTATCGAAACATTTTTTTCGATATCCGGCCTTATTACTTTAACTATAACGTCTTTGCTCTTATAAACTGCGAAATACACCTGCGCGACCGATGCCGCCGCAAGAGGAACCTCGTTAAATTTTTCAAATATTTCGTCTATTTTGTTTCCGAAATCTTTTTCAATTATCGGCTTAATTTTCGTAAACGAAACAGGCGGAACTTCATCTTGCAAGGTCGATAAGGCTTCTAAATAAGCAGAAGGTAAAAAGTCGGCTCTCGTGGATATAACCTGAGCCAGTTTAATAAAGGTAGGACCTAATGAAGCAATTATACGCGTCAGCCATTTTGCGGACTTTAAGTGATATTTTTGACTTAAAGTCCGCCTGCCCCCAAAAATAACAAACCTTTTTTGAGTAAATAGTATAAATAAAATAAACGGTAAAGATTTAATAAATATGTAAAGATTTCTTTTAATCAATAGTAATTGCCCGTAGAAATTATAGTTACGGTATTAGAACCCGAATTAACGACGAAACAGTAATGTCCATCCGGCGAAATCTTGACGGCGGACGGATAATTTCCGACTTTAATAGTTTTAACGACTTCATCGTTTGCTATATTTATTATACTCAATGTAGATGCCTGAGTATTTATAACGTAAAGATATCTTCCGTCGGGAGTAATAGCTTCCGCACTAGGTCCTTTGCCGGTATAAACCGTAGCAAGTTTTCCAAAAGGCTGAGGAACGTAATTTGAAGCAGGAGCCGTATAAACCGGAGCAGGAGACGACGGAGCCGTTATAGCAGCCGCAGCCTCCGCCGGCGTTTGACCCGGCACTCCGGAAACCGGCGTACCTACCGTAACCGGAGAAGACGGACCTATTTTTGCATAAACCGTACTCGTCTTCTTTATTCTTATAAAAGCCGCGCTTGCCGCACGGGTTACCGTTACCAAAGCTGCGCTGCCGTCCGGAGCGACCGATACGTTTATAGGTCCGGCAGGCATATTAATAGTTTTGATATGATTAAAATGAACGGCATTATATATAGTTACTGCCATATTTTGATAATTTACCACAAATAACATCATTCCGTCCGGAGTCAAAGCTACAGATGACGGATCGGATAAAGTTCTAATTTTTTTTACTAATGCAAAATTCTTTTCGTTATATACGTAAATTTTATTTTTCTTGCCGGATGCGACGTAAAAATATTTTACGGGCGCTCCGGATGGGGAAAAAGCGACGGAAGTAGGATTTAATCCAGTATGTACGTTACGTATAACCGAAAACGTCGATACTTTTATTATCGAAATGGATGAGCCGCCGGCATTAGTCACTATTATTATCTTACCGTTGGGAGAAATTGCGATTCCTTGAGGTTCTTTACCTACTCTTATTCTTTTGATAACGGCATTTTGAATCGTATTTATAACGTCTACGTCGTTATCGTGCATATTCGTAATGAACGCATATCGGGAATCGGGCGTAAAAACAATATTTAACGGCGTTCCTCCGGTATGGATATTTAAAGCTTTAGTTAATGTGGACATATTTAAGAGACTTACATTTCCGGAAGCGGTATTTGAAACATACGCAAAAGTCAGCGAAGGTGCAATCGCTACGCCTGTCGGATGAACTCCGACCTTTATTGCAGCTACGACGCCTTTAGTTGCCATACTCACGACCGATACCGTATCGTCGTCGGCATTGGTAACGAGGGCATAATTTCCGTTAGAGGAAAAGGAAACTCCGTAAGGCATATTGCCTACGGGTATACTCCTTGTAAGCTTTGGAGTAAGAAATGCAGCTGCCGAAGACATATTTATAAAAACGGTTAAACATAAAAAAAACATTGCTAAAACATAATACTTTAACTTTGACATATACACACCCGTTATTAAAAGTTTAAATTTATTCGCTTGATTTGATTATTTTATTTATCAATTTTATCTATTATTTTTTTAAAATCGTCTTCATTTATTATCTTAAGATTTAGCTTTACGGCTTTGTCGTATTTTGAACCAGGATCGGAGCCGACGACAACGTAATCCAACTTCTTTTTAATCGTCTTTTCTATGATGCCTCCCGCCGCCTTTATTATATTCTCGGCTTCTCCTCTCGTAAAATCTTTAAGAGTTCCGGTAAAAATAAAACTTTTTCCGTAAACGGCACCGTTTTCGTTTCTGCTTTGAACTTCTGCTTTATAAGGAGAAACGCCTGCATCGAAAAGCCTTTTTATGACCTTGATGTTAGAATCCAATCTAAAAAAATTATAAATAGACCTGCCTATTTCTTCTCCTATTCCATACTTGGAAGACAGTTCCTCTATATCCGCTTTTTTTATACCTTCTATATCGCCGAAATACCTGACTAATAAATCGGCTATATGTTCCCCGACGTGTCTTATGCCGAGCGCATAAACAAATCTATCATATGATATATTTTTAGATTTTTCAACAGAATTAAAAAGATTTTCTTCCGATTTTTCCCCGAAACCTTCAAGCCCGCTTAAATCTCCGCGCTTTAAATAATAAATATCTGCGACATTTTTTATTAAACCTTTTTCCACTAACTTATCGACTATTTTTTCGCCGAGTCCTTCTATATCCATAGCTCTTTTTGATGCAAAATGAACGATAGCCCCCTTAATCTGGCATGGGCATGCAAGTTCGTTCATACATCTGTGAGCCGCGCCGTCTATAACGACCGATGAACCGCAACATGGACAAAACGCCGGCAGCTTAAATGCTCCGCCATGTCTGCCTTTAGATATTACTTTAACTACCTCTGGAATGACGTCTCCCGACCTTTCAACGAGAACTTTATCCCCTATGTTTATATTTTTCTTGTCTATCTCATCCTGATTATGAAGCGTGGCCCTCTTGACTACTACGCCGCCGATATTAACCGGCTTTAAAATAGCGACCGGAGTTAAAATCCCCGTCCTTCCGACGGAAACTTCTATATCGATTATGTCGGATGATTCCTGCTTGGCAGAAAATTTATACGCGACGGCCCACCTTGGGCTTTTCGATATTTCGCCAAGTTTTTTTTGAAGTTTGATATCGTTCACTTTTATAACTATACCGTCAATTTCAAAAGGCAGAGATTCTCTTATTTCGGCTATATCGTCAAAAAAATTTACCGCTTCCGATATACCTTTTACCAATTTTATTTTTTTATTTATGTTAATACCTGCGTTTTTTAAAAAATTCATCATCTCGAACTGCGTATTAAAATCGGATTCGTCTTTTATGAAATAATCGCCGACACCGTAAGCAAACATTATAAGATTCCGCCTCTTTGTTATATCGGGGTCTAATTGCCTTATACTGCCCGAAGCGGCATTTCTTGGATTTGCAAACAGGCTTAAACCTTCTTTTAATCTTTCTTCGTTTAGACTTTTGAAAGATTTTTTATCCATCAAGACTTCTCCGCGCACCTCTATATAGTTTATATCTTTTAAAAGCATTAACGGTATCGTATTTATAGTTCTTAAGTTTGCGGTTACGTCTTCTCCGGTAATGCCGTCGCCCCTGGTTGAACCCTGGACGAAAACACGGTTTTTATAAACTAACTCAACGGCAAGTCCGTCAAATTTGAGTTCACATTCATAATCTATATTTTCTTCCGCCGCATATCCGAGGAATCTTTTTACTTTTGCGTCGAATTCTAAAACTTCTTCGCGCGAGTAAGCATTATCCAAAGAGAGCATAGGAACGTTATGCTTAACCTGGCTGAATTTCTCGCTAACCGCGCCGCCGACTCTCTTAGAAGGCGAATCCTGCCTTACGAACTGAGGATATTTTCGCTCAAGATCCGATAGCTCGCGCATAAGTTTGTCGAATTCAAAGTCGGAAATAACGGGATCTTCAAGCATATAATACCTATAATTGTGATAATTCAAGGTATCGGTAAGCTCTGCTATTCTTTGCTTTGCTTTTTCTTCAGTAATTTTACTTGCTGTATCGTCAAAATCGGCACTTTTATTCATATCGTTTAATTAATTATAAAGAAAATTATAAACGTAATAATTTGCCAAAACTCTTTTAACATAAGTCCTTGTTTGATTAAATGGTATAAGCTCGATAAAAAGAGGCATTGCATAATTTTTTAAAAGATTGTTTTTCCAGTATGAAACGGCTCCAGGTCCTGCATTATAAGAAGCTATGGCAAGATATTTTTTTCCTTTAAACTGATCCAGAAGGGTTTTTAAATAATACGAGCCGAAACTTATATTTATATGCTTGCTGTATAGCATGAAAGGATTAAAATTATAGCAGTCGGTATGGCTTGCTATATAGTAACCGGTGGACGGAATAATCTGCATAAGCCCTATTGCGTTTGCGCTGGAATAACATGCGGGATTATAAAGGCTTTCCTGCCTCATTATGCCGTATATTAAATCTGCGGGAATACCGTACTTTGAAGAATATTTTTCTACATCGGCGTAATAAGGCTTTGGATAAAGAATTTCTAAAAATTTTTTATTTAATAGCAGAGACCTATAGCCGTCATCTTTAAAAATTAAAGTGAAAGCTATGTTAATGGCTGAACCGTAATATCCTTTTTTATAAAGTAAATATATCAAAAAAACATCGAAATTTTTGTTATTATGCTTCATTAACGCTATTTTCCGCAGTTCTATATAAGAAAGAGAATAAATATTTAGATTCAAAAGCGCTTTTAGCCTCTTAAATCTTAAATTTAAAGCATAATTATTATTTATTGATTTTTTAAATTCAGATGCATACTTTAAAGATACAATGCTATAACTGCGGATATCGCCGTCGTTTAAGGCTGACGCAGAGTAATCGGCGGCGCCGGTTAGTCTGCGGTCAAATATGCCCGACATAATACCGTAATAAGAATACCTTAAAATCCTAGATGCCCTTATTAAGTTAAAATAAAAATAAGCTCTTTTTTTATAGCCTAATTTTTCAAGTATAATGCCGTACCAGAATAGAAATCTTGCCGTGTTTTGATTTACGGAATCGTCTATAATAAAAAAAGATTTAAGCCTTTTTGCCGCGTTCAATAATTCCCCGGATTTCAAATCGTTTAAAACATAGCTCCATAAAATATTCCTGTAAATATTTTTAAGCTTTCGGTTAAGAAATCCATATTTTTCGGATATAGAATTCAAAATTAAAAAAGTTTTTTGACGTTTTCCTTGATTATAATAATAACGGGCTTTTAAGCCTAATATTTTTAAATTCTTTACTCCATAATATTCGTAGCATGCTTTATTTCTTTCATATTTTAAACATTCATCGGCTTTATCCAAAAACAAAGAGCTTTTAATCTTCATTAAATCTTCTAAAGTAATGAATTTTGCTTTTTTGTTTTTTAAAGCGGCCGTTTTTAAAAGAGCAATAGATTCAGTATAATATGAATCATAATATAAATCTTCCCCGCGTTTAATTTTTTCGGACAGATTCAAAGAGGATTTTTTTATTTTTATACGATGAGTTTTGCAAAAGTAAGGGTAATCGATATAAAGCCGCTTTAAATATTCATCCGAAAGTATATAATCTTTAAGTTTAGCATATGTTTTGTATATATCGTACATTGCAAAAGAACGGACGGACGATTTTTTTGAATGCGTGATAATATATTTAAAATGGGATATTTCGGAAACATAACCGCCTGTTTTTTCTTCCGAAACGGCAAGATAAAAAATAGCATTTTTATAAAAGGCGAAATTTGGATAAGAAATCACAAGTTTCATCAGAACATAATTCGCCTTTCCGTATTCTTTAAGATTGATAAAAGACAACCCCTGATAATAAAGCGCAAAATTGCCGAGCGTCGTGCCTCCATCGTGCAAATAAAGCCAGAACTTTCCCGCCGCAGCCTTATATCTGCCCGAAACAAAACTGTTAAAAGCTTTTTTAAAAACGGATTCGTTATTATAATTCAGATATGGTTCCGCATTTTTGCTTAAATAATCCGTATAAGAAAAAGCAGTGCCGTATAAAAAACAACTGAGCAGAGTAAAAGAATATACAATAAAAACGAGTAAAATCTTTTTTTTCATAATTAAAAATTAAAATAACCGCCGAAAACTTCTTCGGCAGGGCCGACCATATATATGCCATTATTTAAATCTCCGGATATTTTAAGCGTTCCGCCGTATAAATTAACCCTTAAATCCTTTTTATCCATGTCTATTTTACCCGTTTTTTTCAAGACTGAATAAACTGCGCATGCGCCCGTGCCGCATGCCAAAGTTTCGCCTGAACCTCTTTCCCATGTTCTTATCAATACGTTTCCGTCGTCAAGCCTCTGGGTAAACTCTATATTAATCCGTTTAGGAAACATAGGATCGTTTTCTATAACTGGCCCATAATAATGAACGTCAAAATTTTTTACGTCTTCTACGAATGTAACGCAATGCGGATTTCCCATTGAAACGCAGGATACGGTAAAGCCTTTATTCGCTGCCGTTATTTTTTCGTCTATAATTTCCTTTTTTTGAAAAATTGCCGGAATTTTACCCGATTCAAATTCGGGAATGCCCATAAAAACTTTTGCTTCTTTAACGGTACCTGTTCCCTCTGATAAGTAAACTTCGACCGTCTTAATTCCGGCAAGCGT
Organism: bacterium; assembly: GCA_021822485.1. Taxonomy (GTDB): domain Bacteria; phylum SZUA-79; class SZUA-79; order Acidulodesulfobacterales; family Acidulodesulfobacteraceae; genus Acidulodesulfobacterium_A. The sequence continues at coordinate 17,095 of JAKAQP010000017.1, forward strand.
TTCGATATTTATAATTTTTTTATCCGTAAGATGCTTATCGTAAACATATTTTGCAAAACATCTTATTCCGTTGCCGCACATTTCTCCTTCGGAACCGTCTGCGTTAAACATCCTCATCCTAAAATCCGGTTTAGCGCCTGATGCTAATTTTAAAGAATTAGAAGATTTGCCGGCTGACGAAGGCGGTAAAATTATTATAATACCGTCGGAACCCACTCCGAAGTGTCTATCGCTTATTTTAACCGCAAGTTCTTTAAAAAAATTATTATCGCTATCGGCGTTTATACATGAAGGAATATCGTTAATGCCGTCTATATATAAATAATCGTTGCCTGCGCCATGAAGTTTAGTAAATTTTATTTTCATTGTTTCTCTTTTTTTAAAATCCTCCTTAGCGAAATGTTGCCGGTAGTCGTAAAACTGTGACTTATCACTATTCCGTTTTTCATAATTATGTATAATTTTTCTTTTAATTTTCTTGTAGAAGTAGTAAGAATTTCATTTCCTAAATGAACGTATTTTTTATATCTGAATCTGTATTTATAAGTAACTACGCCTGGTTTTAGCGGATTTGTCTTTATAGAATAAGGCGGCCCGAACATAGAAATTATCTGCGATTTTGTCGTCGTTCCGTTTATTATTTTATCGACGTTGGAATCAGGTATCGGCTTTCCTACGATATTGCGAGTTGTAGCGCAACCTGCAAGCATTACGCCGGAAATAAAAATAACGGATAAAAATAAAATAATTACCTTAGATAGTCTGCGAGCGTTCATTGTAAAAACCTCTTTAAAATTTAATTCAATAATTAATATACATATATTAGCATTTTTAGGCTATTTTTAAAATATTTATTTCTGTTTTCAAATTTGTTACGGGGACAGAATTGAATTCCGTCCCCATATTATTTCTCAGTAGAATATCTGGGGTCGAGGGCATTTCTGACCGCTTCTCCGACTAAATTGAAACTTAGGACGGTAAGTAAAATTGCAATACCCGGAAACAGCGTCAGCCACCATGCAACCATTATATAAGTTTTTCCCCTGGAAAGCATTCCTCCCCAGCTCGGCATAGGCGGCATAATACCAATCCCGAGAAAAGCTAAAGACGCCTGTATTAAGATTGCTCCCGCTATTCCAAGCGTAGCCGAAACTAAAATAGGGGCGACGACGTTAGGTAAAATTTCGATAAACATGATATAAAGGTCTGAAGCCCCTGCCGCTTTTGCGGATAAAACATAGTCTTTTTCCCTGTTCTGCATAAATTCCGCCCTTATTATCCTGGCTACGCCCATCCATGAAGTTAGGCCTATTATAATCATGATGTTTATGATAGAAGGTCTTAAAATAGCGCTTACCGCAAGAATAAGAAAAAAAGACGGGAAAGTCAGCATGATATCGACGAACCTCATTAAAAAACCGTCCGTCAAACCGGCATAATACCCTGCAAACGCGCCTATAATTATCCCAATAAAAAGAGATATGGAAACCGATATAAAACCGACTTCTACGGAAATTCTAGAGCCGTAAATAAGCCTTGACAAAACGTCGCGTCCAAGCTGATCTGTTCCAAGGAGATGCGCAAAACTCGGCGGCTGGAGTATTGCGTTTACATTTATTTTATCCGGATTATACGGAGAAATATAAGGCGCAAATACGGCTGCCAGGATAATAAGCAAAATAAAAATCAAAGAGCATAAAGCAAGTTTATTTTTTTTAAAAGCGTTTATTATTTCGTTCATGATTTAAATCAAATTTTTAATTTTAATTATCGAATATTATAATATATAATATAGCTTTATAAAAATAAAATATTTTTTTGGGGCAACGCTTACCTTATGGGAATATATATTATAAAACGAATTTTTTTTATGATACCTATTTTAATAGGCATCACTTTAATATCATTTTTCGTTATACATCTTGCGCCGGGCAATCCCCTTACCGAACAGTTGGGTTTAAATCCGAAGGTTTCGGCTGCTTCAAGAGAAATGCTAACAAAACTTTACGGTTTAAACAAACCTCTTTTAACTCAGTATTACGACTGGCTTATGCGGATAATTACGCTTAATTTCGGGGTTTCTTTTACCGCCAACCACGAACCCGTTATTACCGAAATTAAAAGAACTATTGGTATTACTATAATAATAAATACTCTTGCTATGTTTTTTATATTTCTATTCTCTATTCCTATAGGAGTTATGTCTGCCGTTAAGCACGACTCCCTTTTTGATAAAATTACGACGGTATTGGTTTTTATCGGTTTTGCTGCACCGTCTTTCTGGGTCGCGCTTCTTTTAATTATTTTTTTTGGAATAGATTTGCACTTACTGCCTATAGGGGGCATAACCTCTACCGGTTATAATTTTCTTCCCTGGTGGGGCAAAATCGCAAATATTGCAAAACATCTAATCATGCCCGTATTCGTCGCAGGGTTCGGAGGTATTGCCGGACTTTCCCGATATTTAAAGGGCAATATGCTTGAAGTTTACAGGCAGGATTATATTCTTACGGCAAGAGCTAAAGGGCTTAAAGAACGCACCGTAATATACAAGCATGCCATGAAAAACGCCCTGATTCCGTTTATCACTATCCTCGGATTAAGCGTTCCGGGACTTATAGGAGGAAGCGTTATCATAGAAACTATTTTCGATATAAACGGAATGGGAAGACTTTTCTATCAAAGCGTCCTCGCGCGTGACTACCCTACCATAATGGGAATACTCGTTATAGGCGCGGTACTTACTCTTATCGGCAACCTTTTGGCCGATATCGCATACGCTCTCGTCGATCCAAGACTACGAAAATAAATAAGTCGGCTAATTAGTCGGCATTTTCTTTATTTTTATGCAAGTCTTTGCCGAAAAACATATATACGGTCGGAACTATAAATATAGTTAAAAACGTACCTATTCCGAGTCCCGCGGCTATA
>JAKAQP010000017.1:20125-32229 GCA_021822485.1 bacterium
AATAAATAAGTCGGCTAATTAGTCGGCATTTTCTTTATTTTTATGCAAGTCTTTGCCGAAAAACATATATACGGTCGGAACTATAAATATAGTTAAAAACGTACCTATTCCGAGTCCCGCGGCTATAACCAAACCTATATCGAACCGGCTGACAGCGTCTGCCCCAGAAGCGAGAAGCAGCGGTACGACGCCGAAAACCATAGCAAAAGTAGTCATCAGTATCGGCCTTAACCTTATAGATGCCGCCTGCTCTATTGCGGTTCGTTTATCCATGCCTTCTTTCTGCAAATCGTTTGCAAACTTTGTAATGAGAATGCCGTGTTTGCTTACGAGGCCTATAAGAGTAACAAGTCCTACCTCCGTATAAATATTAATAGTCGCAAAACCTAAACTTAAAAATATTAACGCACCGGTTATAGACATGGGAACGCTTATCAATATAATAACAGGGTCGACAAAACTGTCGAACAGAGCGGCAAGAACGAGATAAATTATAATCAAGGAAAAGAAAAACGTTACTATCATGGCAGAACCTTGCTGAACAAACTGACGGGATTGACCCGCAAAATTATATGAAAAACCTTTAGGGAAAATCTTTTTTGACGCTTTTTCAAGAAAGCTCAACGCCTGTCCGATAGTAACTCCAGGTTTGGGTATAGCAGAAATAGTGACGGAATTGAGCTGGTCGAACTGATTTAAAGATTGTGGTACGGTAACGGTTTTAAAGCTTATAAAGCTGGACAGCGGAACCATATTGCCGTTTGAAGCCGTAACGTAATAATTTTTTAACAAATTTTGGTCGAACCTGTATTTTTGGATTACCTGCGGTATAACTTTATAGCTATAACCGTCCATTTCAAACCAGTTTACGTAATTTTCGCTCAACATAGTAGAAAGCGTATCGCCTATCGTTGCCATATTAATACCCATACTCTGCGCTTTATTTCTATTTATAATAATTTTTATCTGCGGTTCATCGTATTTTAGGTCTTTGTCCATATACAAAAACAGTCCGCTCTGCATGGCTTTTTGTTCGAGCTTAATAGCAACGCTTCTCATTTCAAGATAATTATCGGTAGATGTTATAACAAACATGACCGGAAGACCCTGAGAACCCGGAAGGCTCGGAAGCGCAAAAGCCGCAAGCTGTAAACCCGTTATAGAGTTTAGTTTTTCCTGTACCATAGGAGTAAGCTGCATCTGTGTTAATTTTCTCTGGCTCCAAGGCTTAAGTATCATGCCTGAAATTAAAGTATTATTGCCTGAAGCCCCTAGTGCCATAAAATACCTGTTCATTTGAGGAAAAGAATCATAAATATGCCCTATCTGTTTTGCGTAATGTTTTAAATTTTTATAGGTAGAAGTGGGCGATGCAGTGCCCTGTACAAAAACGACGCCTTGATCTTCCGTGGGGGCAAGTTCGCTTTTTGTGGTAACAAACAAAAAATATGCGGCGGTTAAAACTACTATTATAACCAGCGCTACTACCGGTTTATAATCAAGAACGCCGTGAAGTATTTTTAAATATATATTTTTTATTTTTTCAAAAGTTACGTCTAGAAAATGCGTAAGCCCCTTTTTACCCATCCCCTCTTTTAAAAATTTAGACGTCAACATCGGCGAAAGAGTCAATGCAAGAATTCCGGAAATAAGCACCGCTCCGGCAAGAGTAAAAGCAAATTCAGTAAATAATGCCCCTGTAAGACCGCCCATAAAACCTATAGGGAGAAAAACCGCCACTAAAGTGATAGACATAGCAATAATAGGCACGCCGAGCTCTTTTGCCGCAGTAATAGCCGCGTCGAACGGTTTTTTACCTTCTTCTATATGTCGGCTTACGTTTTCGACTACTATAATAGCGTCGTCCACGACCAAACCTATAGCAAGGACAAAAGCTAAAAGCGTCAGCAAGTTAATTGAATAGTTTAGGTAATACATTATAAACAGGTCGCCTATTATAGATAGAGGTATAGCTATTACAGGAATAATTACGCTTCTTGCCGAACCGAGAAATAAAAATATAACTATTATAACTATTATAAGAGATTCTGCAACCGTTTTAATAACCTCGTTAATAGAACTGCTTATAAAAATAGTTCTGTTAAACGCAACTCTGAGTTTCATATGCGCAGGCAGCTGTTTTCTTAACGAAGGTATCATACCTGTAAGTTTTTTTACGACGGTCAGCGGGTTTGCCGTAGGAGTCGTAAAAATACCCATAACTACCGCTCTTTTACCGTTCATTATATTTCCCGCGTCATTGCTTACGGCTCCCATTTCTACCGTTCCTATATCTTTAACCCTTATCAAAGTGCCGTCGTCGTCGGCAACGACTAAATTTCTAAACTGTTTCACGCTTGTTAAAAGCGTATCGGCGGAAATATTAACCTGAACGTAATTTCCTTTAGTGTAACCGTTTGAAGCAATATAATTATTGTTTGCAAGCGCATTTGAAACGTCAATCGGCGTAACGTTAAATTCCGCCATTTTTTTTGGGTTGAGCCATATTCTCATGCCGAACTGCTTGTTGCCGTAAATCTGAACCTGACCTACTCCGCTTACCGCCTGAATTTTAGGCTGAACCGCCCTAATTAAATAATCAGTAATCTGAGAACTAGATAGCGTATTTGAAGTAAATGCCAGATATAAATACGCAAGGTTGGTAACGCTAGTCTTTGTAATAACGGGAAGTTGCGACTGCTTAGGCAGCTGGTTTAATACGGAATTGACCTGTGAAAGCACCTCGGCAAGAGCGGCGTTGGAGCTGAAGTTTAATTTCATAAAAACTTGGATAGTGCTTACGCCTTCGGTGCTCGTCGACGTCATATAATCTATGCCTTCCGAAGAAGCTATGGCTCTCTCCAAAGGCATTGTAATAAACCCCTGCACTACCTGCGCGCTTGCTCCCGGATAAGCCGTTTGAACGGTTATAAGGGTATCTTTTACTTTCGGATACTCCCTTAACGTCAATTCGGAAAGAGATCTTGCTCCAAGTATAAATATAACAAGACTTATAACTATTGCAAGAACCGGGCGTTGAATAAATATGTCGGTAAAACTTTTCTTTTTTTGCGGTTTTATTTCGTTCATTTAATTACCTTTTATCTTTATCTTTATCTTTTACTATTGCTTTTAGTTTTACTTTTGCTTTTATTATCTGCGCCTTCGTTTTTTATAGCTACCGGTAAGCCGTTCCTCAGTTTTACCTGCCCTGCCGTAACGACTTTTTCGCCGGCTTTTAAGCCTTTAAGTATAACTACCACTCCGTTTCTTTCTTCTCCTGTCTTAACATAATCCGTTTTTACGATATTTACGCCGTTTTTCTTAACGACCACGTAAACGAAATCGCCGTATGGATTGTAAGTTACCGCAGTAACGGGAACCGTCACGACGCTATGTATCACCGGCAAGAAAACCCTGCCGGTAACAAACATTCCAGGTCTTAAATACATTCCATTATTATCCGCTATAACCCTGGCGGTTATATTGCGTGAAACGGTATTTACGTCTATGCTTATAGTTTTTATTCTGCCGTAAAAGATTTTATTATATGAATCTAACTTAATCTTAACTTTTTGATTTATCTTCAGACTGTGCAAATCGTTCTGCGGCATAGTAAAGTCTATATAAATCGGGTTGATAGAATAAAGCGGTATTATATTTGCGCCAGGTTTTATGTACTGACCGAGATTTACCGAACTTGAATTTCTAATCCCAACTATTCCGGAAAAAGGCGCCCTTATAGTCATATCGGCTATAGTCACTTCCGCTTGAGCGATTTGCGCTTCGTTCTGCCTTAATGTAGAGAGCATAGATATATACGATGCTTTAGAAACGGCATCTTGAGCATATGCCTTTTTGTACTGCTCATAGTTAAATTTATCGGCTATAAACTGTGATTTATACTGTTTTAACTGGGCAATCTGAAGTGAATCGTCAAGAGTAACCAAAACCTGATTTTTGCGAACAAATTCTCCCGATCTAAAATATATGCCGTTGACCTGCCCTGCAACCTGCGTAGTTACGTTAACGGAATTTATTGCCGATACGTTTCCTATAGTATGTATATAAGGCTGCCAGTTTCCTATCTTAGAAACGGCTACCGACACCGAAACCGGCGGATATTTTCTGGCTTTCATAGCCTGCCCCATTTCGTAGCCCTTATACGCTTTGTAACCGAATATTCCTCCGAAAATAACTATAAGAACAAGCAAAACTATTATAAAACGTTTAATCATATCGATACCTTTAAATTTAAAATAGATTATTAAATTATAAATTTTTTAATTGACAATATGACTTTATAGTCAGTATAATTAGAATATAATAAATTTAAAATTCAGTCAATAAAAAAACAACATAAAAAAAATACAAACTTTAACTATAAAATATTATGAAAATTAAAAAAACTTTACTCTTATTTTTTTTTACTGCTTTAGGGTCTATGTTTTTTCTTAGCGGATGCAGTTTATATACGCATCCAAAAAAAATTACTGTTAAAATCCCTAAGAAATTTAAATATGCATTAAATAACGAAAATTTTAAAATAAAAAACGACTGGTGGAAAAATTTTAAAAGCAATAAACTTGACAATATAGTATCAAAGGCATTAAAAAATAATTTAAATTATCTAATAGCTATAAAAAATATTAAGGTAGCAAAAACATATGTTTCGCAAAATGAATCTAACCTGTTTCCGACCGTTAATTTTAGCTATGAAGCAACAAGAAATAAAATGCCGTCTTATCAAACCGCTTTATCTTCCGGCGGTTCAGTTTCCGGTTCATCGCCTACCGTCATATACAACCTAAACCAGGCAGGTTTAAGCGCTTCATATGAATTAGACGTCTGGAACCAGGTAAATAATGCGGTTAAACAGGCAAAAGCTAACGTTTCCGTATCTAAGGAAGATGCCGACGTAGTAAAACTAACCCTTATAAGCAACGTTGCACAAGCCTATTTTCAAATCCAGTCTTTAAAGGAATCCATTGTTAACTTAAAAAAAGAATATAAAGCGGAAAAAGAGATTTTAAAACTTTATGAAGTGCAGTATAAAGACGGTCTTACAAATGCAGAGCCCATAGTAAATACAAAAACAAACCTTGAAATTTTAAGAACCGACCTAAACGACTCTATAAAGCAAAAAGACATTACGCAAAATACGCTTGCATATTATTTAGGAAAATTCCCTGAAAATTTTAAGCTGTCAGTTAAGACAAACATAAAAAACGTTTTGAATTTTAACGGCAACCGTTATTCTAAATTAATACCGCCGAATATTCCGTCGGAAATTTTAACACAAAGACCGGATGTTAAAGAAGCGGAATATAACGTTCTTGCATATGCTTATGCCAAAAAAGAAAGCCTCGCCAATTTTTTCCCTGTATTTAACCTTACCGGAAGTTACGGATATGCAAGCCCAAGCTTAAATAATTTTATCGCCGATGCAAACAGCGTTTGGAATTTCGGATTGGATATTCTTGCGCCGATATTTAATTACAAAACGAATATCAGCATATATAAACGGTCTAAACTGCAGTATCAACAGGCAGTATTGAACTATAGAAATACCATAATAAACGCATTCAGCGAAACCGACAGCGACCTTGCAGATTTTCAGAAAGATATGCAAACATTGAAAAGTTATGAAAAAAATTACCGTTATGCCTTAAAACTTTTCAATATTTATAAAGTGCAGTATAAAACGGGAATTTCTTCTAAAATAACTTATCTTACCTATAAAGAAAATTTGCTTAATTCAGAGTACAACCTCATCAATCAAAATTTATTGGTTAAAGAAGATGTTATAAACGTTTACAATGCTCTCGGCATGGGATTAAAAGATTAATACTCCGGCAAATTCCTTAAATCTTTGCCAAGGTCCATATAAAGCAAAAGTTCCATAATTTTTTGAGCATGGTCGGCAAATCTTTCGTACTTGCGGGCTATAAAGATATAAGTTATATTATTTTCTAAGGTATTTAAATTTTTTATTGAATTATTAATTATGTCCACCACTATTTTATGCGAAAGTAAGTCTATAACGTTTTCGTCTTTTATAATGATGTCTTTAAGCCCTAAATTTTCTTTAACCCCGTCCGAAAACATCTTAATAGCCATTTTAAGCATCTCGTCATCCCTTGCCGCAACATCTTCAAAATATGAATAAACGCATTTAAATTGTTCCGAAAAAGACGGCCCGTCGGTAAGTTTTAACCCGATTTGGCATATAGAAGCACATAAATCACCCATTCTTTCAAGGTCGGTTATTATTTTCATAGTAGTCGTTATAAACATTAAGTCCGCAGCTTCGGGCTGATAAAGAGCAAGCATCTTTATACAACTCTCGTTTATGCCTACCTCAAGCGAATTAACTTTTAAATCGTTTTTAATCGTCTGTTCTGCAAGATTTTTATCTCTTTCAAATAAAAATTTAGTTGCACAGCTTAACTGGCTTGCAACTATTTCTCCCATCTCGACGACGCCGCGTTTTAATTTCATCAACTCACTATCTAAAATATTCACTGTAATCCCTCTTTTTATATTTTATATTTATTTTTAATATCTGCTTGTTATAAAGTTTTCCGTTCTTTTGTCTTTAGGCCTGGTAAAAAAATTTCCCGATTCGTCGAATTCAATAAGCTCTCCGTCTAAAAAAAAACCGCTGTAGTCCGAAATTCTGCCGGACTGTTGAACGTTGTGGCTGACGACTATAATAGTATAATATTTCTTAAAAGAATTAATTAAATCAAGTATAATGCTGGTTGAAACAGGGTCAAGGTATGCCGTCGGTTCGTCCATTAATAATATTGAGGGATTGGTTGCTATCGCCCTTGCTATGCATAATCTCTGCTGCTGTCCTCCAGAAAGAGATAAAGCGGACTTATTTAGTTTATCTTTGACTTCATCGTAAAGACCTGCATATTTAAGGCACTTTTCTACCCTTTCAACAATAAAATCCTTATTTTTTATGCCATGAATTTTTAATCCGAAAGCGACGTTTTCAAATATAGATTTAGGAAACGGGTTAGGATTTTGAAATACCATGCCTATATTGCGCCTTAACTCTACTACGTCAACCGACTTATCGTATATATTTTTTCCGTCTATCAAAACTTCGCCGGTAAGCTTTGCGCCCTCGGTATAATCGTTCATTCTATTAATAGTTCTTAAAAAAGTCGATTTGCCGCATCCTGAAGGCCCTAAAAGCGTGCACACCGAATTTTTTTTAAAATAAAGATTTATCGATTTTAGCAGATGATATTTCCCATAATAAAAATTTAAATTCTTTACGTTTACTATTATATTATCAATATTACTTTCGGCCGATTTTATCGGTTTTAAGTCGTTGTTCTCATTTGGCATAAAATTAAAATTCCTTTTTTGTTTTTTATAGAATAAATTTTTTAACTAAATAGTTTATCAGCCTTAATCCAAGGTCTAATAAAAATATAAACAGCAATAAAACGACCGAAGCCGCTTCTGCTTTATAATGCAATATCCTGGAAGGTTCGTGAATATATATAAAAATGAGCATAGCCATATCTCCCACCGCACCTCCGGGACCTGTAACTCCGGTCGGCAAACCGGTGTTATAGTAATTAGTAAACAAAAGCGGTGCAGTCTGACCGATAATATTCATTACCCCTAGCAGTATCCCGATAAATATACCGCCAAGAGCCGCCTTCAATATGACCGATTTTGTAGCCTGAAATTTAGTAGCTCCCAGCGCAAGCGCTCCTTCTATGTAACTTGCAGGAATCTGATTAACTGCCTGCTCCGTAAGCAATACTACTATCGGCGTCATTATAAATCCTAAAGTCAAACCTCCTGCAAGGGCAGAAAATCCTAAATGGAAACCAAATCCTGCATTAGTGGAAAATATATAAAATCCCACGATACCCCATACTATAGACGGTATTCCTATCATAAGCTCGTTTAAAAGCCTTAAAAAATAGTTCGTTCTTTTTTTACCGAAAAGCGATAAATATAAACCAGTCCCGATGCCCAGAGGAATTGCTAAGACCGACGCTATAACGACAAGATATACGTCGCCTATAATGGCGTTTAATATGCCGCCCTCCGCGCCTATAGGAAAACCTGTCGGCAAAGTAGATATAAAATTCCAGTTAAGATATTTGTATCCTATAGCAATAGCTTTATAAATAATATGAAAAACTGGGAATGCTCCAATTAGAAAAGCTCCTATCGCAAACAGAAATGCAAGGTTATTATATATTTTTTTTCTTATAAGATAACCTTTATCAACGGGAAAGGATTGATCGTATTGTTGATTTTCCATTTTTTATGTTATATATTGTTGTATTTATAGTCTATAAATGAGTTATTATTATTACCGCTATTATTTCTATTTTAATTGTTTATATTTCATCAACCGCCGCCAAACTGAGATCTGCTGAATCTTCCGCCTATGACTCGGTTCAAAATATTTCTTCCTACGATATTAACTATAAGGCTTATCAGTAAAAGAATAAGCGCCAGCTCAACTTCCGCAGACGCATATATAGGACTGATAACCGCAAAAGTAAAAGTATTAGCAAGCATTGAAGATATCGTATATCCGACGCTGAATAAAGATTTTGGGATAATTGCCTGATTACCTATTAAAAGCACGGTAGCTATAGTTTCGCCTATAGCTCTTCCAAATCCTAAAATTATTCCTCCGTATATTCCGTTAAGAGCATATGGCATAGAAACGTCTTTTATCACGTCCAATTTTGTAGCGCCCATTGCCAGCGCTCCGTCTTTAGCCAGCTTGGGTACGGAAGACAGCGAGTCCTTAGTAATAGAAGCTATTATCGGCAATATCATAAATGCCACGATTATACTGGCCGCAAGAACGCCGTAGCCTATATTTTCTTCAACTTTTAAAAAAGGCACTCCCGAAAAATGCCTGCTAAAAAAAGGTTCGACAGATTCCCTTATCCATGGGACTACGGTCAGTACGCCCCAAACGCCGAAAACTACGCTTGGTATGCCTGCGAGCATTTCAATGATTACCGTAAAAATTCCTTTTAAAAAAAGAGGGCAGTATTCCTGTAAAAAAATTCCGGTACCTAAGCTTAATGGAACTGCAAAAATTAGAGCGAGAAACGTAACTAAAAAAGTACCGGCAAGGAAAGTTAAAGCGCCGAATATTTCCGCCGGTGGATTCCATTCTTTTTTCCATAAAAAAGTGATGCCGTATCTGCTTATGGAAGGATAGCTATAGTATATTATAACTATAACTGCAATTAAAAAAATTACTACGACGGCAAAAACAAACACCGATAGGATGAATTTAAATAAATCGTCTTTATATTTTAAATTAAACATTAAAAGTATTATGTCTGTTTTATAGCGTATATTTTTTATTCAGCTTAGGTATCGATTAATTTTTTTTAATTATAGCATATTATTTTTAATTTTTCTAAAAAAAATAACCAAGTAATCCTTATATAAGATAGCAGATAATAAACGGCGCAATAAGGCATTTTTGTTAATCTGCCAATTGCGCCGTTTATTATAAAATCATTAAATAATTTTTATTTTACCTGCGCTAAAAGTTTCTTTACGTTGGGTAAAACAGATTTTGGAAGCGGTGCAAAACCGGTCTTAACAGTATATTTTGCAGCCTGACCCGGACCTAAAGCCCAGTTCACCAAGTCTTTGATAGATTTCGTCATAGAGGAATTAGGCTGTTTTTTTCTAATCATCCAGAATTCAAAATTTGAATCTGGATATGCGTTCTTTGCCGAAACATTCCAAACTATAGATTTATCGAAATCAGCCGGAAAACCACCCTGTTTTAATGCAGAGTTAGCCGCGACGGCTATCGTTTTAACGGAACCGACGACATAATTACCGGCTTTATTTAACATAGCAGCGCTGGCAAGATGATATTCCAAAACCCAACCAAGACCGACGTAACCTATTCCTCCAGATGTGCTTTTAACAGCGGCGACGACTGCATCGCTTCCAAGGTAACCGCTGCCTGTAGGCCAATCAGGAGAAAGGCTTCTTCCCACTTTTTTCGCCCAAGCTTTAGATGTATCGGTCAAAAGACTCGTGAAATCAAATGTCGTTCCGCTTGCATCCGCTCTGTGAACTACGAAAATATGAAGATTTGGAAACTTATACTGCGGGTTTAATTTTTTAAATACAGGGTTATCCCAGTTTTTAATCTTGCCCATATAAATTTCGGCGACTAATTTAGGCGTCATTTTAAGATTTACTTTATCGGATATTCCAGGAATGTTATAAATAACCTGCGCATCATCGAGAGCAACCGGAACGTTAATTAAATTGGGGTACCTTTTTTTAAAAGCTTTAGTCAGATAAGCGTCTGACGCTCCTATAGTAATATTGCCGTCGGCGGCGTTAGAAATTCCAAAACCCGAACCCGTTCCCGCAACAGAAACCGTAACATTCGAATGCAGTTTATGATACTTAACCGCCCAAACGGAATTTAACGGATAAAGCATTGTAGATCCCGAAATAGTCAGTGTTCCTGACGGTACTTTTGCGCTGGAACTTGCCGCAGGGGTTTTAGATTTGGCGCATCCGGAAACAAGAAAAGACAGTCCGACGACTGCAGAAACAGCCGCAACGCCCAACAGCATTTTTTTCTTACTGCTTTTGTTCATACATCTCCTCCATAATTAAATTTTAAAATTTTGGCTTGCCTTATAACTAAATTTATTGCTTTTAATATCATAACAGATTTTTATTACAATTTTATTACATTTATGTTAAATTTTTGTAACAATTCTTTTTTATCTTACGGTTACAGAATTAAATTCTGGCACCGTCACAAAATGGAAAATGGCAATACTTCTTTACCGACATTAAAGCCGTCGGCTTTTAGGAAACGTCTTAAAGATATCTCTAATAACCGCATATACGCAATGACGGCGTGAAATAATAACGGCAATCCAAATATAAAAATTCTAAATCGTGTTTATAGTGTGATATAATAGTCGATATTTAGTTTCCAATATTAATCTTAACATTACACAAAAAGAGGTAAACTTATGAAATCTTTTACTATTTACAATCCGGTTAAAATACATTTCGGCGCAGGTATTATTTCTGAAACAGGGGACATTGCTAAGAAATATTCGGATAATGTATTAATAGTTACCGGGAAAAATTCAATGCAAAAAACGGGAACATTAGATAAGCTCGTTAAAATTTTAAAGGAAGCAGGGATAACGGTAACGGTTTACAACGGCATCACTCCTAATCCTACTATAACGGAAATTGACGAAGCCGCAAAAATAGCAAAGCAAAAAGGTGTTGGGCTTATTATAGGTTTAGGCGGCGGAAGCCCTCTTGATTCTGCAAAGGCAATAGCGGTTGCGGCAAAGGGAGATATTCCGGTATGGGAATACTTAAAAACGCTTGCAAATGAAGCGATTCCCGTCATAACGGTGGTTTCAACTTCCGGAACCGGAAGTGAGGTAAACAGATATTCGGTTATGACTAATCCTGCAACCGGCGAAAAACCAGGCTTCGGCTATGAATGTATGTATCCGAAAGAGGCTATAATAGATCCGGAAATTACTTCGTCAATGCCTCCTTATGTTACAGCTTCAACCGGTTTCGACGTTTTTGTCCACATTTTTGAAGCGTTTACCGGAAAAGCAAAAAATGAATTTTCCGCGGCATACTGCATGCAGGCGTTTTATCTTTTGAAAGATAATTTGATTAAAGCATACAGCGAGCCCGATAATATGCAGGCAAGAGGCAATATGGCGCTTGCTTCGGCTCTTGCGGGGCTTGCTATAGATATTTCAGGCGTAGGAATAATGCATGCAATGGAGCATCCGATATCCGGAAATTATCCTAACATAGCACACGGAGCAGGGCTTGCCGTTCTGGCTTTGGAATCAATGAAATATAATCTGAACGCGTGCAAAAGAGACTATATGCTTATTGCGCATCATTTCGGAATTAAAAGAGCCGGTAAAAGCGACGATGAATATGCAATGTCTTTGATAGAAAAGACAAAAGATATACTTACCGCTTTAAATCTTAACGTAAAACTTAAAGATCTCGGCGTCGAAAAAGACAAACTTCAAAAAATTGCAAAAGAAGCTTTT
>JAKAQP010000047.1 GCA_021822485.1 bacterium
GGGTAATTCATTTATTTTTCCTCTCGCAAATATTTATAAATATTATTATTTTATTACCAGCTGGATTTAGTGACCCCTGGAATTAATCCTTTGCTTGAATTTGTCCTGAAACATATTCTGCACATATCGAATTTTCTGTAATATCCTCTCGGCCTCCCGCAAATAGGACATCTATTATGCGCTCTTACTTTAAATTTTGGCGCTCTCTGCGCTTTCACTATCATCGATTTTTTAGCCATTTATTGTCTCCTAATTTCTAAAAGGAAAGTTAAAGCTTTTTAAAAGTTTATATCCGTCATCGTTATTTTCTGCGGACGTAACAATAGTTATATTCATACCTTTAATTTTTTCGATAAGTTCATAGCTTATTTCAGGAAATATGACCTGCTCTTTTATTCCAAGGGTATAATTGCCGCGGCCGTCAAAAGCTTTTTTCGATAAACCTTTAAAATCTCTCACCCTTGGAAGCGATATATTTATAAGTTTGTCGAAAAAGTCATACATCCTGTCGCTTCTAAGCGTAACAAAACATCCAATTTCCTGATTCTCTTTTAGTTTAAACGCCGCAATAGATTTTTTAGCTTTTGACACTACGGGTTTTTGACCGGCAATTTTGGTTAACTCATTTAAAGATTGCTCGATAATTTTTGAGTTTGACGTAGCCTCTCCCAGTCCCATATTTATTACGATTTTAACCAGTTTAGGTATCTGATTTATGTTTTTATAGCCGGTTTCTTTAATCAGATTCTGGATTACCGAGTTTTTGTAAAATTCTTTATATCTTGATGACAATTTTTTAATCCTCCAAAATTATATTTCGGATCCGCATTTCTTACAAATCCTTGCTTTTTTTCCTTTATCGTCTGTGCTTACGGAAAACTTTACGGCTTTTTTACATTTTTGACAGTATAATTGAACGTTAGACATATTTACGGGAGCTTCTTTATCTATGATGCCTCCCGGTTCTTGTGCGCTTCTCGGCTTTATATGCCTTTTGATCATATTAATTTTTTCTATATAAACTCTATTTTTTTCCGAATCTATACGGATTATTTTACCGGTTTTTCCTTTTTCCTTGCCTGCGGTAACCGTTACGTTATCGTTCTTTTTTAATTTAATAGTCATATTATAGGACCTCTGGGGCTAAAGATATAATTCTCATAAATTTTTTTGCTCTTAATTCGCGTGCTACCGGACCGAAAATACGCGTACCTATAGGTTCATTCTGGTTATTTATTAATACCGCGGAATTATTGTCGAATCTTATATAACTTCCGTCAGGACGTTTTACTTCTTTTACCGTCCTGACTATAACAGCCTTAGAAACGTCCCCTTTCTTTACTTTTGAATTTGGAATTGCCTCTTTGACGGAAACTACTATTATATCGCCTATCTCTGCGTATTTTCTTTTAGATCCGCCAAGAACTTTTATGCACATTAGTTTTTTAGCACCGGAGTTATCGGCCGATTTTAATACCGTCTGCATCTGAATCATTGTTATAGCCTCGTAATTAAATTGTAATTATAAAATTGTAGCTTTAGATAACTTTTTTAAGATTCCACCTTTTATCTTTTGAAAGCGGCCTTGTTTCTATAAATAAGACTTTATCGCCTTCATGCGAAATGTTATTTTCGTCGTGAATTTTAAATTTTTTAATTTTTTTTACGTATTTTTTATATACGGGATGTTTTACTATGTCCGAAACTATTACAACCCTCGTTTTATCCATTTTATCCGATGAAACTATACCGGTTAACGTTTTTTTCATATTTATATCCCCTGCTCCCTTTCGTTAAAAATAGTTTTTATCCTTGCAATCGATTTTCTGACGGCTTTAATTCTTTTCGGATTTTCTAAAGCACCTAACGACTTTTGGACTACGAGATTAAATATTTCTTTTCTTAAGTCGGACTCTTTTACCTTCAGTTCATCGTCTTTCATTGCTTTTAATTCTTTAAATTTCATAATATGTTAAAATTCTCCTCTTTCAATAAATATAGTTTTAAGCGGCAATTTATGAGATGCAAGCCTGAGAGCTTCTTGCGCTACTTCTTTAGGAATACCCTCCATCTCGTAGAGTACCAAGCCTGGTCTGGCTACGCAGACCCATTCTTCAACGGAGCCCTTGCCTTTCCCCATTCTGGTTTCGGCAGGTTTTTTAGTAATAGGTTTATCGGGGAATATCCTAATCCATACCTTTCCGCCCCTTTTTACGAATCTGGTCATTGCAATCCTTGCGGCTTCAATCTGTCTTGCCGTAATATATCCGCATTCCGTAACCTTTAAACCATAATCTCCGAAAGCCAATGAATTTCCGCGTGTAGCCTTTCCCTTCATCCTACCCTTCATCTGCTTTCTGTATTTTGTTTTAGCAGGCATTAACATAATCTAATCACCTTTTATTATTATTTATAATACGTCTCTTTTATAAATCCAAACTTTTATACCGATTTTGCCGTATGTCGTATTAGCTTCGCATGTACCGTAATCTATATCGGCTCTTAAGGTATGTAGAGGCACTCTTCCCTCTCTATACCATTCCGTTCTAGCTATTTCTGCGCCTGCAAGTCTTCCTCCACAGGTAATCTTTATTCCTTTTGCTCCGCTTTTCAACGCCATAGTTACGCTCTTTTTCATGGCTCTTTTAAATGCAACCCTTTTTTCAAGCTGGGAGGCTATGCTTTCGGCGACTAAAATCGAATCTAATTCTGGTTTTTTTACCTCAAGCACGTTAATTTCTATATCTTTAGCTTTTATTTTATTTATATCTGCTATCTGTTTTTTTATTGCTTCAAATTCCGACGAGCCTTTTTTCCCGTATATAATACCGGGTCTGGCCGCAAACATGTCTATTAATAATTTTTCGGCTTTCCTACCTATATTTATTTTAGATATACCTGCAGAATACAGTTTTTTCTTTAAAAAATCTCTTGTTTTTAAATCGGCATGCAAAAATTTTGCATAATTTCTGTCGCTATACCATCCTGAATCCCAAGTTTTATTGATGCCTACCCTAAGTCCTATCGGATTAACTTTCTGCCCCAAAATCTACCTCCGTTTTAAATTTCTTCCAGAACAATTTTTATATTGCTCATACGTTTTTTAACGGTTGCGCCTCGTCCCATTGCCTTGGGCATCAACCTCTTTAAAGATAACGACATATCTACGTTAATTTTAGATACTATTAAATTATCTACGTCCACCCTTCCCGTCGTCGATGCATTAGCTATGGCGGAATTTAAAAGTTTTAATACAGGATAGGCGGATTTCTTTTTAGTAAATTTCAAAACGTTAATAGCATCGTAAACTTTTTTTCCTCTAATCAAATCCACGACTAATCTTGCTTTCTGTGGAGACACTTTAATATATTTTGCCTCTGCTTTAAACTGCATTTTCTACCCCTTATATTTTTGTTTTAATGGTCTATTTAGAGCCGCCGCCCGTTTTTACTTTGGCCTTTCTGTCGCCGGAATGCATAGTAAAAGTCCTTGTAGCGCTGAATTCGCCTAATTTATGCCCTACCATATTCTCGCTTACAAAAACCGGAATAAATTTTTTTCCGTTATGAACCGCAAAAGTAAAACCTACCATAGAAGGTATAATAGTAGATCTTCTTGACCATGTTTTAATTATTTTTTTGTCGTTTGAGTCGAATGCTTTTTCTACTTTTTCTAAAAGCGCTTTATCGGAAAACGGACCTTTTTTAATAGACCTTGCCAACTTTCATTCTCCTTTATTAATTTTAGATGCATACTTTCAAATATGCTCTTGATAAATTATTTTTGTTATTTATTTACCCTTTCTTCTTGAAATTATATATTTAGAAGTTATCTTATTTTTTCTGGTTTTATAACCTTTGGTAGGTACGCCCCAGGGTGTAACGGGATGACGTCCTCCTGAAGTTTTTCCTTCGCCCCCACCATGCGGATGATCGATAGGATTCATGGCGACGCCTCTTACCGAAGGCCTGATTCCAAGCCATCTGGATCTGCCCGCTTTGCCGATGCTAATATTTTCGTGTTCTATATTTCCTATCTGTCCTATAGTGGCACAGCATTTTTCGGGAACCGTCCTGAACTCGCCGGACGGCATTTTGAGCTGTGCATAGCCTGCATCTTTTCCTAGCAATTCGGCATATGCTCCTGCGCTTCTGACAAGTTTACCGCCGTTGTTCGGTTTCATTTCAATGTTGTGAATCATTGTTCCAACAGGTATATTATAAAGAGGAATGCAGTTTCCCGGCTGTATATCGGCCTTCTCGGACGATATTACAGTGTCGCCCTTTTTTAAACCTGCCGGACACAGAATATATCTTTTTTCTCCGTCTATATAGCTCAACAGGGCAATCCTTGCAGACCTGTTAGGATCATATTCGATTTCTATAACTTTTGCCGGCACTTCTCTTTTATCCCTTTTAAAATCGATAATTCTATATCTTCTTTTATGTCCTCCGCCTTGATGTCTTGTAGTTATCCTGCCGTAATTATTTCTTCCGGCATTTTTTTTATATTTAGCAAGAAGACCTTTTTCGGGAAAATCTCTCGTAATTTCAGAAAAATCGGAAACACTCTGAAATCTTCTGGCGCTTGAAGTTGGCTTGTATTTTTTTATTGGCATATTATTCTCCGAATTAAACTTCTAATGCAGATATTCTCTGCCCTTCTTTAAGTTTTATATATGCTTTCTTGATATTTGGAAGTTTTCCGTTGTACTTTCCGACTCTGCGAAACTTTCCTCTCGTAATTACGGTGTTCACGTCTTCTACCTTGACGTTAAAATACTTTTCTACTGCATCTTTTATATCTTTTTTATTTGCTGATTTATTCACGTTAAAGATAAAAGTATTGTTTAATTCTCTAAACTTTAAACTTTTTTCCGATTGAACCGCTTTTTCTATTACTAAACTTAATTCTTTCATATTGAAAGGTTCCTCTCTAATTCTTCGTTTGCTTTAAGTGTGATTATAATTTTTTCATATTTTAAAAGGTCAATAATATTTAGCAAATTTACTAATACCGCTTTGTAGTTCATAAGATTTCTCGTAGATTTAATAATTTTAGAGTCGTTATTAGACGTCGGCAATACAAGCAATCCTTTTTTTACGCCGAGATTATTAAATATACTTAGCATCTCCTTCGTTTTTATAGACGGTAATTCAAAATCTTCCACAAATACGATTTTATCTTCTTTTAATAGATGCGATAAAGCAGATTTTATAGCCGCCTTTCTTGCTTTTTTCGGCATATCTTTTTTATAATTTACTTCATTTGTAGGCCCAAAAATAGTACCGCCGCCTTTCCATATAGGCGATCTTGTAGAACCGGCTCTGGCTCTTCCCGTTCCTTTTTGCTTCCATGGCTTAATACCGCCGCCGGAAACTATTTTCCTATTTTTTGTAGAAGCCAAACCAAGTCTTTTATTTGCTAAAGTCAACAAAACAAACTCTTTTATTAAAGGCTCTTTAACCGGATACAAATAAACAGATTCGTTTAAGTCTAAATTTCCAACCGGTTTATTGCTTGTATTTACTACACTTGCGCTTTGACCCATTATAATAAACCCCTTTTTCTCACTTGTTTAATTTCCTGCCGGACTTATCTGCCGCATATATGTATATTATGTTGTTGTTTGCACCTGGAACCGCACCTTTAACATACATAAGATTTTGTTCGCCGTCAATCTTAACTAATTTTAAATTCAAGACCGTATTTTTTGCCATACCCATATGCCCCGGCATTCTCAATCCCTTAAAAACCTTTGACGGGTATGAAGACTGTCCTATAGAACCGGGCGCTCTGTGAAACATAGAACCGTGCGTATCTTTTCCGCCTGCAAAACCCCATCTCTTTACTACGCCCTGATAACCTTTACCCTTAGATATGCCGGTTATAGATACGCTGTTTACGTCGTTAAAAACAGATATATCTATAGTATCGCCTATTTTAATTTCATCAATTTCAGAACTTCTGAATTCTTTAAGGACTTTAACAGGAGTTAAATTATTTTTTGTAAATTTACCGAGAACCGGTTTATTTAATCTAAACGATTTTGCTTCTCCGTAACCTAACTGCAATGCGTCATAACCGTCAGACTGCTTATTTTTTTTTTCGACTACCGTACATGGACCGGCTTCAATAACCGTTACCGGAACTATCATACCGTCCTGGTCGAATATCTGCGTCATTCCTATTTTTTTTCCAATTAGCGCTTTTATCATTTTATAATACTCCAAGATTCAATTATATCTGCTTAATATCTACATCTATTCCGGACGACAAATCTAATTTCATTAATGCATCTATCGTCGCTTGATTCGGTTCGAGTAAATCTATGATTCTTTTATGCGTTCTCATTTCGAATTCTTCTCTTGATTTTTTATCTACGTGCGGCGACCTCAGAACGCAATATTTATTAATTTTTGTAGGCAGAGGTATTGGCCCGCTAATTTTAGAACCGGTTTGTTTAGCGGTTTCCACTATTTCCGATACGGATTGGTCAAGTAAACGATGATCATATGCTTTCAGTCTTATTCTTATCTTTTGAATTTCCATGTTAATCTTATATTTCCTCTTTATTTGTTATATTTCCAGATTACTGTATCCGTTGCTTTATTCGATAACCTCTGTTATAACGCCTGCACCTACGGTATGTCCGCCTTCCCTTATAGCAAATCTCAATTCTTTCTCGGCGGCTATAGGAGTGATAAGCTCTACGGTCATTGCGACGTTATCGCCTGGCATAACCATTTCGATGCCTTCGGGAAGCGTGCAGACTCCGGTAACGTCGGTAGTTCTAAAATAGAACTGGGGACGGTATCCGTTAAAGAAGGGCGTATGGCGTCCGCCTTCTTCTTTGGTAAGTATGTATGCTTCGACTTTAAATTTTTTATGGGGAGTAATAGAACCAGGTTTGGCTAAAACCATACCTCTTTCTATCTCTTCCCTTTTTTTGCCTCTTAAAAGAACTCCTATGTTGTCGCCTGCCTGACCTTCGTCAAGAAGTTTTCTGAACATTTCTACGCCGGTTACGACCGTTTTTGAAGTCGGAAGTATACCTACGAGTTCTACTTCTTCTCCGACTTTGACGATTCCTCTTTCTACTCTGCCTGTTGCAACCGTTCCTCTGCCCGAAATGGAAAATACGTCTTCTACCGGCATAAGGAAAGGTTTATCTATATCTCTTTTCGGAACGGGGATATATTCATCTACCGCATCCATAAGATCTACTATTTTCTGAGTCCATTCGTTATCGCCTTCAGACTCTAATGCTTTAAGGGCGGAACCTTTTATTACCGGAACGCTGTCTCCGGGGAAATTATAGGAGGTTAAAAGTTCTCTTACTTCAAGTTCGACAAGCTCAAGAAGTTCGGGATCGTCAACCATATCGACTTTGTTTAAAAATACTACTATGTATGGAACGCCTACCTGGCGGGCTAAAAGGATATG
>JAKAQP010000048.1 GCA_021822485.1 bacterium
AAACTATGAAAAAAAATAAATCAATATTATTTCCTTACATTTCTTATATATTTATAGCTTTTGCGTATCTATTTTTTTTAAGCCCGATTTTCTTTATGCCTAAAGCATACTCATATAATAATTCACAGGGGAAATATCTTTTTAATTATTATAACTGCGACGATTGCCATTCCGTCGACGGCGCCGGCGGAAGCCTCGGACCCTCGCTTTCTAATTACGGGAATATGGTACATGATTTTAGCTGGACAGTACAGCAGATTAAACATCCGAATTCCCACTTTAAAAGAGGCGATAAAATAAATATTCAAGGCAAAACGTATTACGTTATTATGCCGTCTTATAACTATATATCTCAATATGAAGTAAACAAATTAGCTTCTTATCTTGAATCGTTGAAGAAATAAAATATAACGAAAGAGTTAAATTAACCGGTAACGGTTTTAAACTATAACCCGATTTTTTTGTTGGGGACTATTTGACTTCGTTTTTATTTTTTTCGTTTATCAAATTTTTCGACGGCTGAATTACGCTATTATTACCGGTATCGTTAATGCCGTTAACCATGCCTGCGTCTCCGTTTCGGATCTGCAAGCCGTTTTTAAATACCAGGTTAGTCCATGGATACGTTAAATCTATATCATATTTTGCAAATTTTTTCGCTATTTCAAAATTTATGTCGCTTATAACGTAATGCCTTCTTATAGGGGACTGTATCCAGACTATAAGCTCAAGGTCAAATGAAGACGAACCGAAACCCACGAACCATACCGAAGGTTTAGGATCTTTTAATACTTCAGGATTTTCATCGGCTATCTCAAGCAAAACTTTTTTTGCAAGGTCTAATTTGGAAGCTGTTTCTTCTATTCCCAAAGGTATATGCAGTCTTATCTTAGGGTCTTTGTGCGACCAGTTTATAACGTTGGATGTTATAAAATTAGAATTAGGCACTATTATAGATATATTATCCCTCGTAGTAATTGTCGTGCTTCTTGCCCTTATGTCGCTCACTATGCCGTCGTATCCGGCAACATCGACGTACTCGCCTTCTTTTATAGGCTTTTCAAACAAAATAATTATGCCGGAAATGAAGTTGCTTATTATATTCTGCATTCCGAAGCCTATTCCAAGACCTACTACGCCTGCAAGAAATGCCAGCGAACTTAAATTAATGCCCAAAACCTGAAATGCTATAAAAAAGCCGATTATTAAAATGACGTACTTTATAAATCTGGTCGTAGTTTTTACGAACGATTTGTTTAGGGTTTTATTTTTTTTTAATTCTTTTTTTACGATATAAACAAATAAATAAGCAATTATATAAGATGCTAATATTATTATTAAAGAAAAAATAATCGACATAAGTCTGACTTTATTGCCGTCTATCGTATAAACTTTGTCTCTTAAAAATTCAAACATGATATAAATATTAATCCTGATTATTATAAATTATAGTTATTTTTTTCTACACGATATATTATAATATATAAATCAAAATTTAAAAACGTTAAAATAAAGCGGTAAAATAACGTATAATTTATTTAAAAATTATAAATGATAAAAAGGAGAACAACGCGGACGATAAAAATAGGCGGCATCGTCGTCGGCTCAGAAGCACCTGTCAGCGTGCAGTCGATGACTAATACGCTCACCGAGGATTTCGCCGCCACCGTAAAGCAGATAAAAAATTTAGAAAGTTATAATTGCGAAATAGTCAGGGTATCGGTAAATACGGCTTTTGCAGCAGAATCTTTGAGAGAAATTATAAAAAACGTAAGCGTTCCGATAATCGCCGACATTCATTTTGACCACAGGCTTGCGCTTGCGTCGTTGGAAGCAGGCGCTGCAGGTTTAAGAATAAATCCGGGAAATATAGGCGGCAGGCAAAAAGTGAAAGAAGTTGTAAGCGCCTGCAAAGATAAAAACGTGCCGATAAGAATAGGCGTTAATTCGGGGTCTTTAGAAAAAGGGGTTCTGAATAAAAACAAAGGGGATTTTGCCGCCGCAATGGTTGAAAGCGGGTTAAAGCATATTAAAATATTGGAAGACGAATCGTTTTACGATATAAAAATTTCTTTAAAATCGACCGATGTTTTAACAACGGTAAGAGGCTATAAACTTTTAGCCGATAAAGTTGATTATCCGTTTCATATAGGCATAACCGAAGCGGGAACGGTATTTTCGGGAGCGATAAAATCTGGAGTAGGACTCGGCATACTGCTTTATGAAGGGTTAGGAGATACTATAAGGGTGTCGCTAAGCGACGACCCTGTTATGGAGGTTATCGCCGGATATAATATACTCAGGGATTTAGGTTTAAGGCGGGGCGGTGTTCAACTTATGTCCTGTCCTACATGTGCCAGGACGGAAATAGATATAGTCGGCATTGCTAAAAAATTTGAGAAGATTTCCGCTAAAATAAAGTCTGATATAAAGGTAGCTATAATGGGATGCGTAGTAAACGGACCGGGCGAATCCAAGCATGCCGACGTCGGTATTGCCGGAGGCAGGGAAAAATCCGTTTTGTTTTCTAAAGGAAAGGTTATAGGAAAATTCGACAATAAAGAGATATTAAATGCGTTAATAAACCAGATAGAAAATATAACGGGCGAAAAAATAGATTATATCGATGACGAAGGCGTTAGGCGAAGAAGCTGAATAAAGCGAAAAAAATGTTTATTATACGTTAAATAAATTTAATAATTTTAAATCTAAAACTAAATATAAAATATAAAGGAGTCTTATAGTGCGATATTCACATTTTTTTATTCCTTCTTTAAAAGAAGACCCTAAAGAAGCCGTCCTTAAAAGCCACAAACTGCTGTTAAGGGCCGGTTACGTCAGGCAGTTGTCAGGCGGAATATATACATACCTGCCTCTCGGTTTAAAGAGCTTGCGCAAATTAGAAAATATAATAAGGCAGGAGATGAATGATGCCGGCGCCGTAGAACTCTCCATGCCTTTCGTTCAGCCGCTGGAAATCTGGAAAGAGTCGGGAAGGGACGAAGATTACGGCAAAGAACTTCTGCGTTTTAAAGACAGGCAGGACAGAGATTTTTGCTTAGCTCCTACTTATGAAGAGGTAATTACGGATTTGGTTAAAAAAAACGTAAAGTCGTACAAGGAGCTTCCTTTAACTCTTTATCAGATTCATCTTAAATTCAGGGACGAGATGCGTCCGAGATTCGGTCTTATGCGCGCAAAAGAGTTTATTATGAAGGATGCTTACAGTTTCGATGCGGACGAAAAAGGACTAGACGAAAGCTATAAAAAAATGAAGCATGCATATGAAAATATATTCAAAAGATTAGGGTTCGATTTTAAATTTATTAAAGCCGAGGCCGGTGAAATCGGAGGAAATTATTCCGAAGAGCTGATGGTTTTTTCCGAATATGGGGAAGACAAAATAGTAATATGCAATAATTGCGGCTATGCGGCTTCAATCGACGAAGCGGAATCGGTTTCCGATTATAACGGCCCGCTTGAATCTTGCAGGCAGCCGAGAATGACTAAACTTTCTACTCCGGATAAAAAATCGGTTGAAGAGGTGGCGGAATACCTTAAAGTGGACAAATCATGTTTTGCCAAGACGATAATATATGAATCTGAAATAGGTTTTATTGCGGCTTTAGTAAGGGGCGACAGGGAAATAAACGAACGCAAACTAAAAAAAGCGGTAAAAATTAAAAATCTGTTTCTTGCAAAAGAGCGGGACGTAGAAAAAATAACCGGAGCTCCTTGCGGTTTTGCCGGTCCTTTCGGTTTAAACAGGCAAAACGGCCATATAGGCAGCAATACGGGCAATGACGATGCGGATATAAATGCAGATACCGGCGGCAATATACTGATAGTAATAGACGAGGAGATTAACAATTCGGAATACTGGATTACCGGCGCTAACGAAAAAGACTGGCATATGGCAAACGTTAAACCAGGGCGCGATTTTAATTTCGATATAGTTGCGGACATAAGAAGCGTGCAGTTCGGCGATAAGTGCGTAAAATGCCAAGGAATATTAGACGTAAAAAATGCCATTGAACTTGGGCATATATTTAAACTCGGAGAAAAATATTCAAAAGTTCTAAACGCAAAATTTCTCGACGAAAAAGGCGAATCTAAATATTTCGTCATGGGCTGTTACGGGATTGGCGTCGGCAGAACTTTGCAGACTCTCGTCGAAGTATTTTCCGATGAAAACGGCATCAATCTTCCCGTTTCCGTAAGCCCTTTTGCGTTAGCCGTCGTCAATCTTAACGCTAACGACGAAAAGATTACGGAAATTTCCGAAAAAATTTACGGAGATTTAACTTTTATGGGAGCCGACGTCCTTTACGACGACAGAAAACTATCAGCCGGTATTAAACTTAAAGATATAGACCTTATCGGAATCCCTTTTAAAATTGTCATAGGAAACAGAACCGTTAAAGAAAACAAGTATGAACTCGAAATAAAAACAAACTCCTCAAAAGAATCCTTTGACAGTCTTGACGCTTTATACTTAAGAATCAGGCAACTTATTTTTTAATCAGGCGAACCGCCCGATTTTATGCTCAGCCGAAACCGCTGCTGTATCCGCCGCTTCCGCATGAACTGCCGGACGATCCGTAGCCTGAACTATATCCGCTACTACCGCAACTGCTGAATGAACTAATTCTTTTGACAGGATTTTCAGCGCCGCATATCGGACATTTTATATCCTCGGCTTTATCGCTCAGTCTCTGATAAACTTCAAATATTTTTCCGCATTTTTTACATTCGTATTCGTATATAGGCATAATATCTCTTAACCTCCTTTTATGACTTTGCAATGTGTTTTGTTTTATTTTAATTAATCATACTATCTACTAAATATTATAGCATATTTATAGCATTATTGCGAGTATATACCCAAACCTTAATCCTGCAATAGAAAATATTTAGATGATTCTTTTATACGTAAATACTAAATAAAATAAACGGCATGCTTATATCCGCTTTCGCAATATTGACGTCCGTGTCTATCAAACATGTCTTTGATATGAACGTCAATGGACGCCTGTTTGGTTAAATGTCTAATACTCGCAAAGTCATTCCCGCGTAGGCGGGTAAGGTTTAAAGCCGTCGGTGTTTTATTATATCTTTACGAAGTAATAGTTATTACGCATATTTTACAGCGTTCCGGTAACGAGTTTTATATAATATTTATCCGTATTAAGCTTGTATAACGTGTTTAGATAATTTAATTTAGCAGCTTTATATTCGTTGAGCGTCCTGTCCAAATTAATTAAAGTCGTCATTCCTGCTTTGTATCTGTTAGTAGTAATTCTAAGCGTTTGCTTGGCATTTAAAACGGCAAGCTTAGCAACGCCGGTGTTCATTAAGTCTGTTTTATACCGCAGATATGCTTTTCTAACCTGCATTTTAATTTTATCCCTTAAAAGCCCTTGGTATTCAAGCATTGCGTTGTATGAACTTTTTGATTTCTGCAAATTATCATAGTCGTAAAGTCCGGAAAAAATATTAAAATGAAGCATAACGGTGAAAGCATAACTGTATGAATCGTCAGGGTGTATAGCCGGACCGTTGCTGAAATAGTCGTATCCTGCTACTAATTTCGGCAAAAATTTTCCGTAAGCCGATTTGACGCCCAATTTCATATTTTTTTTGTTAAGCATAAGCGCTTTATAATCGGGTCTTTTTCTAAATGCAGTTTTTTGCATAGATGAAATACTGATGGTTTTTCTTAACGGCCTGTTTTTTAGCTTGCTTGTAATTATATAGTTAGAATTTATAGGAAGCCCAATCGTTATATTTAAAAAATATTTTGCCAGCCTGTAATTTTTTTCGGCTGATGCGAGTTTTTCCTTCATTTTTGCGACTTCTACTTTTGCCCTTAATACGTCGGAAGATACTACCTGTCCTGCTTTAAATAAATTTTCGGAAAGCGTTTTATAATTTTCCGCCGTTTTCAACATGCTTTCCATCAGGTTTACGTATTTTTTAGCCAGTATAACGGAATAATATGACTTTGCTACATCGTATAAAACTTTCTGTTTCGCTTCGCTTAAGCCCTTTTTTACGGACTGCATATGAAGCTGAGCTCTTTTATATCCAAAGTATATTTCTCCGCCCATAAATATCGGTTGTTCGATTGAAAATTCGGATTCGTAGTTATGTATCATCCCCGGATTATTT
Organism: bacterium; assembly: GCA_021822485.1. Lineage (GTDB taxonomy): Bacteria > SZUA-79 > SZUA-79 > Acidulodesulfobacterales > Acidulodesulfobacteraceae > Acidulodesulfobacterium_A. The sequence goes on from JAKAQP010000048.1 coordinate 6,172, forward strand.
AAAAAACTTGGGCTGAAATACGATTGAACGTTCCGATTTGTCAATATTCTCTGATTTAGAACGTTTCCGAAAGCATATAAAGGGTTGTCCGTGTTCATATAAATTTCGTCGAAATTAATTTTTGGAAAAAAACCGCTCATTGCTTCATTTTTTTCATATACTGCGCCGTTAAGTTTAATTTTTTCCAATTTTAGCATTTTGTTGTATTTTAACGCGTATATAAACGCCTGTTTTATTGATATGTTTGGTTCTATAGCCGTTTTAGAGGCAAACGCTTTTTTTGAAAATTTTGACGGCATTAACGGCAGAAGCAGTAAAACCGACAAAAAAGCAGTAAAAATAATCTTTTTGCTTTTATATATTTTATTCATATTCATATATATTAATAATTATATATTTATTGGATTAAGTATTTGTATGCATATATTTTATTTTTTGTTTTATTTAGGTAAATTTAATAATATAGATTTTTCTTTTTTTGGAATGTTTTTGTCGTGATTTCCGAATTCTTTAAGGTCTTTAAATATTTTTTCGATTCTTTTGTCGTTAAGTTCGTAGCACATCATGACGCCGTCCCTCTTGCAGCTTACTATGCCTTTGTTTTTAAGGGATATTAGGTGTTGAGAAACCGTAGCCTGAGAAATTCCCAAGGATTCCCAGATATTTTTAACACAGGATTTATTGCTTACAAGCACCTCTATTATTTTAAGCCTTATAGGGTGTCCGAGTGTTTTTAAAAGTTCGGCTTCGGTTTTATATTCTTCTCCGATATTAATTTCATTCATAGTAGTTTTGTGCAGATACCATTAAAAATTAATTATATAGTAATATTTATATATACATATATATAAAATATTCTTTTTATATTATAATTAATTTAAGCGATGATGTCAATAAAAATTGATAAACA
>JAKAQP010000018.1:0-15181 GCA_021822485.1 bacterium
TTATATTTCCTTCCGTTGACGACTTTATTCTTTTAGTATTGATTTCAAAGCCGCAAAAAGGCGGGCATAATTTTGGAAAATACTTATACATCTGGAGAACTCTGCCGCCGATATACGATTTTTTTTCAACTACATATACTTTTTTATCGACCGCCTCGGTAATTTCTAATGCGGCAGATACGCCGCTATGCCCGCCGCCGATTATTAGTACGGCATTTTCATTATTTAGCTCGCTCAACTTTAAATCTCCATTGCTAAGTTTTTATTTATTTAAATATAATATAAAAAATATATAAAGACTTTATACATATTAAAATCCCCTTCTCTAAATAGAGAAGGGGATAGACTTAATTTTATAAATTATTTTTATAATAAATTAAGTTTATTTACTAATTTTTCGGAACGATTTCAATATAAGGCTTTTTAAACAAATCCGGCTGTCCCGTCGTTTTATTTAATTTAGAATTAACGAAAACCTTCCAGTTCTGCTCGTCAAGTTTCGGATGGTCGGTTCTGTAATAGAATCCCGGATATCTTGTTTCTTCCCTGAACAAAACATGCCTTAAGTGAAGTTCTCCCACTATAGACCTGTGGTAATTTTCCCAGGCTCTCATAAGTTCGTGAAGGTTAGCGGCCGCAAGTTTAGACGCATCATCTTTTAATCTGTTTAAAAGGTCTAATCCTCTTAAAAGGCTTGCTTCGCTTGTTCTATAGAACGTCGAAGTACCGGCGACGTATTCGTCCATAAGTTTATTCAGCCTGAACAAATAAAGTCTCGGTTTAATATAGTTAGGATTTACGTTGGACTCTGTTGAATAGTCTTTGAATTTTTCAAAGGTAATCATAGGTCCGTAAACTTTTTCTGCAAGAACTTTATTATCGGTATGAACCGTCGGAGTAAAGCCGGGATCGTCAAGTACAAACCTGACTGCGGATTTTGCAGCAATTCTTCCTTCTACGTATGAGCCGGAAGAGAATTTGTGTCCGGATGCTCCGACACCGTCTCCGCCCGTGAATAGTCCGTTGACGGTCGTCATACGGTTATAACCCCACTGATATTCCTTCGGAGCTAAATCTTCCGGTCCTGAAACCCACATTCCGCAAGCGCCGGAATGCGACCCTAAGAAATAAGGCTCTGTCGGCATAACTTCGGAATTAGTTTCGCCTGGATCTATATCCATAGATGCCCATAATCCAGCCTGCGCAACCGTCATATCAAGAAAATCTTCCCATGCGTCGGCTTCAAGAGATTTCTTTCTCTTTTCGGGAAGAGTTTCAAAAAGCGTCTTCATAGCACCGGAAGTATTCATATAGAAAGGTCCGTTCCCTTCCATCCAGTCTTTAAGCATAACATGGTTCCATAAGCATGTAGCCGGAACTTTTGCAAGTCCGTAAGGAGCATAATCTTGAAGCATGTGTCCCCATTTCTGCATATAGTCTTCGCCTTTCGCATTTATAACTCGAGATTTAAAGAGCGTAAACCATGCGCCGACGGGTCCGTATCCGTCTTTGAATCTGTTCGGAACGAATCTGTTTTCCATCGTTGTCATTTCGGCTCCTGCCTGATAACCCATAGCATAGGTAGAACCGGCATTCCATATTGCGTACCACGTTCTTCCCATACCTTCCGCCTGAGATCTCGGCCTGAAAACGTTAACCGTTCCGCCGCAAGCCATAATTACGGCTTTTGCTTTTATGATGTATATCTTTGCTTCTCTTAAGCTGAAACCGATTGCTCCCGCAACCCTGTTTTCATGCTTTTCGTCCATAAGAAGTTCGGTAATAAAGACTCTTTCTTTTATGTTTTCTTCGCCGAGAGCTTTCCTTGCCGCTTCGGCAACAAGTACTTTGTAAGACTCTCCGTGAATCATTATCTGCCATCTTCCAGCTCTTAAAGGTTTTGCACCTTCCTCAATCGTTCTAGTATCGTCTTCGTCTTCTTTAAATATAGGAAGTCCGAATTTTTCGAAAAGCCTTACCGTAGAATCGACGTGTCTTCCGGTATCGTATATAAGATCTTCCCTGACTATACCCATAAGGTCGTTAGCGACGTGTTTAACGTAATCTTCGGGCGTGTTATCTCCCAAATAAGTGTTAATAGCGGACAAACCCATTGCTACCGCGCCGCTTCTTTCTATGGCAGCTTTTTCTATCAGAGTTATTTTCATATCTTTCGGCGCCCATTTTTTAATTTCGAATGCGGCTCCACAACCTACCATTCCGCCCCCGACTATTAAAACGTCGGTGCTGATTTCTTCTATGGTATAGTTGTTCAAAACTTCGGTGCTGGTCATTGAACCTTTCATTTCAGCCATATTAATTTATCCTCGCAAATTATAAATTATTTTAATTATAAATAAAAATTCTTTTAATTTCTTATTTCTTAGGCGCTGTAAGTTCAACTCCGAGTTCGTCGAATAAACGCTCGTCTTTCAAACTGCCTTGGTTTATCTCGGCTATTCCCTGATACGGATCGATTCCGCCTTCCGGAGTAGTTCTTATCGGGAATTTAAACCTTTTAATTTTTCCGTTTCTGAATTTTACCGTCCACATAATAGAATCGGAACCTCTCATAGGAATAACGGATGCACCCAATGGGGCAAAATCTTGATAAGCTCTTACTTCGATTGCAGACTGCGGACAAATTTTTACGCAGCTGTAACACTCCCAGCACTGGTCGGGCTCCTGATTGTACGCCTTCATGATGTCCTTATTTAATACCATAAGGTCGTTCGGACAAATATACTGGCAGGCTGTCTTGTCTCTGCCTTTACATCCGTCGCACTTTTCCGTGATTACAAAACTTGGCATTTCCTTACCTCCTTAATTTTATATTTTGTTTTTTTATAAGAATATATATTGCCGCCTTATATTAAGCTGACAATATAAAATTATAACGAAATTAAATTTCTCCTTTTGCCGCTTTGTGAAGCTTAATTTCTACCTTATCTTCTTTTGCAAGCGAGGCATAATAATCTTTCAATATAGATAAAACTTCCGGTCTGGAAAAATGGTCGGGAACTTCTTGTCCTTCGGATAATAATTTTCTTAACATAGTTCCGCTTAGCGTGAGTCTGTCTTCCTTTGGGTGAGGGCATGTTCTTGTCGAAGCCATGCCGTCGCATTTATGACAATAAAACGTAAGGTCCATTTTTAACGGTTTTAACTCAAGAGCATTTTTTGGAATTTCGTCGAATATCTTGTGTGCGTCAAACGGCCCGTAATAATCGCCGACTCCTGCATGATCTCTTCCGACTATAAGATGGGAACATCCGTAATTCTGCCTGAACACGGCGTGAAGCAGCGCTTCCCTAGGACCGGCATATCTCATTTCCATAGGATAACCGGCTTGAACTACGGTGTTTTTAACGAAATATTTGTCTATTAATGTATTGATCGCTACTGCTCTGACGTTCGCAGGAATATCTCCTGGTTTTAATTTGCCAATCAGCTGATGAATAAGCACACCGTCCGTGGTTTCAACCGCTACTTTTGCAAGATATTCGTGCGAGCGGTGCATAGGATTTCTGGTCTGAAATGCAGCGACGGTATTCCATCCTTTTTCCTCAAACAATTTCCTGACTTCCGTCGGACGCATATATATATCTTTAAATTCTGCTGGATAATAACTTTCGCTTAATACTTTTACTTTTCCGGCTATATTTATGTCTCCCTGGGACATAACTTTTTGAACCCCGGGATGCTCCATATCGTTAGTTTTAAAAACTTTCTGGCATTCGTGAGCTTTATCTATAGTATATTTTTCAGAAACGTTAATAATACCTATAATTTCCGAAGTTTCTGAATCGACAAGCGCGGCTTCTTCGCCGATATTTATTCCGTCGGCAGTCTCTTTTGAAGCGGAAAGTGTAATCGGTATGGGCCAGAACGTTCCGTCTGCCATAGTATAATTATCCACTACGCCCTGCCAGTCTTTCTTTCCCATGAAGCCTTCGAGAGGCGTAAAAGCGCCTATACCCATCATTATAAGGTCGGAGGTTTCTCTCGAGGTCATAGATATTTTTTTAAGATTTTTTGCTTTTTCTTTTGCGGAGCTAAGTTCGCTTCCCGATAAAAGCAGAGGTTTTAATTTTTTTTCTTTACCATGCGGGTTTACTAAAGCCATATTTCACTCCGTATATATTTTTAAAATTATTCATATATATTTAATATTATTTGCTTAAAAAGTCAACAATTATTTTTATATTTTAAAAATTACGACCATGTCATCGGATTATGTTCGGTGACTTTTTCTACAAAGCCTTTATAATCTATTACTTTTACGTTTTCTATTATCTCGCTTTCCTGAATACCTCTTGCTTTTACGTCGGCTACAAGGCAGTAAACCGCATTTTTTTGCATTAGGCTTTTTAACGCTCCTTCAAATTTTCCGCCTTTTTTTGCGGCATATATGCCGTCTTCGGTTAAAAGCATTATATCGTTTTGTTCCATATAGTTTATTGCATCGCTGAATGCAGAAGATTCATACGGAGATTTTTTTACTATGTGCAGCAATTTTAATTTCCTCCTTATTATTAATCTTTGACAAATTTAGGTTTTATTATTTAAAACGGAAGTAAAGCTTTCATTTCTCCCATCTTTTGTTTTAAAGAATTTCTATCTATTATTTCTACTTCAGTAGCTAAATCGTCTTCCATCAAACCCCTTTCTTCTAGAGACTCTTTTTCCACGTAAATATGTGAAATTTCAAAATCGTCTATTAATATAGGATAAGTCATAGAAAAATTTTTCTTACCAAGCAATGAAGTATCCTGTCCTTTTTTTAACGAAAATACTCCGTCTCCGGTAAATGTGACGCTTATATCCTGTTCATATGCGCCGAACATAACCATAGCTTCTATAGCTTCCTGCTCGTATATGGTTCCATACGGAGCGGTTCTGCATACAAACATAACTTTCGTTTTTTCTTGTTCAGACATCTTTTGGCTCCTTTATTCAGTATTTTTATTATTTTTTTATTAAAAAGTGATAGTTCTATCGGATGTTATGCAGAGTTCAAGCAGTTGACCCAGTCCGGATATTTCTTCTACTTTGCATACGGTCTGATTAACTATGCCCCTTCTTTTTCCAGCCGCAACGCAGACTATTAATCTGACCCCTTTGGTTTCTAATTCCGTTAGGAGTTTCATAATATTTCTTTCGTCTCTCGGCGGTTCAAGCGTCGCACATCTGTTATAAACGCCGTCGTTATAAAAAAATACGCCCGTTATTTCATGCCCGCTTTCCATAGCCGCTAATATAAAATTATAAGCCGAGTCTATAGCCTGATGCATATAAGGGCCTTCTTTAACTAGAATGCCGAATTTCATTAATTCCTCCCTTGTTAACTAGTTATTTTTATATTATGGTGACAGAATTCAATTCTGTCACCATCACAAATCGTAGGGACAGAATTCAATTCTGTCCCCGCCACAACTTGATACAAACAAATCATAAATTTACTACATTATTATAGCATTGCTTACGAGCTGATGAATTCCGCCGACCATTTCGGCATCTAACCCATACAAAGGAAATACTTTTGTAAACTGCGTCTTGCAAATAGCGCAAATCAAGGCGTAAAAATTTACCCCATGATTATCTACCGCTTCTTTTACAGTCTGCATTCTCGGCATAGAACCTGCCAGCCTTACGTTCATTACTTCTTCAGTCAATAGTCCGCCGCCTGCACCGCAGCAAAAAGTGCTTTCTTTCGTCGTGCCTTCCCTTAATTCAACAAATTTATTTGCGGCGGCTTTTATTAATTCTCTCGGTATAGTAAATTGACCGCCTACGACATCGCCTATTCTGGAACCTCTCGCTACATTGCAGGAATCGTGAAACGTAACGACTTTATCGTCGTTTGCGGTTGGATCTAGCTTAATAACTCCGTCTTTTACAAGCCCTAAAGTGAAGTCGCAAATATGGGTAGGCTGTTTATATTTTGAATCGAGAAAATCGAAGGGGCCGTTCATAGTATTGGAATACATATATGCCGCTCTCCATGCATGTCCGCATTCTCCTATAATGACTCTCTTTACCTTAAGCCTTCTTGCCTCATCCCATATCCTTTTATTGATTTCTTTGGTGTTTTGATAGCTTCCTATAAACTTTCCGAAATTACCCGCTTCGGACGCATACGAAGAAACCGTATAGCTTATACCGGCCTTATGAAACACTTTTGCATATCCTTTCAGAGATTCCATATGCGGCATAGCAAAAAAATCAGCCGATGGGGGAACAAGCAAAACTTCGGCTCCCTCTACGTCCATAGGAATTTTTACGCCTTTTCCGCCTTCTTCTTCTATTTCTTCTTCTAAGTCGTCAAGAGTGTTTCTTAGCGCTGCGGCATTTATTCCGATATTGTTTCCCGTAGTATATACCTTGTGAATAACTTCGGTAGTGTATTTTTGTCCGAGACCTATTGAATCCATAATCTGTCTTGCCGCCATAGTGATTTCGGCCGTATCTATCCCATAAGGACAAAATACGGAACACCTTCTGCACTCCGAACACTGCCAGAAATATGTGTACCATTCCTTCAAAACTTCTTCCGTCAATTCCTGCGCATTTGAAATGCTTTTAAAAAATCCCGACGGTGTAAAATAATATCTGTAAACCTTTCTCATTAACTCCTGTCTTTGAACCGGCATATTATTCGGGTCGGACGTTCCGAGAAAAAACTGGCATTTGTCCGTGCATGCTCCGCATCTTACGCATATATCCATATAATCCCTTACGGCTTTATTATGGTCCAATATTTGTTTAAATACTCCAAGAGCTTTATCTTTCCAACCGTCTTGCAGTTTCTCGGGAAAGCCAAGCGCTTCCATGTCTTCTTTCTGCGCTCCTATCATATGTTCATACGAAGATGCTCCCGGGACTATCTTCGGTATCGAAATATTTCCGTCCAATACCGGTATTTTATATTTACTTTTCGGCTTAGCCATACTGTATATACCTCCGATTAATTCTTATAAAGAATCAAAATTGCAGGTTATTAATTAATATTTATTTATAATTTATATTTTATTTATTAAATTTTTTATGCTTATATTAAACTGCACGCTGTCTATATTGAAAGATCTTTTGCATTCGGGCGATAGTACCTTTCTTCAATAGGATTATCCGCCATATTTCTTGTCGGAGAAAAGAATATTCCCACGAAATGCATAACTTTACTAAAAGGTATGTAAAGAATTAACAGCATTACTAATGTATAGTGCATTAGAAACAAGGGATTCGACGGTATATTCGTGAATTGAAACGTTAAAAGACCGTCCATATATGGACCAAGCTGTTTATCGACCAAGGTCAAAGCTGCAGGCGTTAATACAAAGTTCAAAGACAGACCGGCTATACCGATAAGCATTAATAAAATCAATATTAGATAGTCCTGAAAAAGAGATATAAATTTTACTCTTTCTACCACGACTCTTCTCATTAATAAAAGAAAAAGAGACAAAACCATAACTATGCCGCAAACTATACCGGAGATAACGAAATAGTTATACCATGAAGGCAGAGGGTTAGTATAAACAAAATGGCGCGCAAAATGCATGGCTATTAAAAGAAAAAACGAAATATGAAACAAATATCCGAATACCCATGTAGGTTTATTTGATTTAAAAAGACTTTTAAAGAAAAATACCTCTCCGAGAACCCTTGCGAATGCCCCGCTTTTTGTAAGAGGCGCCGGAGTCAGCATAATTTTAATAGGCTGCGGCGTAGTTGCATATTGATATATTCTCAAAATAACGCCTATAGCAAAAACTAATCCGACAGAATATGTAATTACTAAATATATATATGTAGTTACGTTAAGAGGTTCCATATTTACTCCCTCCTGAATAAATAATTTTATTTTTGTTTTTACATTTAATTAATACGAACGTTATATGCAATATAAATGTTCATATAATAATCAAGCGGCTTTTAAGCCGCTTGATTAATTTGTGATTCATTATTTGTATTAAACGCAGCCTGTCGGTTTTGGAAGACCTGATATTTTTGCAAGCTGTTTTGCCGGGCCTTCAGGAAATAATTCATAAATGAATTTATTTGCTTCTTTTTTATCGGGTAAATTTTCAAGGTTCATAACTTCTTTCGTCAGCGATTTAATAGCCGGCGCAACCTGAAATTTCTGGAAATAATCCCTAATCCATTCAATTAATTTCCAGTGCTTTTCTGTTAATTCTACATTTTCCTGTTTCGCAAGAACCTCAGCAAGACCTTTGTCCCAATCTCCAAGATTCTGAAGATAACCTTCGTCATCCGTTTCTATCGTTTTTCCGTTATAAACAAAACTTGCCATAAATAACCTCCATTAGAATTAAATTAAATTTAATTTATTTGAATTTATTACATTATAATATAATAAATAAAAGCTAAGTTTACAACATATCTATATAACCGCAGGGACAGCTTTCTGCGCATTTTTTGCAACCGTTGCACGTTTCGAGGTGAAATTCAAAATGCTGGCCCTTAGGCAATTTTTTTACTGCGCTCTGCGAGCAGTATTCAAAACAGCTGCCGCAGTCGAAGCAGAGTCCGCAACTCATGCATCTCTTCACTTCGGAAACCAATTCGTCGAAATTAAGGTCGTTTAAAATCCCTTCGAAATCTTTAACTCTTTCTTTAGGATCTCTCGATGTTCTTTTTTTTCTTTCGGCCGGCTGAAAATATGCAAGATACATATTTTTCCCTTCCCTGTTTACCGCATCGTCGTATTTTATAACTCTTCTTTCATCGTTAACAACCTGTTCTCCGCTAAACTTTTTATGTATAGCGTATGCGGCATATCTTCCCATTCCGATAGCATCCGTAACTAGACCGAACCTTAATATATCGCCGCCGGCAAACATTTTATCTTCTCCTGCGACGAGATAATTGTCGTCAACTTTTAAAAATTCGTTGTTCGGATTTTTAGTAAGATTTTCTAAACCTTTATAATCCGGTTTTTGGCCGAACGAATATATCAGCGTGTCTAATTTTAAATTAAGTTCCTGTCCGCCTTCGATGATTATAGGATGAACCCTGCCGGATGCATCTTTTTCCGAAAGTTTCATTTTTTTGAGTTTTACCGCTACAGCTTTGCCGTTTTCAGTAACTATCTCGTCGAGCGCAAATAAAAACTCGAATTTTATACCTTCGGCGTGACCCTCTTTTACTTCAGTAGAACCTTTTTCTTCTATTTCTGATGCATCGTTAACCGTGCCTTTATTATAAATAAACGTGACGTTGGCTCCCAGCCTTTTTGCTACCATTCCTGCGTCCATTGCGCTGTCGCTCCCGATAACTACCACTTCTTTACCGGCATCTTTAAGTTCTCCGGAAGCCGCTTTCTGCAGAAATTCTATTCCGGTATAAACATTAGGAGAATCTGCACCGTTCATCTTCATTTTTATAGGTTCGTGAGTTCCTATGGCTATAAATATTGCGTCGTATTCTGATTTAAGGCTGTCTAACGTTACGTCCGTTCCTATGCTAACCCCTGTTTTAATCTCTACCCCGAGGTTTTTAATGCGCTGAACTTCCGCGTCTATGATATCTAACGGCAACCTGAAACGGGGTATTCCGTACCTTAAATATCCTCCTGTTTCCGGAAATTTTTCGAAAATAGTAACTTTATATCCCCTTAAAGCAAGATGGTAGGCTGCGGATAATCCTGCAGGACCGCTTCCTATTATTGCAATTTTTTCTTTTCTTGTTACTTCTGTTAATTTTTTATACTGAAGGTTATTTTTTATTCCGTAATCTCCTACAAACATTTCTATAGCGTTAATTGCTACCGGCGTATCTTTTTCTTTTCTGTTGCATGCGTCTTCGCACGGATGGGGGCATACTCTTCCGGTCGTCGAAGGAAGCGGATTCGACTCCGTCAGCATATAAAAAGCCTGTTTTAATGAGTCGTCTATGGGCCTGTCGTAAGACTCGCTTTGCGCTATAAGCTGAATATAATCTCTCACCTTTGTTCCATTAGGACAAGTATCCATGCACGGGGGTCTTTTTTCGACGTATTTAGGCCTGTACGGCGACTGAGACATTCCGCCGCCCGTACTTGCCGCAATTTTAGCCGGTTTTTTCGGTTTTTTTAATTCAAGCATAATTTTTCCCTATTTTATTTTTCAGTCGGACATATTCAATTTGGTCCAACGCTATTTTATTATTCGACGGGACTGCAAAATTGTTATTTATGCAGTCCCGTTTTTTTATTATTAATTATTTATTTGTTTTCCGGAACCGTTAAGAAACTGCCTCCTGCATATCCGTAAACAAGCTTTTCTTCGTCCATTAAGTCTTTTAAGGCTCCTTTAATATCGTCTTTAGTTAATCCTTCGCTGGCAAATTCTTTTTCCATTTCCTTAACGATATCTATCGGCTTGAATCTTTTTTTTCCTACATACTCCGTCACAAGCCCTAAGATTTTATCTTCGACTTTCTTTTTAGTTTCGTCAGTCATGATTATAAGCTCCCAATAACTAAATATTAGTTTTAATTTATAATTTTATCGAAAAATTATAGTCTTGCATGCGAAGAGTAATTCATAGTTGTTTCCGCAAGCCTGAAATCGTCGATATGATATTTCGTGAACGGGAATCCGGTAAGCTTAAAGAATCTCGGCCAGCCTATCCTGTCTATCCATTCGCCGACTCTTTCGCCTGGTTCAGCGCCTTTTTTATATTCGTTAAGAATTGTTTTGACGGCGTTCACTACTCCTGGCCATCTCGGAGGATCGTTGGCAATAAACGGTATTGCTAATTTAGAGAAAGTCGGTTTAGTTCTGGCATTTGAAACTTTTCCGCCGACCCAGATCGATAAGCCGTCGTTTTCGGCATTAGCAATAGGCATAGCCGGACAAACCGTATAACAGCTTCCGCAGAACACGCAGGTTTCTTCGTTTACTTTTACGCCGGGTTTGCCGTCAATCGTATCTGGCCTGATAGAGTTTGTAGGACATGAGGCAATAGTGCTGGGTATTTCGCAAAGATTCCTGAGTCTTTCTGCATCGATTCTCGGCGGCTTTCTGTGTGTTCCTACTATTGCTATATCGGAAGACGAAACAGAACCGCACATATTTAAACAGCAGGCAAATGCTATTCTGACTTTCGACGGAAGTTTGTCTTCTATAAAATATTCATATAGTTCGTCCATGACAGATTTTACTACGCCTGAGGCGTCGCTTGCGGAAGTGTGGCAGTGCACCCATCCCTGCGTATGAACTATATTCGCAACGATATTGCCTATACCGCCAACGTTATAACCCATTTTTTCAAGGTCTTTTTTAAGCGGCTCGACGTTTTTTTCGTCTTCTATTAAAAATTCAACATTATTTCTTGTAGTAAATCTTAAGTGCCCGCCGCAGTACTTATCGGCGATATCGCAAATATCCCTGACAAAACTGCCGCTGACTAATCTCGGCGAACCCATTCTCACCGTATAAAGCTTATCGCCGCTTTCAGCCACGTGCACCATTGTGCCCGGGTCTATAATCTCATGATAAACCCATTTGCCGTAATTATTTTTTATCATTGGCGACAAATATTCGTTGTAATCATGGGGTCCAATATCGGTAAGTCTTTTCTTTTTAACTTCTTCTGCCATATTAACCTCCAAATTTATAAATAATGCTAAAAATTATTATTATTTTAATTTTTTAATTTTAAGACTATTCTTCTTCATCTTCGGTGAATTTAATAAACGGATTGCTTCTCGGATGTTCGACCATTTCAGGAATAGGCTCTAATCCTATGCCTTCCAAGAAGGTATTTAATCCTACCCTTCCTATAAGCTCTCCTATTCTTTCCCTGCTGACTCCGTATTCGTCCCAGAATTCCCACATATTGGAAATTAAGGATTTTATCCATTCATAGTCGTTCTTCGCATCTTCGTTTACGTCATAAAAAGGAACAAGCATCATGCCCATTCTTGGACCGGTAACCAAAGGCGCTTTTGCTCCTATTAAAATTGAACATCCTCTTTCATCGCCTGGTTTAAGCGCTTTAGGCAGTTCATTTATGCAGTGCATGCATTTCACGCAATTTTCGTCGTCGATAACAAGGTTTTCACTTTCAAACCACATACACTTAGTCGGACATTTATCGAGAACGTATTTTTGGACGTTAAATTTTTTAGCATAATTCTTTACTTCGTCTTGATTAATTTTTATTTTGTCTTTCCATGTTCCTATAAATGCAAGATCCGACCTTGCAGCCGATGCAACGCAATCGTTTGAGCATCCGGAAAATTTAAATTTAAATTTATAATTAAATGCAGGCCTATGAAGTTCGTCTAAATATTCTTCGGTTAAATGGCGGCAAATTTTCATAGTATCGTAATTTGCAAATTCGCATCTTGCCTGTCCGGCGCAGCATGAAGGCGTTCTTAAATCAGAACCGCTTCCGCCGAGGTCGAAGCCGAGTTCCGCTACGGCCTGGAAGACGTCTTCGGCTTCAGCCTGGGACATTCCAAGTATCTGAATATTTCCGGTAGCACCGTGAAAATTCAACAAGCCGCCGGCGTGTTTTTCGGAAATATCGGCTAATTTTCTAAGAAAATCGGAGTTGTAGAAAAAACCTGCGGAAGGTATAATCCTCATCGAATGACATTCTTTAATTCCCGGATATTTATCTGGGTATTCGCTGAACCTGCCGACCATTCCTGCGCCGTATCCCCTAACGCCCGCCATACCGCCGTGTTTCCAATGATTTACTTTGTCGCGGTAAGATTCTTCGACCTGACCCAAAAGGTCTTCTGTTCTTTCGCTTTTCTCAGCCGCTCTTTCCATTTCTCTGACGAAACTTATCCACTTCCCTTTTTTAAGCTCGTCAAGAAGCGGAGTCTGGTGCTTTTTACCCATAGTAAGCCTCCTTTATTTAATTAAAAATAAAATTAGATTAAATATAATGCCGCCATATATTTGTACACATTATTTTATTAAATGAATTGAATTAAAACTAAAACATAGTTGCAACTTTTATTTATACAACTTTATTGCTATATTTGTCAATAAAAAAATTGCCTTTTAAAAAAAAATTAAACGTTATTTTATTTTTTCTGTATCCCAGCTTTTGTTCGTTTTATAAAAGCAATCCAGCTTTTGAACCAGCCGGGCGACGACGGAGAATACATATGCGTGTAGCCTGCCAAAAGATTCTTATATGTTATGCCGTCGGAGAAGCCGTCCACTCCGTAACCTTTTTTCATTTTAAATATAAATTCATACTTATTTTGAGGGATCTCTAAAAAAGAATGATGAAATTCATGTCCTTTTATTAATTTTATTTTATCGAACCATCGGCTTTCTTTTCCTTTTCCGTATGAATAAGGCGTTATTTTTGTATATCCGTGCCCCTTCGGTTTTTTAGTAAGTTTTACGTCTGCTTCGATAACCCCCGCCATTTCGTTAAAACCGTTTTCGTAAGAAATGCTTTTACAAAGATACATAAGTCCGCCGCACTCTGCATAAACGGGAAGACCTTCTTCTATTTTACGCTTTATTTCCTTACGAATAGAATTATTAGCCTGTAAATCCTGCGCAAATATTTCCGGAAATCCGCCGCCTATATATAAAGCATCAATGTCGGGCAAATGTTTATCGGAGACGGGAGAAAATTTAATCAACTCGCAACCGAGATTTTCGAGAGCTTCCAAATTTTCGTTATAATAAAAATTAAAAGCGTTATCGAAAGCAAGACCTATTTTTATTAAGCTGCTTCTTTTATTTTTTTGCTTTGCGTTATCGGCGTTTAATTTTAAGATATGTTTTTTTTGTGCATCGGTATAATGTTTATCTGTAAATTCCGACATTTTTATTATACCTTCCAAATCTATATAGTTAGCAATTTCCGCTGAAGTCTTATCAACTAACGCTTCTATTTCAATGCCTGACATCGTCGATAAAAGCCCTAGATGCCTCTGTTTTATAGAAAATTCCGGATTATTGGGTATATTGCCTACGACCTTTAAATCGGTATAATATTTAATCGCTCTAAGCAAATTTTTTTCGTGTCTTTTGCTGTGCACTTTATTAAGAATAACGCCTTCTATATCTACGTCTTTATCGAATTCTTTATATCCTAATATTAAAGGAACGACGCCTCTGTTTAATTCTCCTACGTCTATAATAAGTATAACGGGAAGTCCAAGAAGTTTCGCCATTTCGGCGTTAGACGATTTTCCGTAAATATCTATCGAATCGTGCAGTCCGTGGTTCCCTTCTACTATGCTTATGTCCGAATTTAAAGAATATTTTAAGAAATGATTTCTGATTTTATCTTTGGACATAAAATAGAAATCCAGATTATACGTCCTGTTTCTTGAGGCAATATTGAGCCACATAGGATCGATAAAATCAGGTCCTTTTTTGAACGGCTGAACCGATAAACCCCTGTTACTCAACAAACGTGACAGAGCTATAGAAATAGTAGTTTTACCCGAATTCCTTTTAGCGGCCGAAATGTAAATTCCCTTAATAATATTTTTATTATTCTTTTTATATTTTTGGGTATTTTCAACGTTAATCATCCTGCTTCCTGAGTTCAGTAATTTTTGAAATCAAATTTATCTTATATGCGGAAAGTTTTTTTCCTTGAGCTTCCGCCTCTTCCTTTCTATGTTCAACGGAATATATTCTTTCGACGCCAAGGATGAACAGCGCGAATTCATATTCGGCGGATTTGTCTTTATCGAAATAGTGCTGATGAAAAGCAAATTCATCGTCCTCTTCTATTATTTTGCTTATATAAAACGCTTCGAGTTTAGCCTGTAAAGGAAGCCCGTCGAAATACTTAAGGAGTTCGAGTATAAATTCTTTGCTCAGCTTGGTGATTTTCGTAATATAATCTACATCGTAGTTAAATTTCATATGAGTGGCGGAGTAAATGGCGGAGAGAGAGGGATGAGCGCCCTTCGGACGCTAAAAGCGACGAACCCCCTTGCGGGCTGACGCCCTTCGGTTGTTCGAACCCCTCTCTGTACCGTCTTAATTTTGCTTTATTATTATCTCTGCTTTTATCATAAAATGGCGGAGAGAGAGGGATGAGCGCCCTTCGGACGCTAAAAGCGACGAACCCCCTTGCGGGCTGACGCCCTTCGGTTGTTCGAACCCCTCTCTGTACCGTCTTAATTTTGCTTTATTATTATCTCTGCTTTTATCATAAAATGGCGGAGAGAGAGGGAT
>JAKAQP010000018.1:15191-30562 GCA_021822485.1 bacterium
ACGCTAAAAGCGACGAACCCCCTTGCGGGCTGACGCCCTTCGGTTGTTCGAACCCCTCTCTGTACCGTCTTAATTTTGCTTTATTATTATCTCTGCTTTTATCATAAAATGGCGGAGAGAGAGGGATTCGAACCCCCGGTAAGCTTTCGCCTACAATTGATTTCGAGTCAATCGCCTTCAACCGGACTCGGCCATCTCTCCGTGTAAAAAAATATTAATATCTATCTATTTATTCTATTTATTATTTATTTTTATTTGTCTTATTCTTATTTAATTTATTAAATTCGTACGTCAAATATCCCCTCGGCATCTCGCCGGTAATATGCGCTACGATATAGCCTTTTCTGTTTATAAGAAAAGACTGGGGAATTTCATATATATTTCCGTATGCTTTTTCTATAGAATATGTAGCCATACCTACAGGATAAGTTATTATACCGCCCTTAAAAGTCTTTATAAATTGC
The DNA here is from genome assembly GCA_021822485.1 of bacterium. Taxonomy (GTDB): domain Bacteria; phylum SZUA-79; class SZUA-79; order Acidulodesulfobacterales; family Acidulodesulfobacteraceae; genus Acidulodesulfobacterium_A. Next base: position 15,656 of record JAKAQP010000018.1, read on the forward strand.
ATAACGTAATTTTTTCCCTGATTGTTAACCGAAAGACCGATTATAGTAAAGCCGTCTTTTTTATGAGATTTGTAAAATTTTTCCAATCGCGGAATTTCGGCTCTGCAGGGAGGACACCATGTAGCCCAAAAATTTACTAAAACTATTTTTCCTTTATCTTGCTCTAAAGATAAATTTTTTCCTTTATAATTTATGCTGGAAACGGAAAAATACGGCGCCTTGAATTTATTTCCTGATTTTTTTAAAGCAGATTTTCCTTTCGAAGAAGAAGAATTTTTTATCGATGCTACGATTTCCGGCATCTTTACTATTATTATCGACAAAAATACGATAGCTAATATAAAAACCGAAAGCTTAATAATTTGCTTATTTTTTTTAGTCATAACTGTAACTTTTAATTAATTTTTATTAATTTTTTAAATTTTTAGATTTAGTTTAGAGATTAATACGTATTTATTAATTTATTATTTATTTAATATTTTTTTTGAGATATTTAAAAATTAATTTTATCATAAAGCGAAAATATTATCAAAATAATTTATCAAATTAATATTGATAATTTTGATAATATTTTTTATTATGGTATATTATTTCATAATATTTTTATTAATACTTCTATACCAAATTTATTTACGGAGGCTAATTAATGAAAGTCAACAAAGCGGTTTTTCCTGCCGCGGGTCTTGGAACAAGGCTTCTGCCTATTACAAAATCCATTCCGAAAGAAATGCTTGTTCTCGTAGATAAACCTTTAATACAGTACGGCGTAGAAGAATGCATAGGAGCGGATATAACGGATATAATCATCATCACCGGCAGAGGAAAAACGGCTATAGAAGACTACTTCGACAGATCCATAGAACATGAAATTCTTCTGAAAGAAAAAGGCAAACACCACCTATTAAAATCGGTCGACGAAATATCCGACCGCATAAGTCTTACTTATACAAGGCAAAAAGAAGCTCTCGGACTTGGACATGCGATTTTATGCTCTCAAAATATGGTAGGCGATGAACCTTTCGCGGTCGTTTTGAGCGACGACATTATAGATTCCGAAGTTCCGGTTATAAAACAGATGGTCGCTATATATAAAAAATACAGATATTCCGTTTTGGCGGTTCAGCGGGTTAAAGACGAAGACGTGTCGAAATACGGAATAATCAGCGGTAAAGAAATCGAAAAAGGCTTGTACGGCGTGGAAGATTTAGTAGAAAAACCAGATATTAAAGACGCTCCTTCCAATCTTGCAATAATAGGAAGATATATATTAATGCCGGATATATTCGACTTTCTTAAAAATACCGCTCCCGGAAAAGGCGGTGAAATTCAGCTGACCGACGCCATAAAATCCCTGCTCCAGATTCAGCCGGTTTATGCTTTGGAATTCAACGGCGACAGATATGACGGCGGCAACAAACTCGACCTGCTTAAGGCGCAGATAATTTATGGATTAAAAAACGACGAAATTAAAAAAGGTTTAATGGATTTTATTAAAAAATCGGAATGGTGCAGGGATTAAAATATAACAAATATAAATGCATCTTTACCAAACGGCGTTTTAAAAATAAGTTTAGATATAAGCGGCCTTTTTTTAATTTTGATACTTTAAATATCCATACCCGTATCTTAAAAAATTTAGAGTAATTACGGCAAAAATATGATACAATAATTATATCTATATTGCCGTTAAAATTAGGCAATATTACAGGAGATAACGCATGAATAATAATTATATAAACTTTTACGATTCCGAAAGCTTCTCCGAAAATTCGGGAAATAATCTCGGCGAAACGTCTATGGGAAGAGGGGAAAGCATAGAGCAGCACGAACTTCCGGACGAAATTCAACTGCCTGAAGTAATTCCGCTTTTACCGGTAAGGGATATAGTACTTTTTCCGTTTATGATTATTCCTCTTTTCGTCGGAAGAGAAGCATCCATAAAAGCGGTGGATGAAGCGCTTTCAAAAGACAGGCTTATATTGCTGTCCGCGCAAAAAGACATAATCGTCGAAGAACCCTCTCAGAACGATATTTACGACATAGGCGTAGTCGCAATGATTATGAAAATGCTTAAACTTCCGGACGGAAGAGTTAAAATTTTAGTCCAGGGACTGCTTAAAGCAAGAATTGAAACGTTTGTCCAGATTAAACCTTTTTATTTAGTTAAAGCTTCTAAAATAAAAGAAGAAACCGTAACGGAAATTACTCCCGCCGTCGACGCCTTAATGAGAAATGTTAAAGAACAGCTTGAAAAATATGTTTCGCTCGGAAGGCTCCCGTCGCAGGACATTTTAATTATACTCGAAAATATTACTAATCCCGGAAGATTAGCCGATATAGTAGCCTCCAACATGGGCTTAAAAATCGAAGAATCCCAGAAAATACTGGAAGATACCAACCAGATTGAAAGGCTTAAAAAAGTTAACGATATACTTGCAAGAGAAATAGAAATTCTTTCAATGCAGGCCAAAATACAGTCTCAGGCGAAAGAAGAAATGACCAAAACGCAGAGAGACTATTTCTTAAGGGAACAGCTTAGACAGATCAAGCAGGAACTCGGCGAAACGGACGAAAAATCTCAGGAAATCAACGAACTGCAGGATAAAATTAAAGCGGCCAAAATGCCTGCCGAAGTTTTAAAAGAAGCGGAAAAACAACTTGCCAGATTAGAATCTATGCATCAGGATGCGGCTGAGGCTTCGACTATTAAAACATATTTAGAATGGCTTTGCGATATTCCGTGGTCTAAAAAAACAAAAGACAATCTCGATATTAAAACCGCAAGGGAAATTTTAGACGAAGACCATTACGACCTTGAAAAAATAAAAGACAGAATCCTTGAATATTTAAGCGTAAGGAAGCTGAACAAAAAAATGAAAGGCCCTATATTGTGCTTTATAGGACCTCCCGGCGTAGGAAAAACTTCCCTCGGAAAATCTATAGCAAAAGCGATGAATAGAAAATTCGTAAGAATATCTTTGGGCGGCGTACATGACGAAGCCGAAATAAGAGGGCACAGAAGAACTTACGTGGGAGCGCTTCCCGGAAGAATAATTCAGGGAATCAAACAGGCTGGAACTAATAATCCTGTATTTATGATAGACGAAATAGACAAAGTCGGTACTGATTTTAGAGGCGACCCTTCTTCGGCTCTTTTAGAAGTATTGGATCCGGAACAGAATTCCAGTTTCTCCGACCACTATTTAAACGTACCTTTCGACTTATCTAACGTTATGTTCGTAGCAACCGCCAACGTTGCCGACACTATACCTTCTCCTTTAAGGGACAGGATGGAAATTATAAATCTTTCCGGTTACACTCAGGAAGAAAAGGAAAAGATAGCGGAAAAATACCTTATACCGAGGCAGATTAAGGAAAACGGTTTAAAAAATGAATATATCGAAATTAAACAGAGTGCATTAAGAACTATTATTGCAGGGTATACGCGAGAGGCGGGTTTAAGAAATTTAGAAAGGGAAATCGGCACGGTATGCCGTAAAGTAGCGAGAAACATCGCCGAAAATAAAATAAAAAAATATATTATAACGGATAAAAATATACATAAATATCTCGGTGTAATTAAAATTCTTCCCGACGAAGAAAGGCAAAAGGATGAAATAGGGGTCGCTACCGGACTTGCATGGACTCCTTACGGCGGCGAGGTGCTTTACATTGAAACGATATTGGTTAAAGGAAAAGGCGGGGTTTCGCTTACGGGACAGCTCGGCGACGTCATGAAAGAATCGGCGCATGCCGCTGTAAGCTACGCAAGGTCTAAAGCCGACGAGTTAGGCATCAAAACAGATACTTTCGAAAAACATGATATACATATCCACATACCTGAAGGGGCTATCCCAAAAGACGGTCCGTCTGCCGGAATTACTATGGCGACATCTTTAATTTCGGCGGTAATTAAAAAACCCGTTAGAAAAGATATCGCTATGACCGGAGAAATTACGCTTAGAGGCAACGTTCTGCCTATAGGCGGATTAAAAGAAAAGTCGTTAGCGGCTTTGAGGGCGGGAATAAAAACAATTCTTATACCCGAAAGAAATAAAAAAGATTTGGAAGATATTTCTCCATTAGTTAAGAAAAATCTTAAATTTATTCCTGTTAAGCATATGGACGAGGTAGTGAAATATGCGATAATAGACGCAGATTATAAGGAATCTCCAGATTTAAACGCATCAACTGCTAAAAAAACAAATACTTACAAAAAAAAGGGTGATAGAAAAAGAAAAGTTTAACGAGTCGGAATTAATAAAATATATAAAAAAAGCCGGCTTAGAAACTCAAATCTTTAATAAAAATTTAATAGTAGAATCTATCGGGGACGACTGCGCCGTTATAGAAGATAAAAATAAAATTCTTCTAAGCTCCGACAATATTACGGAAAACATTCATTTCAGTTTAGATTTATATGATTTTGACGAAATAGGCGGGAAATCCCTTCTTGTAAATCTGAGCGATATTGCCGCTATGGGCGGAATTCCACGATTGTTTCTTATGTCCCTTTTTATTCCTCCATACTTATGCACGTCCGATATTAAGTCCCTTATTAAAGGCGTTATAAAAGAAGCAAAAAAATATGAAGTATCCCTTATAGGCGGAAATATTTCTTCAGCTTCCGAACTTTCTGTATCTATAACGATTATAGGAGACTGCGAAAGCGCAGGCATTAAAAGATTCTGCTCAAAAAAGGGCGATGCTGTATATGTATCTGGAGAGATAGGAAACTCATGGATGGTTTTTTATCTTAATTCCAATAAAGATTATATATTTAAAACCAAAACGGGTCTTAAGTCATCGGATAAAAAATTAATAACGGATTTTATAAATAAATATAAACTGCCGAAACCTAGAATAAACTTAGGCAGAAAATTATATACAAAAAATCTTGCCGGCTCTTTAACGGATATAAGCGACGGTATCTACAAAGATATTTTTAACGTCGCGGGGGAAGGATGCGGATGCCGTATAAACGTCGAAGATATACCGGTAAACGAAGAACTTAAACAAATTGCAGGTATTTTAAACATAGAAAACTATATTGACGATATAATTTCTTTCGGCGAAGATTACGAACTTTTATGGACTTTCGACAGGGGATATACCCGCAGCGAGATTGCGGAACTTAAAGGTTCATGCGGCACTAATATAAAAAAAATAGGTTTTATAGACGACAACTCCGCAAAACTTACCCTTATAAAAGGCGGTAAAGTTTTTATGCCCGAAGATCATACTTTTAGACATCTATAAAATAATTAAGTATATAATTAAGTAGCAATTACAATTAAATAATATCATCAAAATTTAATTTAACGTATTATCTGTCAAAACTTATAATATAATAAGGCTGATATATAAATATAACTGCATAAAATATGGATTTATTACTTTTTTTATTTTTATTCATTTTATTTCTGGCTGTATCTTCGGTTTTTTCAATTTCGGAGTCGTCGATATTTTCTCTTAATCAAACAGATATAGACGAATTAAATTTAAGAAAAAAAAACAAAGTTATATTTTTGATAAGAAATTCGTCTATATTTTTGATAATAATCCTTATCGGAAATATGACCGCAAACGTTATAACCGCAAGCATAGGGTCTATAATTTTAAATATTTATTTTAAAAATATTCCCGTAATTTATTCGATTATTTTTATATCGCTTATACTGATTATTATCGCCGAAATCATTCCAAAAATAGTAGCGTTAAAAAAACCGATAGAACTTTCAATGTTCGTTTCCGAGATATTTTACGGAGCGGTCTATTTTACAGGGTCGTTTATACAAAAAACCGGGCTTAAAGGAAAAAGGCTTCAGCTTAAAAAAGAAGAATCCATATCTAACGAAGAACTCAGAACTATCATAGAAATTGGCAAAAACGAGGGCGAGATTAAAGAGAAAGAATATGAATTCATAAAAAATTTCCTTAAACTTTCTTACTTGAAAGCATCTAATATTATGACTAAAAAAGATGCCGTATTTGAATTAGACGTCGGAACTCCGGTATCCGCCGCGGTAGAATTGATAGAATCTTATCATTTTTCAAGAATTCCGATATATTTTAGGGAAAAAGACAATATAATAGGGATAATTTTATCAAAAAACATACTGTCTAAAGTATATAATAAGAGCGAAGCAAAAAGAACGCTTAATTCCTTTATGATTAAGCCTTATTTTATTCCGGGCTCTAAAAATGCGCTGGAGCTTTTCAGGGAACTGCAGAAGAAAAAAATCCATATAGCCGTTGTAGTGGATGAATACGGAAAAATGAAAGGCATAATAACCATGGAAGACCTGCTGGAAGAAATTTTCGGCGAAATAGAGGATGAATATGACGTTCAGTAATATTTTAGGCGGTGCTTATATTTATATTCCAGTTATTATAGGCGCAATAATTTTAGAAGGTTTTTTCGCAGGTTCGGAAATAGGCATCATAAGCTACGATAAAATAAAAATTAAGCATAAAGAAGCCGGCGGAAACAGGCTTGCAAAATTTTTGCTTGCAATGACAAGAAAACCTGAAAGTACTTTTTCTACGTCTTTAATCGGAAATAATTTTTCATACACGACGGCTACTATTCTTGCGACGTCTATAATTTACGCATATGCAAAGTCTTACACTCCTATTATAGTTGCAGTTATTCTTACGCCTGTTATGGTTATTTTCGGAGAAATTATTCCAAAAATGATTTACAGGCGGCATGCAAACAGTCTTATGCTTAAAAGCATTCCGTTTATAGCTTTTTTTTCTTTAATTTTTTTTCCGATTAATATAATTTTCATCGGTTTTTCAAAAATTTTAAATATAATATTTAAAAGCAAATCAAAAAATGTTTTTCTGACTAAAGACGAACTTATAAAAGTACTAACCATCAGCGGCAATATCGAAGAATTTAAAGAATACGACAAAAAAATAATAAAAAGAATATTCGAATTCGGCGGTAAAACGGCAAAAGACGTTATGATTCCTTTAATAAACGTTATAGCTCTTAACGAAAACGACGGTATAGACAAAGCAAGGCAGATTTTTGCTGACACGAACTATTCCAGAATTCCCGTTTATTCGGAACGAATCGATAATATTTCGAGTTTAGCTTTTGCTTTTGACGTATTTAATCCGAAAAACGCCGAAAAAGTCGTAGGAGAGATTGCAAAACCTGTTTTATTTATTCCCGAAACACTGAAGATAACAAATATAATGCTGAAAATGCAAAAAAGCCGCCAGCAGATGGTCGTAGCAGTGGACGAGTACGGAGGCGCCTCCGGAATAATTACTTTTGAAGATATTCTTGAAGAAATCGTCGGCGAAATAAGGGACGAAACCGACGAAGAAGTAGCAATGTACAAAAAAATAGGTAAAAATACTTATCTGATAAATGCAAGGTTAACCCTAGACGAGTTGTCGGAGATTTTTAACTTAAGCGTCTTAAACAATGAAGAAGCAGAATATGAAACGGTATCGGGTTTAATAATGGACCGGCTTGGACGCATACCCGTTTCAGGCGAAAAATTTACCATAGAAAATATAAATTTTACGGTTTCCAAAGCTACTAGTAAATCAATTAAAGAAGTGATAATAAGTTTCTGATACGGCGCAGAAGAAGAAGTTGAAAAAAAGGTGCCAGATTTTTATTTATTTTCGAACGATGTATGAAAATAAATAAATCTGACACCTTTTTTGTTTCCTTTTTTTGTTTTAGTTTCCGATGACTTTATCTATCATCTGCTTAAATGAACCTTTAGGAGCGGCTCCGACTATCTGATCGGCTACCTGCCCTTTATTAAACAGAATGACTGTCGGAATGCCTCTTATGCCGTATTTGCCGGGAATAATCTGATTTTCGTCGACGTTTACTTTACCTACTTTAATTTTTCCGTCGTAATCGGTAGCTATTTCGTCTATTACGGGCGCAACGGCTCTGCAGGGAGCACACCATACAGCCCAAAAATCTACGAGTACCGGTTTGTCGGATTTTAAAACTTCCAATTCAAAATTTGAATCGGTAAACGCTAAAACTTTTTCTGAAGACATCTAGTAAATCCTCCTTAATATAGATTTATATTATTTTTATGCAACTATTCTCTGTTCAGCCCTTAAAACCAATGAATCGGATATTTTGTTAAACACGCTCTGAACTTCTGGATGAATATCTTTCGTCATTATAGGTTCTCCTTTATCCGAAAGTTCACAGATTTCTTCTACTATCGGTATTTCTCCAAGGAAATTCACTCCGAGCTTTTCTGCAGCCGCTTTTGCTCCGCCGTGTTTAAATATATCCGAACGTTTATTGCAGTGCGGACATATAAAATAGCTCATATTTTCGACGAGTCCAAAAACGGGAACGTTTACTTTATCGAACATCGCAAGGGCTTTCTTTGCATCGATAAGAGAAATATCCTGAGGAGTCGAAACTACTATGGCAAAATTTATAGGAACCGTCTGAACTAAAGTAAGCTGAATATCGCCTGTGCCTGGGGGAAGGTCCACTACCAAGAAATCGATTTCTCCCCATTCGACGTCTTTTAAAAACTGTGTTATAACCTGCATTACTACCGGGCCTCTCCAAATAGCCGGAGCGTCATCGGGAATTAAAAATCCTAAAGACATTAACTTAATTCCAAATTTTTCAAGAGGCACTATTTTATTGCTTGAAGTTAGGTCTGGCCTTTTATTTATTCCCATCATCATAGGAATGCTTGGACCGTAAAGGTCGGCGTCTAATAGTCCGACTTTTTTACCTTGTTTTGCCAGCGTTATCGCCAAGTTTACGCTAAAAGTAGATTTACCGACGCCGCCTTTTCCGCTTGCAACCGCTATGATATTTTTAACTCCGCCGATAGGGGACTGTTCGTCGAAGGGATTTTTGCTTTCATGTCCGTGTCCTCCGCCGCATCCGCATGAAGACCCTTCTTCTTCCTCTCCCCCTCCGCATCCGCATGAATCATCCCCGTCGCCGCCGCTTCCACATCCGCAGGAATCCGCGCCTTCCTCATAGTAATCTTTATTTCCGTCCATCTCGTCGTCTCTGAATTCGTTGTTCATAAATAACCTCTCTTGTTAAATTAATTAAATTTATTATGCTCTTTTAATCTTTTTGCTCTTAAATTTTTTAGTGCGCTTTGCTTTTAGATATTATATAAATATTTATATATCCATATAATGTTATCTATAATATCATATATTTTAAGAATTTTCAATTTTATAATCTTCGGATTTGAAAGCGTCCATAAATGCGCTGACCGAAAATTCGGCTCTTCCTGCTCCGGCTTCACCGTAACCTTCGGGAACGGGCAGACCGTATTTATAATGCAGTTCGTGCCATTTAAGCAGCAGTTTAACATAATATTCCAAAGGAGCCGAGGTATTCCCCATTTTCCCGAGTCTGCTTGTTTTTTCAGGACACCATGTAGTATATCTCGGCATTACTCCTTTAGACATAAAAAAATCCAGCCCTTCGGCAGTCGAATCGACGGCTTCGTCGATATCCGTAAAACCGAAAGGTTTAGAAAGCTCCACTCCTGCGACGAAATTAGGTATAACTTTATATTCGCCGAATACCGATACGGCATCTATTATCCTGTTTATCCACTCGTCCCTCCCGATAAACTTAGATTTTCCGGGACATATTTTATCGAAAAGATTTTTATCCCATACTTCAAAATTTGTATGGTATATGTAGGCGCCGGCGGTTTTAAGACGCATTAAATTTTCTTTGGTATGAGCCTGAACGACTACTTTGCTGAGCCATCTGCCTTTAAACTTATCCTCTATAGCCTCTATATATCTTATGTAAAAATCTATTTCGGTATCGCCTTTAAATTTAATTTCGTCTATAATGCTTCCGCCTGTCAGGGTATATGCGCCGGCAGTCGAGTCGTCCGCATCCGATATAATAGACAGGGCGCTTAAAATGTCTTCTACCGATTTTACGGCGGAATAATTTTTATTGGATTTTTTTTGATTTAAATAGTTGGAATTCATATCGCAGAATGCGCATTCGCTGCCGTCTTCAAAATACTGGCACATTCTGAACACCGCAAGATATATCAAATATCCCCATTCTATAGTTGGCGCGGCGTCGCGTACGGATTTTCCGGATTCCGTTTTTTTAAGCATATAAGATTTTTCCGGCGAAAACAAAACGTCTCCTATATAGTCTTTGTCTTTTCCTTTATCTTTGTAAAGCATATAACCTTTAGACTCTTTATCGTAAATTACCGAATAGGGGGATGTTTTATTTATTCTGACGGATATAATAGTGCGCCTGAGGTTATACGGCCCGTTAATCAGGGCTATTTCTTCAGGGTACTTCTTATTAATTACGTCTCCGTCGTTATCGACGTTAAAAGAGAAAATAAAATAGGATTTGCCGGAAAAATTTTCTTCTGGACCGACGTCGCCGAAATAAACCCCCTGCCTTAATATATCTTCTTTTATTATGGCTTCCGGATTTATATCGCGCCCGTATTTTTCGATAAAAAAACCAAGTTCGTCAATATATTCGTTATTTTTGCTCATTTGTATATTTTATTATATCCGTTAAAAAAATACAAATTTTTCTTTACATTGGTATAAGAAAATATTATAATGTACAAAAATATATGTATTACTAAATTGTATTTTAATAATTTATGTATTTTTAAAATTTATAATATTAATACAATAATTAATTATAAAGGAGATTTAAATAAAATGAAAAATTTCGAAGCTAAACTTTATATTCTTTTTTCAATTTTTTTTCTAAACAGGGATAAATTAATAAAAGATACGATAATAAATATACCGGCAAGCTATAAGAACGTTGCCTACTTATCCGATATCGAATTTACCGTATTCGGTTATTTTGCCTATAAATATACCCACTCTACAGCGAAAGAAAAAAAAGAATACGAAAAAAACGGCATAACCGTTTCATACAAAGAACTTAACAGGCTGTATGTTTCTACCCCTCATCTTGCAACGGTTCTTAAAAAACTTCAGGACGAAAAACTTATAAAAAAAGCTACGCTGAACGAAGATAAAAGAAAAACCAATTACGTACTGCCGTTTACCGAGCTTAAAAAATTTAACGAAATAAACGTTCAGGCGTTAAAATTCTGCGGATTTACGGATTCCGACACGCCTATAATAGAAAGATTAATCGAAGGCGTTATAAACCTGCTCAAAACTAATAAAATAATTACGGAAGCGCAGTCGAAAAACCTCGACGATTTCCTGCTTAAGTCGGATAATTATTTTAAATTTTATTATATAGCTCTTGCTTTATGGACGAGCAGATATCTTATTACAAATTTCCAGATAAAATTGATGGGTCCGTCAGAATTTATGGTTTACGCCTTGATTATAAAATATTATGTAAACGGCGAAAAAAAACCTATAACCACAAAAAAAGTTAAAGAAGAAACCGGACTTGCGCCGTCGATTATCAGTCAGAGTTTTAAAAAATTTATTGACGAGGATATAGTAATCAGAAAAGAGATAAATAAATTCAAGGTATATTTTTATATAAACAAAAAGGCTTTAGAAAAAAGGCTTGAGAACGATACCATTTTAATAGGAGAAATCACAAAGAATTTTAAAAAAGGCGACGACAAAAAATTTGAAAAATTTATCGACAAACTTAGCGAAGCGATAACGATTAAACTTAACGGTTTAGACACCAATAAAATTTGTCCGAACAAAAAATGCGGAATGGAAATACCTCTTATGCCCGGATTAAAATACTGTCCGTATTGCGGCGAAAAAGTTGCATAATATAGTTGCGGGTACAGATATCCTGAAAGAAATTATAGACATATTTTATATATTAGCCGCATATCTGACAGGAAGTTTTCCTACGTCGGCTATAATAGCAAGAATAAAAGGAATTTCCGACCTTACTAAAGAAGGAAGCGGCAATCTCGGCGCTACGAACATATCAAGGGTAATAGGCAAAAAGTTCGGGCTTATTACCCTTGTTATCGACGCCGCAAAAGGTTTTTTGCCGGTTTTTTTTGCGCCGATTTTAATTAACGCACAATATAAATACGCCGATTTTAATTTTCACCGGTCTATTCAGTGTAGCGGCTGTTTAATATTTTACTCTTTGGTAATAATAGCTCCGGTAATCGGACACTGCTATTCGGCATTTATAAAATTTAAAGGAGGTAAAGGGGTCGCTACGGCTCTCGGAGTATTTTTAGCCGTTTCTCCTGAAGCCGTTCTTATAGCCTTTTTAGTTTTCGCCGTAATTTTATCCGCTTCCAAATATGTTTCGCTCGCCTCTATAGTAAGCGCATTTTTTATGCCGTTTATAGTATTTTATACGTTAAAGAACATATATATATTTGCGGCATCCATGTTAATAGCCGTCTTAGTAATATATAAACATTCCCCTAACATTAAAAGACTCATAAACGGCACGGAAAATGCTATAAAGAAAAAGCGCTGATAAAATAAAAGCCGGCTTCTTAAACTGCTTAATAAATAACGTCTTTGCTATATTTTACTTTACTTTACCTCAACTAATTTTGAACTTAATGCCGTAATAACGTTATTCACTTTAATAATCGCTTCATAAATGTATATTTTCGGCGTTTTCTTAGGAAGTTTTACCGATAAAACGGTTTTATAGTAACCTTCCCTTATTATATTGGTGGTCGACGTATGAGTATAAAAAATCTTTCCGTTTAAACCTTCAAGTATCCTCGTTTCCTGAATGTCGGAATTGCCGAGGTTGATATGCGTTCCAAGAACGTCGTATTCCATATTTAAGCTTATGGTACCGCCCGCTTTTACGGATTTCGGAACCGTAAAGATTTTTAAATTCGATATAAGAACACCTTTTACGTGGTTAAAATCTATTTTTAAACTGCTTTGAGGGTCGTATATAAATTCGTTGCTTGCAAGCTGATACGGAACGCTCAGCATAGACAGTCCTCTTATTCTTCCTTCGCGCGTTACCACATATTTTCCGGTGACATAACCTACGCCGTATCCTATGGATAATCCGGCTGCCGTCCCTATTATTGCGCCTATCGGCCCTCCGGTAAGCGCTCCCACTACAAACCCGGTTCCAGCACCAAAAAGCGCTCCGGTAGTTCCGCTCGCCGCAGTTGCCCGAGAAGTAGCGCAACCGCTTAACGACGAAGATACCATAAATATTCCGAGAATTAAAATAAGCGATATAGTAATTTTTTTCTTAATTTTCATTGATTCATGCCTCCTATTTTGATTTTATTCTTATTATTATGTTCATATTTTTATATATTGTAAATAGTATTTTTGCAGTATCAACGATACTGTTTTAATTATTATTTTTTTCTGTTTCGATAGAATTACCGACGCCTTCATCATTTTGTATTTTTCCCCACCCTATGGCTGCAAAAGATATAAATTTAAAGATTTAGGACTCATAAAAATATGTTATCAAATATAACATCGGTAATTATATTTTTATCTTGATTATTTGAAATTTTAATCTTACCATAACTAAGAAAATTTTAAAAATTTTGAAGATTTTGAAAAAAATCTTTCCTTCTCGCTATAAATACAGCCGCAATAATTTTGACGGTATAAGCCGTATCTGCGAGAAAGCTCTATACCATCCTTATAGCCCTGCCTGAAATCTTCGTAATAAAAATTAACTCCGTATTTCTTTTGCAGATTAAAACCTGTTTCTTTGATATAGTCATGATCCTGATGCTTGCTGTATAAAAGCGTAGTCGAAAAATGCGTGAATTTAGACGACTTAGCAAGGGCGGCGGTTTTTTCAAGCCTGCTACCGATGCAGTAATAGCAGCGGTTTTCTTCTCTGAAAACCACGTTCCTTATAAACTCCTCAATATCGTAATCTTTCTCGTAAATCACTTTAAAATCTACAATCTCGGCGAATTTTTTTAAAGACTCCTCCCTCCTGAGATATTCCGAATAAGGATGAATGTTTGGATTATAAAAATATCCGATAATCTTCTCGAATTTAATGTTTAAGGATTGTTTATCCGAATTTTTCCGGCTATTTAGAGTATCTGAATTACTTGAGGCAATAGTGAAATATGGATACATTAAACATGGCGAACAGCATATATGAAGCAAAAGTTTTTTTTCGGTTTCCATCATATTGCATTAATTTTTTTCTTATGCAGTTTCATACTGCAATACTTTTAACTGTTCAGGCTTTATCCTTGCGATTAAACTAAGCATCTCTATGCCGACCGCTTTACCGTCGGAATTAAAATCCAATATAATAAAAAGTTCAACCTCTTCCGATTGTATTATAGACGATTCATCTAATCAATAAAGAGCATCGCTTTCTTTATCGACAATTAATTTCATATTTGTTCCTCGCTTTTAACTCGCTTAATCGTCTTATATTTCCTGTCAAAAGAAACAGCCACTGTCCTTATTGGATATACATTATGATTAACTACTCCATGCAATACTCTTCCGTTATTTTCCGCAATATTTTTAAAATATTGCAAGTTCCCATCTTCTTATACGGTATTCCAATCGGGATTATTTAAAGCGATTGTTAATTTAATGATTAATCTAATTTATTTATACATTATTTACAAAAAATAATCAAGTTTGCATAAAACGGTTTACATAAAACAGTTTACATGATAATGAATTATGAAACGGAGGAAATGTGAAAGCAAGAATGGGAATAAAAACTTCCGACAGCGACAAACGAAGTCGGAAGTAAGGATACTTCGGCGGGCATAAAAGCTTCGCTTTTATGCCCGCCGAAGTGAATAAATCTGTTACTTTTTTCTTTACACGTATAGATGTATAGAAAACAGTTATGCCGAAAGAACGGTTTTTCCAGCAATTTCGTTTAATAATGCGGCAAATGCCGTGTAACCCGCACAAGCGGCGGCGGCTAAACCTACAATACCGGCTATCATCATTAACGCG
>JAKAQP010000049.1 GCA_021822485.1 bacterium
TAGACCTTACCTCTTTAATCAAACCGGAAAATTTTGATTTTAAACCGTCAAGCGCTTCTTTGACGTACACTCCGGTATTTAAAACTTCGTCTAAAAACCCCGCATTAGTTATTTCGTCGAAGAAAGCATTTGCAGCAGCTGTTACCAACGGTCCGCCGCCGAAAGTAGTAGCATGGTTACCGGGTTCAAAAGCTTTAGCCGTCTTTTCGTTTGCAAGCACTGCGCCAATAGGCAATCCTCCCGCCAAAGGCTTTGCAAGCGTCATTATATCCGGTTCGACACCGTAATTCATATAAGCAAAAAGTTTTCCAGTCCTTCCAAGTCCCACCTGAACCTCGTCGAAAATTAAAGATATATCGTTTTGCGCCGTCAAATTCCTTAATGCTTTCATATATTCTTTATCCGATATATTGACTCCCCCTTCGCCCTGAACAGGTTCCAATATTACGGCGCAATAGTCTTTGCCGTTTTCGCCTTTTATCAGTTTTTCTATAGATTCTAAATCGTTAAATTTAACGTGCTCAAATCCGTTTAAAAGAGGTTCGAAACCGCTATGATATTTATCTTGTCCGGTAGCCGAAAGTGCGCCGAAAGTTCTGCCGTGAAAAGAATTTTGCATAGCTATTACTTTATATCCTCTTTTGGAAAATTTACCAGCATAAATTCTTGCTAATTTTATTGCTCCTTCTACGCTTTCAGCTCCGCTGTTGCAGAAAAAAACCTTATCCGCAAACGAATTGACGCATAATTTTTCCGCAAGCTTAGCCTGAGGTTCGGTATAAAAATAGTTTGATGTGTGTATCAGTTTTTTTACCTGATTTATAACGGCATCTTCTACCGCTTTATTGCCATATCCTAAATTATTTACGGCAATTCCGGATGCAAAATCTAAGTATTTTTTTTCGTTTTCGTCGTATAAAATACAGCCTTCTCCTTTTAGCAGAGTTAAATCAAATCTGCCGTAAGTATTCATTATATATTTTTTCGTCAGTTCTTTAGTATTCATTATTTCACCTTTTTACTTTCAGCACATTTAAAAGAAACTCTTTATATTAATTTGAAATCTGGGTTCCTATCCCCTTTTTGGTAAATATTTCCAACAAAATAGCGTGTGGCGTCGAACCGTTTATCATATGTACTTTTTTAACTCCGTGCCTTGCGGCATCCGCGCATGAATTTGCTTTCGGTATCATTCCTCCGTAAATTACGCCGTCTTTAATCAATTTTTCAATTTCACTCGTCGTAATGGACGAAATCAGTTCTCCGTCGGAATCTAGAAGCCCGTCCTGATCGGATAAAAATATAAGTTTTTCGGCTTCGAGTTCGCCCGCGACCGCAGATGCTACAAGGTCGGCGTTAATATTAAGGGTTCTGCCCTCCTTATCCATGCTTACCGGAGCTATAACCGGAATAAAAGAGGTATCTAAGGTTAATAAAATCTTTTTGTCGACTTTTTTAACCTCTCCTACGAAACCGAGATCTACGCTGCCGGAATTTATTTTTTCCGCGGTAATAAGATTTCCGTCTTTTCCGGATAAACCGCAGGCGCGTCCGCCGAATTTATTTATTAAAGCTACAAGGTCTTTGTTTATTTTTCCGGACAATACCATCTCAACTACTTCCATGGTATTTTCGTCCGTAATGCGATAGCCTTCAAAAAAATTTGCCTTTATATCAAGCTTTTTTAAAAGAATGTCGATTTCTCTTCCTCCGCCGTGAATAATAATAATATTTATTCCTATCAGTTTTAAAAGTATAACATCCTTAATAAAGCTTTCTTTCAAACCGGCATCGACGGCTATCGAGCCTCCGAATTTTATCACGAAAGTTTTGCCGGCAAACTCCTGTATATACGGCAGGGCTTCAAGCAAAACCTTCGCTTTTTTAATATACTCTTCCATTTTATTTATATTATATTTTTTAATTTTTATTAAAATTTATTTTAAAGAATATACCTTGAAAGATCTTCGTCTTTAATTATTTCTTTCAATCTTTCGTCAATGTATTCTTTATTTATCAAAACTTTTTTTGTCTTCCCGTACGGAGCTTCAAAAGATACGTCTTCCATAATTTTTTCAAGTATGGTATGCAGTCTTCTCGCTCCGATATTTTCCGTTTTAAGATTTACTTCCTCGGCAATTTCCGCAATTCTTTCTATACCTTCTTCGGTGAAGTTTAAAACGACGCTTTCGGTTTTAAGAAGTTCTATATACTGTTTAATTAAAGCGCCTTTAGGCTCCGTTAATATACGGACGAACTCTTTTTTAGACAAAGAATCCATCTCTACTCTGATAGGAAACCTGCCTTGAAGTTCCGGAATTAAATCGGAAGGCTTAGAAACGTGAAAAGCGCCTGCGGCGATAAACAAAATATGATCGGTTTTTACGATGCCGTATTTAGTCATTACGTTCGAACCTTCGATAATAGGCAGCAAATCTCTCTGAACGCCTTCTCTCGAGACGTCCGGACCGTATGATTTTTCCCTCGAAGCAATTTTGTCTATCTCGTCGATGAATATCAAGCCTGAATTTTCAACCCTTAGGATAGCATTCATTACGACCTTATCGTTATCGACTAATCTTTCGCTTTCTTCACGAACCAATATATCGAAAGCCTCCGAGACCCTGACTTTTTCTAATTTTTTCTGCTTTGGAAAAATATTTGAAAAAATATCCTTAAAGTCCTGCCCTATATCGTCCATTCCCGATTGAGAAAATATTTCTATAACAGGAATAGGCGACTTATTTGAAGATTTAACTTCCATTTCTACAAATCTGTCGTTTAATTTTCCTTCTAAAAACATTTTTCTGAACTTTTCTCTGGTATTAGAATAGCTGTCTTTATCGGATTCGTCTTTTATGCCGGCTTTTACTGCGCCGTTCTTTTTAGCCGTCTGCGGAGGACGCGGAATTAAAATATCAAGAAGGAGCTCTTCGGCGTTTTGTTTGGCTTTATCTATAACCTGCTCGGTTTCTTTAGTTTTTTCGTTTATAAAAGCAGTCTCCACAAGATCCCTGACCATGGATTCTACGTCCCTGCCCATATAACCTACTTCCGTAAATTTAGAAGCTTCGACTTTTATAAAAGGGGAATCGGAAAGTTTGGCTATGCGCCTTGCTATTTCGGTTTTTCCGACGCCTGTAGGTCCTATAAGCAAAATATTTTTAGGAACTATATCGTCCCTTATTTCATCGGGAACGCTATTTCTTCTGAAACGCGTCCTTAAAGCTATAGCGACCGATTTTTTTGCTTTATCTTGTCCTATAACGTATTTATCGAGCTCTTTAATTATTTCTCTGGGCGTAAGAAAATCTATTTTTAATAATGTATTCGACTCGTTTTTGCCGTTAATATCTTTAATTTTGCCGCCCTTGCCTGCATGTATTTTTTTTGCCATGTTTATATTATAACTCCTCTATTATTATATTTTCGTTTGTGTATATGCATATGCGCGCCGCCGTTTTCATAGAAAATTCGGCAATCTCCTTTGCGCCCAAATCGGTCTTTTCAAGCAAGCCTAAAGCGCAAGCCAGCGCGTAAGGCGCGCCCGACCCTATAGAAAGTGCGTCTTCGTCCGGTTCTATAACGTCTCCGGCTCCCGACAGAACAAATGAATCGGTTTTATCTACGACAATCATCATGGCTTCCAGCCGCCTTAATATTTTGTCCGTTCTCCAGTCTTTAGCAAGTTCTACGCTGGCTCTTTTAACGCTTCCGTTATATTTAGAAAGCTTTTCTTCCATCTTCTCGAAAAGCGTGAAGGCATCCGCCGTCGCTCCCGCAAATCCGGCTATTACTTTATCGTTATAAAGCCGCCTGACTTTTCTTGCGTTATGCTTCATAACGGTATTGCCGAGCGTAACTTGTCCGTCGCCGGCAACGACCACTTTCCCTTTGCGCCTTACGCTGATTATAGTAGTTCCAAGAAGTTTTATTCCTTCGTTATTTTCATTATCCATTAATTTATATCTCCCATATTTAATTTAATTAATAATCAATCCAGACCGGCTTATTTTCCGGAAAGCGGGTGCGCCTTATTGTAAACGTCTATAAGTTTTTTAATACTTAAATGCGTATATTTCTCGGTGGTCGATAAATTTGAATGTCCGAGCATATCCTGAATAGACCTTAAATCGGCTCCGTTATCCAAAAGATTAGTAGCAAAAGAATGCCTTAAGCCGTGCGGAGAAATGTTTTTAAACTGACCGGTTATCAGCATAGACTCTTTAACTATTCTGTGGACCGTCCTCCTGTTTAGCATCTCCCCTTTTTTGTTTATAATTATATATCCTTCTTTCGCAGTTAAACCTACTGCAGCTAAGTAACGCTTCCATGCCTCAATTTTTTCGGCGGTAATATCCGTAATAGGAACTATTCTGTGTTTAGAACCTTTTCCAAAAATTTTTACGTAACGGCTTTCTTTTTCAATTTCTATATCGGACGTCTTTACGGAGACAAGTTCGCTGACTCTTAATCCGCTGCCGTATAAAAATTCTAAAATTAAATCGTTTCTTAACGCTTCAAAATATTTTGTTGCTTCCGGTGCTTCAAACCTATCTGAAATATGCGAATTTGGAGGGTAGCCCTTAATTGTTTCCAGTTTATCTTTTTTTAGCTTCAGGTCTAAATAATTGTTTAATAAAAAATCCGCCTCTTTCGCCGTCAAAAAAAACGGCAGTTTTTTTTCCGTTTTAGGCAAATCCAATAAAAAAGCGGGATTTTGTTTGATTATATGCTTCTTTTCCAAAAAATTAAAATACGATTTTATCGATTCTATTTTTCTAGCAATGCTGGTTTTTTTTAAGTTTCCGTAAATTTTGCTTAAATAACCTTTTATCTCGAATTCCGTAACATCTCCTATAGAATCGACCGATGTTTCTTCACGCAAATATTTCATAAAAGCCCTGACGTCAGCCAAATAAGCCGTCAAGGTGTTATAGGAACTATTTTTTTCAAGACCTATATTATCCTTAAAATCTTTTAAAAAATCTTCCATAAGGCATTATTATTATAAAAATTTATTAAAAAATTATATTATATCACAATCGGAACATAAAATAATACAATTTTAACGGGGATTAATAACGCCGAAAATTAAATTAATCTGTAAGTAAGAACAAAAGCGCCGAAAATTATGCAGTAAAAGGCAAAAGGGTAAAGGGCGTTAATTTCGTATTTGTTAAAATATTTCATAAGCGCGTAAACGCTCAAATATGCGGCTACACCGGCAACCAAGCCGCTTATTAAAGAAACTGCAGTAAAATTGAACATATGTAATTTAAGCATTTTAGGCACTTCAAGAAGTCCAGCGGCAAGAATTATAGGCGTCGCGAGAAGAAACGAAAATCTTGCGGCATATTCATGCTTAAAACCGAGATAAAGAGCGGCAACCATAGTTATAGCGGAGCGGGATATACCTGGAATCAGCGCAAAAGACTGAAATACTCCTATGATTAGAGCGGCGGTTACGGTCATATCGGAAATCTTTGCTATGCCCTGTTTTCTTCTGCGTTTCTCGCCAAGATATAATATAACGCCGTTAACCATAAGAAAGACAGCGGCTATGGACGTAATGCCAAAGAGCTTTTTCAGTTTATGGACGAACAAAAGTCCTATGAGTCCTGCCGGTATAGTGGCAAGCGCAAGCAGATATAATGTTTTGGAATCTTCGTTTATATTAAGGTTTTTGCTTTTTATGCCTGCAAAAAAACCTTTAAATAAATTAATCCAGTCTTTATAAAAGTATATAAGGAGCGCTAACGCGGTTCCAAGGTGAAGCACCACGAGGAAAGGCAAAAATCCTTCCGACTGCCTGTTAATTTTCCATCCTAAGATAGAGGGGATTATAACGCCGTGGGCAAGGCTGGAGACGGGAAAAAGCTCAGTAACTCCTTGAATGACGGCTAAAATTACGGCATGAAAAAGGGAAAGATGTATCATATTAACTTTGTTCTCCGGTTGATTTTTACTTAAAAAAATAATTTAAATGTTTATGTTTATTTAATATAATTTATTACAAAATGTCAATAAAAATAAGGACAACATCCAATATTGTTTAGTTTGACGGTATCTCTGCTTATGGTGTATAATTAAAATTAATGCCGATGGAATATTAATTTAATTGATTTTATTTTAATAGAGGAGGTGCCCAATGAAATTCGGAAGATTCAGACATAAAAC
Source organism: bacterium (assembly GCA_021822485.1). Classification (GTDB taxonomy): domain Bacteria; phylum SZUA-79; class SZUA-79; order Acidulodesulfobacterales; family Acidulodesulfobacteraceae; genus Acidulodesulfobacterium_A. Next base: position 6,181 of record JAKAQP010000049.1, read on the forward strand.
CGGAGAAATGAGAGAGTATTACGGAACGCTTTCTACCGATAAAGACAGGTCGTTCGTTAATGTTATAGAAAAATTTAGCTTTGAAGAAGATTTAAAATATCAATACGACGGCAAACAGTTGGAATTAAACGACCTAGAATTTTTGTCTCCGATTCATCCGACTAAAATTGTAGGCGTAGGTTTGAATTATAAAGACCACGCAGCAGAAATGCAGACAAAACTGTCCGATGAACCTTTGCTTTTTATAAAACCTACGTCAAGTATTATCCCTCATCTTGGAACTATCGTAAGACCCGAGGTTTCACAAAAGGTGGACTACGAATCCGAACTGGCGGCAGTAATAGGAAAAACCGCAAAAAACGTAAAAAAAGAAGCGGCTGCCGACTATATTTTCGGATACACCTGTTTGAACGACGTAACCGCAAGAGATTTACAAACAAAAGATGTTCAGTATACAAGATCTAAAAGTTTTGACACTTTTGCGCCAATCGGACCATATATAGAAACGGAAATAGAAAATCCTTCAAATCTTGAAATTAAAGGCTACCTAAACGGGGAATTAAAGCAATCCTCGAATACTTCGAACTTAATTTTTAATCCTTACGAATTAATTGAATTTATCTCAAGCATTATGACGCTTTTCCCCGGAGATATAATTTCTACGGGAACCCCTTCAGGCGTCGGAAGTTTAAATAAAGGCGATATTTTTGAAATCGAAATAGAAAATATCGGCAAGTTAAAAAACTTCGTAGAATAATTTAAAAAATAAACAATCTGACCAGTATAAATTAAGCAAACAAATAATTAATGAACAAAATATCGGAACACAAGCTTTATAAATGGCTGGTACTTTCAATAGCCGT
>JAKAQP010000050.1 GCA_021822485.1 bacterium
GAAATTTATAGAAAAAAATTAATTAAATTGAAATAAAATAACCAAAAAATGTATTTTATATTTTATTAATTATTTCAATAACTTACATTAAATATTTTACTTGACAAATAACACAGTTGCTGACACCATTAATGGCACCTTTAAATTTTACAACATTAAATTTTTAAATCTGACATCTTTAAAAAATATTTTTAAATTTATTTTTAAATTTACTTGACTTTTAATTAAATGAATAATATTATTTAAGTGTGGTAAAAAGTGGTAAAAAGTGGTAAAAAATTAATTATATTAAATTTATTTTATTTTAATATTTATTCCAATTATGTTTAGCGGCAGATATAATCATGCGATAGACGATAAAGGCAGGATAAAGGTGCCTCAAAAGATAAAAGAGGCGTTAGCGTCGGTTTATAACGATACATCCGTGGTAATTACTAATCTCGATAAATGTCTTGTCGCATATCCGCTTGAGGAGTGGTGCAAGTTAGAGGAAAAGGCGCTTAAACTTCCGTCGATGCAAAAAGACGTACTGGAATTTTTAAGGTATTTTTTTTCGGGTGCGGAAGAAGTAGAACTTGATAAAATGGACAGGATACACATTCCTCAGTCGCTTAAATTAAGCGGAAATTTAAATAAAGAAGCGGTGATAGTAGGAATAATAAACAGATTTGAAATATGGGACAGAGATTTATGGGATGCTAATTTTCAAGGCGCGAAGTCCAATTTTGAATCTATTGCCGCTACTATGGCGCAAATAGGATTCTGACAATATTAGAAAGCTACTTAAGGGTACTATATTATATGCTGTTAATATTATAAATAATTAATAAGATATTATTATGGAAATATTTTCCGGCAAAAAAAGCGGCGGCGGAATTATCGGCGGCGGACACGGATATGAGCGAAAGACTCAAACTCAAACGCAGTCTGCCGTCCATATACCGGTGCTTTTAAAAGAAGCTATGGATGCTTTAAACATACGGCGCGGCAATATTTACGTCGACGGTACTTTGGGCGGAGGCGGATTTTCGGAAGCAATACTGAAAAAACTTGACGGCGAAGGTTTTCTTGTCGGAATAGACAGAGATTTTTCGGCAGTTAAAAATGTTTCGTCTAAATTTGAAACCGAATTTAATACTAAAAATTTTAAGCTTTTTCATTCAAATTTCAGTAAAATAGACGAAGTAATAAAAACCGCCGGTTTTACAAACATAGACGGAGTAGTCCTCGACCTGGGTATAAGTTCTATACAGCTTGAAAGCAAAAGGGGTTTTAGTTTTACTTTTAATAATGAATCCTCCATAGAAGGCGAAGAAATGATAGATGTCGAGGCAAACATAGATATGAGAATGGATGCCGGCGACGAAAACGGATTAACCGCTTACGACGTAGTAAACGGCTATCCGGAGCAGGAGATAGCCGATATCATATATAAATACGGCGACGAAAAATTTTCAAGAAGAATAGCAAAAAGCATAATAGAATACAGAAAAAAAAATAAACCGATAGAAACTCCTTCTGAATTAGCCGTCATAGTGAGGAAAGCGGTTTACAAAGGATACGGAAAATTTAAAAGATTCAAAACCGATCCTGCAACGAAAACTTTCATGGCTTTGAGAATTTTCGTAAACGAAGAATACGATTCTCTTTCCAAATTTCTGGGCAAACTCGACGGCGTTTTAAAAAAAGACGGCAGAGCGGTCATAATTTCGTTTCACTCAGGAGAGGACAGAATAGTTAAAAATTTTTTAAAAAATAATTTAAATTTTAAACTTTTAAATAAAAAACCTATAGTTCCTACGGAAGCGGAAGTAGAAAACAATCCCAGATCAAGGAGCGCTAAGTTGAGGGCATTCTATCGTGACTAAGATAAAACCTTATTTTATAGTTTTAGTGATAATACTTACTATACTTGGAATTTTTTACGTATGGACCGCTATGGAAAGCATTAAACTGGGTTACGATATTACCAAGCTGAACGATATTAAATCAAAATTAGAATATAAAAATAAAAAACTGTTAATTAAAAAAACGGCTTTAAGTTCCCCGTCAAGGATTTACGGCATTGCAAAAAAAATGGGTTTTATTTATCCGAAAGAGGGCGAAATTATAATGGTGCATGATTAGAGTATGGAAAGCCACTTTAAAACTGAGAATGATTATCGGTTTTATGGTAATATTAATTTTTGCGGTATTGCTTATATTTCGAGCGTTCGACATTCAGATAATCGAGGGGGGCAGATTAAGCAAACTTGCAGATGCGCAATTTCAGGCAAACGTATATTTTATGCCTGAACGCGGCAATATTTATTCCGCTAACGGCAGCATACTTGCCGCAAGCGTAAATATTCCGGGAGTTGCCGTAGATCCTTTAATGGTAAGGCATAAACTTAAAAATGCCGAAAGGCTCTCCAATGTGATAGGCTTAAAATATGATAAAATAATTAAAATATTGACGAAGAATCTTCAATTTGCATGGATAAAAAGGAGAGTTTCCGCCGAAACGGCAAAAAAAGTCGAGAAGCTTGGAATAGAAGGCGTCGTTATAGTTAAGCAGCCCGTCAGGTATTATCCTAACGGAACGCTTCTTGCCCATACGCTTGGATTTGTAGGAATAAACGACAACGGTCTGTCCGGCATAGAGTATAAATATAATAAATATTTAAAGGGAAATAAGCGGGCGTTAAAGGTTCTTCAGGACGGTTTGGGACAGTATATATTTATAAGAGGTTTCGGGCTTAAAAAGGCTACGCACGGAGATAATATTTATTTAACGATTAATAAACAACTTCAATTTATTACACAGTACTATTTAGATAAGGAGGCAAAAGCCGCCGATTCCAAAGGAGCTTTTGCGATATTAATGGATCCAAATACGGGAGCAATTCTTGCTATGGCGGATTATCCGACTTTTAATCCTAATTATTACTGGAGATATCCGGCAAGATACTGGAGGAACAGGGCGGTTACGGACGACTTCGAGCCCGGTTCTACGATGAAGCCTTTCATAATATCCGGAGCCATGCAGGACGGAATAATAAAACCCGATACTATAATAAACGGACACCACGGAACGTATTATATAAACGGAATAACCGTTCACGACGTCGAAAACTGGTTCGGCAGGCTTACTATAAATCAATTAATAGAATATTCATGCAATGTATGCGCCTGCCAGGTCGGTATGAAGATGGGCAAACAGAGGGTCTGGTACTGGTTAAAAAGATGGGGATTTTTAGCGCCACCTCATGCAGGCTTGCTTGGAGAAAATGCCGGAATCGACAGAAACGTTAGCAAGTGGTCGGAAGTCGGTCCCTGCGAAGAGGCTTTCGGACAAGGTGCGGCTATAAACGGACTTCAGGAAGTTACGGCTCTTTCGGGAATTGCAAACGGCGGTTATTTATTGAAGCCTTATATTATTAAAAAAATAGTTAATCCTTACGGAAAGGTTATATTCAGGGCAAAGCCTCACGTAATAAGAAGGGTTATAAATTCTAAAACCGATAAAGAAATTAAATATATGATGCGTTTGGTCGTTAAAGGCGGAACGGGACAGTATGCAAAATTAATAGATTTTAAAGTTTGCGGAAAAACGGGAACAGGACAGATTGACAACCCAAAGACGGGAACGTATTTTAAAAACAAATATACTGCTTCTTTTATGGCTTTCGTGCCTTACAAACATCCTGTTCTTGCAATGCTCGTGGTACAGCAGGAGCCTTCTAAGATAAGTTATTACGGAGGAGCCGTAAGCGCACCCGTCGTCCGCGACGTATTTAAAACCGCTTTGAATATATTAAACGTTTATCCGGGCGGTAAAGCATATAAAAAACAGTTAAAAGCCGGAAATGCTTATAAAAGCAATAATAACTTAAAGAAATTAACTGAAAATTTAAAAAATAAAAGTTTTAAAAATGAAAGGTATACGGTAAGTTATTCCGAAACAATGCCGGATTTAAAAGGCGATACGATTTACGAGGCATTAAACGCTTTAAGCAAATTCAGAAAACTTTCTATAAAAATATGGGGAAGCGGATATTTATATTATCAAAGTATTAAACCTGGAACATTTGTTTCCGCAGACGGCAGCGTAAACTCGATAACTTTAAAATTCAAGCCTCAAGGCTATGGTTATGCCGCTTTGCGAAAAACGGAGAAAAAAACCAATCAAAATCCGTTTTAAAACCGAAAAAGAAAAGTTTAACCATAGCTCCGGTCGCAAACGGAAACAAAAAAGTTAAAAAATAAATTTTATGAATATCGAAAATATTACCAAAGATAACGATTTTATAGAATACATAACAGGCAGAACAGATACGGATATCTTGTGCATATCCAACGATTCCAGAAAAATTAAGGACGGCTGTCTTTTTGCCGCAAGAAAAGGCGTTAACGTCAATTCAAACGTTTTTGCAGAAGATGCTTTGTCTAAAGGCGCCGTCGCGGTATTGACGGACGATGCGGAAACTGCGGAAAAACTTAAAAACGAAAAAAATATTACGGTAATTTTCGCTAAAGACGCTATTAAGGCATATGCGTTAATGTCTAAAAATTTTTTCGGCAATTCAGGCGATAAACTAAAACTGATAGGGGTTACCGGAACAAACGGAAAAACGACTACGACGTTTCTTATAAAATCTATTTTAAACGCCGCCGGAAACAAAACCGGTTTAATCGGTACTATCGATTATGAAATCGGAGAAGGCAAAAAAGAGTCTAAAAACACTACGCCCGATGTTTACGAACTTAACGAAATGTTTGCCGAAACCGTACGGTCGGGCGGCTCTGCATGCGTTATGGAAGTTTCTTCCCACAGCCTTGATCAGGGAAGGGTTTACGGAATACCGTTCGACGCCGCCGTTTTTACTAATTTAACGCGTGATCATTTAGATTACCATAAAGACATGGAATCCTATTACGAAGCAAAAAAGAAGCTTTTTTCCGAAGTATTGACGGAGAGTCCTAAAACTAAAAAATATGCCCTTATAAACGGCGACGATACTTACGGTAAAAAACTTGCTGAAGAGCTTAAATCGCTGATCGCCGTCAAATCCGTAACTAATATCGATATTATTACATACGGGTTAAATAAGGGATCAGAAGTTTCAGCCGAGAACATAGATTACTTCAAGGATGGTTTGAAATTCGACGCCGTGATAAGAGGCCGAGACGAAAAAATTCTAAAAAATATACGTTCATCCCTTATAGGTTCTTATAACCTTTATAATATTCTTGTTTCTATTGCCGTCGGTTACGCTCTTTCCGTACCGGACGAATTTATAATTTCAGGCATAAAATCGCTTTTAAACGTTCCCGGAAGAGTAGAAAAGATAGATACCGGCGTTTTATCCTCTCCTTTAGTATGTATAGACTATGCGCATACCGACGACGCAGTAAAAAGAGTTCTTTCAGCTTTAAAAGATATTTGCAAAGGAAAGCTGATAAGCGTTTTTGGATGTGGCGGCGACAGAGACAAAGGGAAAAGACCGCTGATGGGCAGACGTTCGACGGATATCGCCGATATAAGCATAATAACGTCCGACAATCCCAGAAGCGAAGAGCCGTCGGCTATTATCGAAGAAATAATATCCGGCGTCAAAAATGCATCATATATCGATAAAAAAGATGAAGACGCTTTAATAAATTTTAAAAAATCAGCCGAAACGGAAGGACATGTTTATACGATAGAAAAAGACAGAGCGGAAGCGATAAAATTTGCCCTTTCTATAGCAAGAGCGGACGATATGGTCGTTATAGCCGGTAAAGGTCATGAAGATTATATGATAGTAAAAGATACCAAGTTTCATTTTAGCGATAAAGAAGAAGTATTAAAATATTATATAAATAAAAAATGAAAATAAATTACAACTTAACATTAGACGAAATTTTAAACGCAACGGGCGGCAAATTAATTATTGCCGGCGACGGAACGGGTCCGCTTGTTTTTAACGAAATTTTTACCGATTCCAGGGAAGATTTCGGCAGAAACGCAGTGTTTATTGCGTTAAAAGGTAAAAATTTCAATGGAGAAGACTTCATCGAAGCCGTTTTTAAAAAAGGCGGCTATTGCGCTTTTGTTTCCTGGGATTTTTTAGAAAACAACGACATATCTAAATACGGCGATAAAATTATTATCGCGGTTGCCGACACCGTTTCTTCTTTAGGAGATTTAGCTAAATTATATTTAAGTAAATTTAATTTAAAGAAAAAAATAGCTTTAACCGGCTCTTGCGGAAAAACGACCACGAAAGAGATGGTTTATACGATTTTTTCTACCGTTTTCGGCGCAGAAAAAATTATTAAAAATGATTATAATTATAATAACTTAATAGGAGTTCCAAAAACTATCTTTCGGCTTAACGGCAGGATCGAATATCTTATTCTTGAAATAGGAACCAACAAAAAAGGAGAGATAAAAAGGCTTTCCGAAATTATATCGCCGGATATCGGTGCCATTATGAATATAGGAAAGTCGCATCTTGAAGAGTTTAAAGATACGGAAGGCGTGTTCATGGAAAAATCCGAACTTGCCCGCAGTCTTAAAGGCGCAGATTTCCTCGTTCTTAACGCAGACGATGTAATGCCGCCTGCAAGATATAAAGATAAAATAAAAGAAGGAGTAAATATCGTTTCTTTCGGATTCCGAAAACTAAACGACGAAAAAGATAATGACGCTCAAAACGTTCAAGACGCCCAAGACGCATGCATTCCCGATGTTTTATGCGAAAGCGCGGTTTCAAACGAAAAAACCGGAAAAACAACCTTAAACGTTTTATTTAAAGGAAAAAAATACGTTATAGAAGTTAATTTCAGCGGAAAACATTTAATTTACGATTTTTTATGCGCTTTTTCCATTGCTTCGGCATGCGGTAT
>JAKAQP010000019.1 GCA_021822485.1 bacterium
GTAGTGCCCGAATTGAATTCCGGCACTACGGTTATTTGGGTATAAAAGTTGCCATGAGTTCGGCTTCGGCGCAAAGATTTCCTTCTACTTCGGCTTTACCGGAAAAAACCCACACGAACTGTTTTCTTTTAATTAGTTCTACTTTTAAATATACCGAGTAACCGGGCAATATCGGTTTTCTGAACCTGGCCTTATCTATTCCCATAAAATAAGTTAATTTATCGCGTAAATCGTCGTTTTCTTCCGTTTTATAAGCTAAAATGCCGCCCGCCTGAGCAAGAGCCTCCAATATTAAAACTCCAGGCATAACCGGATAGCCGGGGAAATGTCCTTGAAAAAAAGGTTCGTTTATGGTTGTATTTTTAACGGCGGTAATGGACTTGCCTTTTTCTAAAGATACGACTTTATCAATCATAAGAAAAGGATATCTGTGCGGTAAAAGATTTAAAATTTCTCCTATACCGATTACTTCGCCGTCTTTTAAAACGCTTTTCTTTTCTTCTTTTTTTTCCATTTTTTCAATCCTTAGTTTTTGAAATTTCCTTTAATTTCTTATATAATTCCGGAAGTTTCTTAAAAAGCACTGCCGAGTTTCGCCATTCTTTTATAGCAAAAGCGGGCGACCCGGATAAAATCTCACCGTCTTTTATATTGCCGGATACTCCCGACTGAGCGGCTATCATAACGTTGTTTCCGACTTCTATATGTCCGGCTATGCCGACCTGCCCGCCCATAGTAACGTTATCGCCGATTTCCGTACTGCCGGCTATTCCGACTTGAGCCGCAATAACGCAGTTTTTGCCTATTATGACGTTATGTGCAATCTGAACTAAATTATCTATTTTTGTTCCCGCTCCGATTCTGGTATAATCTACGGCGCCTCTGTCTATAGTAGTATTAGCGCCTATTTCTACGTTATCCTCAAGCTCCGCATATCCTGTATGAATTATCTTAACGTAACCGGATTTGCCTCTTGCAAAACCGAAACCGTCGCTTCCGATAATGGCGCCGGCATGTATTATGCAGTCATTTCCTATTTTAGAGTTATCGTAAATCGTAACGTTCGGATATATCAGTACGTTATTTCCGATAATTACGTTATTTCCGATATAGGCGCCGGACATTATTCTGCAATTAGCCCCGATAGAGCTGTATTCCCCTATAAAAACTCCTGGAAAAATAACTGTATTTTCCCTTTTATTTGAAGTTTTGCCGATAAAATACCTTCCTTCAAAATTATCGGAAGGAATTTTATTTTTTTCGTAGGAGACGCTCTTAAAAATCTGCGTAACCTCCGCAAAAGAAAGGTATGGATTCTTAGAATCCAATATGACGAATTTAACGTCGGACGGTAATTCGGCCTTTAAAGATTCATAGTCCATTATGACTGCGCAGGCTTTAGTGTCAAACAGCTGTTTTGCGTATTTGTGTCCGGCGGCAAAAGAGATTTCATTCTCTTTTGCCGCTTTAAGCGAACCTATTCCAGAAACGTCTAAATTGTCGATATCTCCAATAGCGTTAAGGGATAGCTTATAAACTATATCTTTTAAAAGCATAAAAATAAATAAATATTATAAATTTTTGAAAATTAGTTAAGATTTTATTTTTATTTATTTTGCATTCATCTGCTGTAAAACTTGATTGGTTATATCTATTGAATTAGCTCTGTAAACTACGCTTGGTCTGTCTATGACTAAAATATATCCGTCTTTTTTTGCTATAGAATTGATAATTGCAGTAGCTTTATTGACTATTCCTTTTAACAATTCAAATCTTTTTTCTGATATAACGCCCTGAATATGTTTTTCCTGAGCGGAATAGTTAGATATATCCGTTTCAAATTCTCTTGTTTTTTTTGTTTTTTCGGCGGCAGACATTATAGAACCGTTATTTTTTAAATCAGCCTGAATTGCCGCAATTTTTTTTCTCATTGCAAGAAGCCTTCCGCTATATTTGGAGACTAATGCTTTTAATTCGTTGTTTGCGGCCTTTCCTTGATTAGACATTGAAATTACTTTCTGCATATTGACAACTGCAATACTTGAGGCGGCTGCATTTGCTTTTGCGGAACCGAAGAAAATCGTTGCCGCTAAAATTAAAAAAACTGCTAAACTTAAATTAAAAATAATTTTTTTCATAAATTAATCTCCTTGTTTATATTTAATTTTATATTTACTGCTCTTTTATACTTTTATTTTCTAACTAATTTTAGTACCGTTAAATACCGGGAAGGCCTTCTCCTAGACTGAACTGTATCCTGGTAGAACTATTACCGTTAATGGGCGACCCAAGTATCTTGCCGTAAGTAACAGTAATGGGTCCGAACGGAGAATACCAGTTGAAACCAATGCCTGCCGCCTGAACTAAATTTATAGGGAATACCGGTTCGCTTTGCAGCCAAGCATTACCTGCATTCCACCACAAAAATCCGTAAAATTTCATTCGTTTTAAAATGGGTATAAAATATTTCGCCTGAACGGTAAACATTTTAGTACCGCCAACTAAATTTCCGTCTTCCGAAGGACCTACCGAATCGTACATAAAGCCCAAAAGAGGATAGTTGTTCATTATGCCGCCGACGAAAAACCGTTGGTATATAGGAAGAGGGTATGAAGAGTTAGTCCCTGTTATATAACCCAACTGCGCCCCTTGCATAAAAGAAGTTCCCCACCACAACGGAATGTAATGATTAGCCTGAATTACGTATTTAACGAAATCGTCGTTTCCGCCTATAGGAGGTCCGGCATAACTTACTCTAAAGCTGTCCATATCGCCTGCGGTGGGTACGATAGGATTGTTTAACGTATTATAAACCGTCGTCAAAGAAACTTCGCTGGTCGTAACCTTGCCCTCAGGCAATATATTTGTAAGACCTTGTATTATCACGGAATTATCCTGCTCCAACAAGTATCTAAAATATTCCGTCAATACATTGCCGTATAAAGGATAACCGAAAGTTACCGAACCGCCGACCGAACGGTATGCAAACTCGTAATACAGAGAGTTAAACGTATCGTATAACGACAGACTTGCCGACAACGGCCTTGCGAAAATATACGTAAGATACGGCTGAAGCACATTAAAACTGTACGACTGATAAGGACCGCCCGCCTGAACGTTAATAGATGCTGAAATTCCGGTTCCGAACAGGTTGGATTCAGATATAGAAGATATAGCCATAAAAGAAGTGGCCGAACTGTAGCCGCCACCTATGGTAAATTTACCCGTACTCTGTTCTTTTACGTGCACTTTTACATTTAATATATTCTTGCCCGGCACTTTTTCCGTAGTTATAGTAACATGCTTGAAATACATCAAGTTTTTTAAATTCTGCCTTGATATTTTTATTAGCTTAGGATTGTATTTCTCGCCGGGAAAAAGCACGAGCGCCCTTAAAATAACGTAACTGTATGTAATATCGTTTCCGGTAATAGTAATTTTGCCGAATTTGGCGATTTTACCTTTATGAACTATTAAAGATACCAATACCGAACTGGTCTTACGTTTTATCTTAATAGACGGCTGTATGTTTGCAAAAGCATAACCCTTATAGGTAAAATATTTAGTTATGCTTAAAATCTCTTTTTCAATATTTTTCCTGTTAAATATCGACCCCGGTTTTGTTATTATAAGTTTTTGCACGGCGGGATATTCTTTGGAATTTTTTTTGACTCCTTTTATCGTAAGATTAACTTTAGACACCCTGAATTGAGGTCCCTGCACGATTCTTATTATAATAGTAACGTATTTTTTATCTTTTGAAAATATAAAAAGAGGTTTTTTTACGCTGACTTCAATATATCCGTGATTATAATAAAAACTTAAAAGTTTAATAATCTGCGTATTTAATCTAGCTTTTTTAAATTTTCCCGCCCCCGTTATCCATGTAAGAAGGTTAACCGTCTTAATGCCCATTACCGATGCAAGCTTTCCGGAAGTAAACGATGTATTACCTCTGAATTCAACTTTGTTAACCATTACCGGCTGATTTTGTTTTATTGCAAAATCAACGGATACATAGTTTCCTGAAAGAATTTTCTTCTTCACTTTTACTTTAGCGTTATAATAGCCTTCGGCAGAATATATAAATTTTAATATTTTTAACGCTTTATCGATTTCATACGAACTGTATGGTCTTTCCGGTTTTATGTTTATAATTTTTTTAATCTTTTTAATGCTTACGGAACCGTTCCCCGTGTATTTTATAGACTTTATAAGAGGTCTTTCCGATACTATAAAGGTTATTATAAGCTGATTTTCATGGGGCTTAACGTTAACTAAAACATTTTTAAAGTATCCGGTTTTGTAAAGTTTTTTTACGCTGTCGTTAATTTTTTCGATAGAATATTCGCCGCCTTTATGAACTTCAACGCGGTTCATTATAAAACCTTTGCCGACCCTGACGTTACCTTTGACTCGTACTGCATATATAATTTTGTTAAAAGCCGTTCTTTTGTGGGTAATATTTTTCCCGATATTATTGTGAATAAAATTGGATACCTTTAAAGATAGCGAGCTTACGTCTTTATTGAACTGCTTTGTACCGTTACCGGATAAATTAACGGTTTTAGACTTATAAACATTCGATACTTCTATAAACATAGCATGGACGGTAAAATTAGAACCTAATCTCGAAATGCTTCCAGTGATAATGTAATTTGAACGATAAACTATACCGAGTTTTTTTATTCGGACTAAGTTTATTTTTTTGTCGTAGTTAAAGTAAGGTTTGGTTTTTAATTTAGTATAAGCAAAAACAAAATAAGGCTTTTCCGAATTTAAATATTTTTTAAAACTTTCGGCAAAAGATTTTTTTATGGATGTTAAGGCGGGAGAGCCTTTCTGATAAAAAAAACCTGTCCAGACATTCTTATTGTTCAGTGCCGCATAAGCGTTAATAGAATTTAAAATTAAAACGCCGGCTATAATAATTCCTAAAAATATCTGCTTAAAAAAATTCATTTTAATAAACTATCAAATATTAGAATTTATGTCAATTGAAAAAGGTGTCAGATTAATTTTGCGCATCATCTTTTATCTTTAATTATTTTTTTTTCGTATACGCAAAATAAAATCTGACACCTTTTTCCAAATTGGAAAGCCAGAATTCAATTCCGGCACCGTCACAAATTAGCCTCTTCTATAAAACCGCCGGAAATTTTAATTTTACGGTTCATCATGTCGGAAAAGTTTGCGTCATGAGTAACTATAGCAAGGGTTTTCCCGTATTTTTTATTAAGTCCGATAATTATTTCATGAAGTTTTCCGGCATGTCGCGGGTCAAGATTGCCGGTAGGTTCGTCCATTAATATAACCTCGGGAGAACATACGAGCGCTCTTGCAATAGCCGCCCTCTGCTGCTCCCCGCCGGAAAGCATGTACGGTTTAAAATTAAGCCTGTTTTCGAGACCCATTTCGCAAAGATAATCCTTCGCAATTTTAAACGCCGCATTTTTGTTTTCTTTTCTTATCAGTAAAGGCATCGCCGCATTTTCTAAACAGCTAAACTCGTTTAAAAGATAGTGAAATTGAAAAACGAAACCTATGTTTTTATTTCTGAAACGGGCAAGGTTATCGTCGGAAAGAGAATAAACGTCGAATTGACCGAAATATTCAATACTGCCTGAATCAGGTTTAAGCAGTGTTCCCATTATATGCAGAAGCGTGCTTTTCCCTGTGCCTGATTCTCCGGTAATAGCAACGGTATCGCCTTTTTTTATTTCAAAATCGGCTTCGTTTAAAATATTTACGGTTTCATTTCCCGTTTTAAAAATCTTGACTATTTTTTTTAATGAAACAGCTGTATCACTCATATCTTACTCCTTCGGCCGGGTCTATTTTACCCGCTTTATAAGAAGGATATAAGGTTGCTATAAAACTTAAGAATATTGAACAAAAACCTATAATTACAAATTCGCCGGCGGTCATCCTAACGGGAAGTGCGGTAATGTAGTAAACCGACGACGGCAGGCTTATTATATGATATGTTTCTTCCAAATATCCTATTAAAAATCCGGAAATGAGTCCGAGGGCGGTTCCTATAGACCCTATAATAAGACCTTGAGCGATAAAAATAATCATAATATCTTTAGACGAAGCCCCTATGGATTTTAATACCGCTATATCTTTTCTTTTTTCCATAACGACCATTATAAGAGTCGAGATAATATTAAACGCCGCTACCAAAACTATAAGGAAAAGTATCACGAACATCGTAAGTTTTTCTAATTTTATAGCGGAAAATAAATTTTTATTTAATTCTTCCCAACTTAAAGCGTAATAAGAAGATGCCGCCGTACCTGCGTTTAATTTATCTGCAATTTTTTTCGCAAGCGCATTAGCCGAACCTAATCTGTTTAATTTAACCTCAAGTCCCGTAACGGTTTTTGAAGACAATCCTATAAAATTCTGGGCGTTTTTGACGGATATAAAAGAAAAAGTTGAATCGTAATTATACATTCCGCTGTCGATTATGCCGCAAACGGTAAATCTTTCGGTCTTAGGCATTACGCCGAAAGGGGTGATACGTCCTTCGGGAGAAATGACGGTAACCCTGTCTCCGACCGAAACTCCTAGATTTTGCGCTAAAACTTTACCGAGAACTATTTCGCTTTCGTTTTTAGCGTTTAAACCGGACAGACTGCCTTTTATCAAATATTTTTTTAAATCGGTAACTTTTTCTTCGGAATTTACGTCTATGCCTCTTAACACGCTGCCCGTAGAGGTGCTTGACGAAGTTATCATAACGTCCGTGTATATAAAAGGAGAAACGTCTTTTACGCCATTAACCGAACGTATTTTTTTTATAGCTATTTTATAATTATTTACAAATCCGTTATAATTTAAAACTATAACCTGCGACTCTATGCCTATTACTTTTTTTTCTAAAGCATGGTCGAATCCGCTCATTACGGATATAACCACGATAAGGGCCATTACTCCTATAGTTATTCCCATTACCGATATTAAGCTGAGCAGGGATATAAAAGAATTATTTTTCGGCTTTAAATAATGCAGGGCTATTTTAGTATGAAAACTCATTATTATAATAATACTGTTGATTTCATTGATTTTGCAAATTTATTTATTTAACGGGCTTAAGCAGCGGAAACAATATGACGTCCCTTATAGAGTTAGAATTCGTCAAAAGCATAACTACCCTGTCTATGCCTATTCCGCAACCTGCGGTAGGAGGAAGTCCCTGCTTTAAAGCTTCTATATAATCGTCGTCCATTTCCGCCGGCAAACCTTCTTTAATTTTTGTTTCTACCTGCATTTTAAAACGTTCTTCCTGATCGAGCGGGTCGTTTAATTCCGAAAACCCGTTGCCTATTTCCCTTCCCGCTATAAAAAGCTCAAACCTTTCGGTCACGGAACCGTCTTTATCGTTTCGTCTAGCAAGCGGAGAACTTTCTACAGGATAATCCGTAATAAAAGTCGGATTTATAAGTTTAGGCTCTACCGTTTCGTCGAATAAAACAGTCAATAATTCTCCGAGACTGTCCGTTTTGCTTATACCCGGGGTGTTTCTCTTCGTTAAAATATCGAAAACTTTTTCTACGGTATCTATTTCTTCCGTCTTAAATCCGCCGATTTCTATTAAACTGTCTTTGAGCTTAATTTTTTTAAAAGGCGGCTTAAAATTTAATTTTTCCGTTCCGTAATCTATTTCGTAATTACCGCAAATTTTTAACGCCAGTTCCGACATCATTTTTTCGACGAATTCCATAAGCGAATTATTTTCGGAGTAAGCCGTATAAAATTCCAGCATCGTAAACTCCGGATTATGCCGAATAGATATTCCTTCGTTCCTGAAATTTCTGCCTATTTCGTAAACGCGGTCGAATCCTCCTACTACTATCCTTTTTAAGTATAATTCCGGCGCTATTCTCATATAAAGTTCTAAATTAAGAGCATTATGATGGGTTTTAAAAGGTCTTGCGGTGGCTCCGCCAGGATTAGCTTGCATCATGGGAGTTTCTACTTCGAGAAAATCGTTCGCATCTAAAAAAGACCTGAAAAATCTTATGGCTTCGGCTCTTTTCTTAAAAATTTCCCTGACTTCCTGACTTGCTATCAAATCTACGTATCTTTTTCTAAAGCGTACTTCTATATCTTTAAGTCCGTGCCATTTTTCGGGAAGAGGGAGCAAAGACTTCGTTAAAATATGAATACTTTCTACTTTGATAGTAAGTTCGTCGGTTTTCGTCCTGAAAAGATGTCCTTTTATGCCGCAAATATCACCGGAATCGATATACTCTTTAAACAGCTCGAAATCATTTTCCGGTATCCCGTCTTTCTGAATATAGCACTGGATTTCTCCAAAGCCGTCCCTTATCCTGAAAAAAGCCGCCTTGCCAAAACTTCTTATAATAATTATCCTGCCTGCGGTTTCTACTTCTACCCTGTTACTTTCAAAAAAATCTTTATCGTTGCCGCCGAATTGTTCTATTATATTCTTTATATTTTCCTTCTTTTTAAAATCGTTTGAAAAAGGGTTGATTCCTTTTTCTTTTAATTTATTTAATTTATCCAAGCGATTATTTTCCAAAATATTTAATTCCTGTTCCATTATATATCTCCTTTGTCAATTTTTCACGTTCATAAATAAATTGATAAACGAAGGAATTGCTTTGTTATCGTTCGCAATGACTAATACGCGCAGAATTGAATTCCGGCTTTCCATTTTGTGACAGTGCCAGAATTGAATTCTGGCACCGTAATATTATGCTCTTACGCCCAGCAGATATGCGCTTATAAATTCGTCGATGTCGCCGTCGAAGACGCTTTTATCGTCGTATATGGTGACCCCCGTCCTGTGGTCTTTAATGACGCGGTTTGGATTGAGGGTATAAGACCTTATCTGCGAACCCCAAGATATATCTTTTTTTGTTTTGTTTACCTTATCTTCTTCCTCTTCCTGCTTTTTTTTGTAATAATCGTAAAGTCTTGCCCTTAATAGTTTATATGCTGAATCTTTGTTTTTATGCTGAGACCTTTCGTTCTGGCAGGCGACTACTATGCCCGTTGGGATATGCGTCAGCCTGACGGCGGAATCGGTAGTATTGACGTGCTGTCCGCCTGCTCCGCTGGAACGGTAAGTGTCTATTTTAACGTCTTTTTCGTCTATAACTACGTCGATAGAATCATCTATCTCAGGATAAACGAATACGGAAGCAAAAGAAGTGTGCCTTCTTTTATTTGCGTCGAAAGGAGAAATTCTTACCAACCTGTGAACGCCGCTTTCCGCCTTAAGATAACCATAGGCATATTTACCGTGGACGGTAAAAGTAACGCTTTTTACTCCGGCTTCTTCGCCTGCGTTAAACTCCATTATAGCCGTTTTAAATTTTCTGCGCTCCGCCCACCTAAGATACATTCTTAGAAGCATATTTGCAAAATCCATGGATTCGGTACCGCCGGAACCGGCATGAATTTCTACGATAGCATCTAGTTTATCGTCTTTTCCGGAAAGCGTAGTATCCATTTCTAAGGCGGATATGCTTTTTTCTAATGGCTTTACGCCGGCGAAAATGTCTTCGAGCATTTTTTCGTCGTTTTCTTCTATAGAAATATCGTATAAATCTTTTATGTTTTTAAACTCTTCGTAAACGGAATAAAAAGGTTTAATCTTATTTTCTATAGCCGATTTTTCTATTAATATTTCTTTGGAATAATTTATATCTTTATAAAAATCTTCTTTTGAAGAAATTTCTTCTATCTCTTTAAGTCTTTTTGCGGAAATATCGACTTCAAAGCGCCCTCCGCAGTTTTTCTAATTTTTCTTCGAGGGTTTTCAGGCTTCTTTCCAAAAAACTTGCGTTAAAAAGCGAATCACCCTGCACTGAAGCTATAGACATTTAAAAACCTCCGGATAAGTTATCTTTTTAAATTTAACTTTAGTTTTCTCTATGAATATTTAATGTAGGAAACAGTTTTAATATCAAAATATATAACATTGAAATTACAAAAACAATATCCGATATATAAGCAAATATATTACCATATAATGCAAAAAAAGTCTTTCTATTAATTAATTTAACGTAGCCTATCATATAAGTCCGTTTAAATATCTGCGTATCGCTTAAAATTTTCCCAACGGGGGATATTATTCCGCTTATGCCCGTATTTCCGGCACGGGCGATAAACCTTTCGTTTTCTACTGCCGGAAAAACCGTCATAGACATATCCTGATAAGGAGCCGACGTTTTTCCGTACCATGCATCGTCCGTAATGCTTATGAAAAGATTTGCTCCGTTTTTTGGAAAATGCCTTACGAGTCCGTCAAAATAAGCTTCATAGCATATCATTGAGCCTATTTTTAATTTGCCGTTTTTTAAAATCCTGAACTTTTTGCCCGCCGTAAAGTTTCCTATACCCGCTCCCTTTAAAATATGCGCGAGAAAAGGCAGCTGTTTCTTTAACGGTATATATTCTCCGAAAGGGACTAAATGATGTTTATCGTAATAGTAATACTTTCCTTTGTCGGTAAACATATAGTCCCTGTTATAATAATGGTACTTAAAATTAAAAAATTTAAATCCTATAGCGCCAAAAACCATATCTATTTTATGCTTTTCGGTAAATCTCATAACCTTGTTCCAGTAAAAAGGATAAACCGATATAATATACGGGAGAGCAGTTTCAGGCCATATAACCAGCTGAGGTTTATATTTTAAAGACTGCTTCGTCAATTTAAGATATATATGCGTCGTTCTTTTTTTAGTGATTTTCCATTTTTGGAACATACCTATATTTCCCTGAATAAGGGCGACCCTTAACGGTTTTTTATGTTTAACGAGTTTATTTACCGAATATATGTTGTAATAACCGTATAATATAACTAAAATAAAAACCGATATAACAAAAAAAAGCTCAAATAATGCCTGTTTTTTTGAAAGCCTGTTTTTTTGAAAAATAAAACTGAATATTGAATAATTAACCAGAACTATTATAAAAGATAATCCGAAAACGCCGATAATATTGGAAATTTGTATAAAAGGAATATTTAAATACTGCGAGCATCCTAAGTTTTCCCATGGAAAACCCGTTAAGAGTTTAGATTTCAGAAACTCGAAAAAAACCCAGCATGAGGGAATTAAAATGAAGTTTAATTTCTTATAGCGGCTTAATATAATTTTTCCAAAACCTGCAAATAAAGCAACATATAGAGCCAGATAAGAAGCAAGAAGAATAAGCGCAAAAACCGCTATGTAGTAAGGAAGACCTCCAAATTTGCTTACGGTATAAACTATCCAGTAAAGTATAATTACGTATGAAACTATACCGGCAATAAAACCGTATAAGAAAGATTCTTTAAAACCCTTAGATTTATATACGGCGTATAAAAGAGGGATTAATGCAATCCACGCAAGAAATTCAAGGTTAAAAACAGGAAATAAAAGGGCTGTTATAACGCCGGACAAACCGGCTAAGCATAGATTTTTTATTTTATCGTTCGTTAATATTGTCTTCATTATTATGACCCTCTTTTAGATGATTCCCATAACTCGTCCAAGCTTGCGGCATCTAATTCCGAAAGCGGTTTTGCGGCTTTTTCCTCTATGTATCCGAATCTTTTTATAAATTTATCCGTGGATTTATTTAAAGCCGAACAGGGATGAATATCTAAAAGCCTTCCTAAATTTACGAGCGAAAATAAAATATCGCCGTATTCTTCGGTTATTTTATTTTTATTTCTGTCTTTATCGGCATTGTCGTTTTTACTCAGTTCTTCTTTAAATTCTTCTATTTCTTCATATACTTTTTTTAAAGCCTCTTCGGCGTCCGCAAAATCTAAACCCTGCCTCTTAGCTTTTTCCTGAACCATATATGCCCTGTGCAGAGACGGCATGGATTCAGAAATATATACAGACGGTTTTTTCGGAACATCCGGTTTATTTTTCGATTTTTCCTTCTTTTCTTCCCCTTTAATCCTTTCCCAATTTCTAAGAATAGCGTCTTCAAGGCATTCGCCTTCTTTCAAAGAAAAATTTTCGTCGAAAACGTGCGGATGTCTTCTTATAAGTTTTTTGTTTACCGTCTCTATAACGTCGTTTATAGAAAACTCTTTTTTATCTGCATATATGTCCGATAAAAAAACAACTTGAAGAAGAAGGTCGCCGAGTTCTTCCATTATTTCGATTTTATCGCCGGAACCTATAGCCTCTACGACTTCGTAAGCTTCTTCTATGATATACGGTTTTAAGGTTTCTTCAGTCTGCTTCCTGTCCCATGGACAGCCGGTTTCCGACCTTAATTTTTTAACTATTTCTATAAGCTCGTCGAGTTTATAGGTTTTTTGTTTTTCTTTTGTCGTCATAATTCCCCTTCTTATAAAATTATTAAAAATAAAAAAGCTTAAATATAAGGGCAGTTATTAAAATTCCTATAATACTTCCTGTTAAAACCTCTATTTTAGTATGAATGCCGCTGTTTATTCTGGAAAGAGCTATTATGAATGCAAGAATAAACGTAAGCAGAGAAACTACAGGATTCAGGGTCAAAAAAGATACTATAAGCCATATAGAAAAGGCTATGGCTGCATGGCCGCTCGGAAAACCTCCCCTTAAGGGAGTGCCTTTATTAAACATGGCTTTTATTATTATAATTCCAACGAAAACAATCGATATAATTATTACGGATATATCGGAACCTTCGGTTTTAATCATATTTATCGTATAGTATATCAAATAATAAAGGTATTTGGAAAAAATTATGTATCCGACTACGAACGAACCGAAGGCGGATAAAAGAACCGCGCCGGCGGCTAAATTTTTAACGGCGGCAATTTCTTCCGAATGCTCTTTGGATATAAAATCGGCAAGATATTCTATCGAAGTATTAAGAGTTTCCGCAAATAAAACAAAAAAAACTGAAACAAGGACGAATAATATATCTATTTTCGATACTTTTAAAAAAAGAGCAAGTATTATAGCGACAAGAGCTATAGAAAAATGTATTTTCATATTTTTCTCGGTCTTGGTAGCTAAAATAATGCCCTCTATAGCTGCGTTAAAAGATTCCAAACGGCTCTGCGAATTTTTTTTCATATATTTACAGTTTCCCGTTTAACTCTTTATATAAAAAATTCTGCATATTTTTCATATCTTTATCGTAATCTTCGTCGTCTAAATTCATTTTGTGTTCTTCGTCGTGAACGTATCCGAAAAGGTGAAGAATACCGTGTATAACAAGCAGAGCGATCTCCCTGCGAAAACCTTTTCTATAATAATAAAGGGGGCTGCTTTCTTTATCGTTGTTTTGGGATATCCATTCGGATTTTTCCCAGAAATTACGGTTGTTATAGTAATTTTTTTGCGCAACGGAGGGCGATATATATATTTCGCCAAGATGATAAACACCGTTTTCCCATTCTTTAATTCCAAACGAAAGTACGTCGGTAGCTCTATTTTGATTCCTGTAGGTTTTATTCAATTTTTTAATATAATTTTCGGAACAGAAAATTATATTTATTTCGTAAGAACCGCAATAAAGCCGGTTTATGGAATTTTTAACGATATAGCGGACTAACCTTTGGTTTATTTTGAATTTTCTCTGGATATCCGTTATATTTATTACCGTTTTTGCCTGTTTCACTTTTATCCGCACCTCCGGTCTGCCTGTCTATATATGGAATTCTTTGATGAAAAACGGAATTTAAAACTTTTACGAAAGCATCGCCTATAATATGAAGATCTTTCAGCGTCAATTCGCATTCGTCAAGCTGTCCGTCGGTATAAATTCTATTTATGGTTTTTCTGACCATCTGTTCAAGCCGAGACGGCGATATATTCGACATAGACCTCGATATAGCTTCGACGGAATCGGCCAGCATAATTATTCCGGCTTCTTTAGTCTGAGGTTTTCTGCCGGCATATCTGAATGCATCGCTTGAAACATGTGCGCCTTTATTTTCGTTGTATGCCTTTTCGTAAAAAGACCCTATCATAGAAGTCCCGTGATGTTCAGCGATTATGCTTTCTATTTTATTTCCGAGTTTATATTTTTTTGCAAGTTCCTGTCCGTCTTTTACGTGCGAAGCTATAATCAAACTGCTCATGGTAGGAGAAAGTTTGTCGTGCGGATTTTCAGAATTTACTATATTTTCTATGAAATAGTTTGGTTTGGTTATTTTTCCTATATCGTGATAAAGGCTTGCAACCCTTGCAAGAAGAGGGTTGGCTCCCACCGCGGTCGCGGCTGATTCCGCAAGAGTGGATGTCATTATCGAATGCTGGTATGTGCCGGGGGCAGCTATAGAAAACTGCCTGAGCAAAGGGTTGCCGGCGCTTGAAAGTTCAAGCAGTTTAAAATCGGTCGTAAACCCGAACAGGCTTTCTAAAATGGGAATAAGCCCTATAACTATAACCGAAGAAATTACACCGGATAAAAATGCCGAAACGACTGCATAAAAAGTTTGAACGTTTATAAGATTAAAACCCATCAACGCAAATGCCGATACCATTACTACATTTATCAATCCGGTAATGATGCCGGCTCTGATTACTCTTCCCCACGAAGAAAAGTCGAAAACTTCATAAGATGCTATAAAACTACCCGCAAACGTATATACCATAAAAAAAATAGAGTTTTTAAAAATTATCGACGTCAATATAGAAAAAAGGGCAATATAAACTACCGAAACTTCCGAATTTAAAATTATCCTTACAAGCATAGGTCCAAAAGCGAAAGGAATCAAGTAATACAAGTCGCTTTTATCTATAAAAGGAAAATATAAAGCAAGTGCGTTAGAAAATATAATTCCGGCTTTTATCAATAATATTGAAAACAATAAAATCGTAATAACAAAAAGTATATTTTTGAAATCTAACGTAGTCCTGAATTTTTTTATATATCTGTATGGAAAAATATAGGACAACGACAAAAGTAGAGTTATCACTAAAAACAATCCTATTAAAGACGGTATATTATTTTTTAATTTAAATTTAGAATCGTACGTATTTAATTCAAGGGCTTTTGACTTGGTTATAAGTTCACCTGCTTTTATCAAAAGCGAGTCTTTGTTAACGCGTATGAAAATGGGCTTATTTTCTTTTTTAACTATTTCTATTTTTTTTAACGTAAGATATTTTGAGTAAACAATATCGGGTTTTATAATGTTGTAAGAAATATCATAAATATCGATACGCATATAATCCGGCAGGAAATTTAAATATTTTACGGTATAATAATAAGCAAAACTTTTTACCTTTTTAGAAGTAAAAAAAATTTGAGGATAGTTTACAATTTTTTGAGTGTTTGTTACCGTGTTTTTTATTTCTATGTTTTTGCCGGACGACGGCAGTTTGGAGAGAACCCCCGTTTTGTAAACGCTCGAAACTATTTTTAAAATATAATTTTCCACGTTTTTGTTGTAATTCAAATA
Source organism: bacterium (assembly GCA_021822485.1). Lineage (GTDB taxonomy): Bacteria > SZUA-79 > SZUA-79 > Acidulodesulfobacterales > Acidulodesulfobacteraceae > Acidulodesulfobacterium_A. The sequence goes on from JAKAQP010000019.1 coordinate 15,389, forward strand.
ATAAAATTCGTCAAGAACGTTTTTGTTTAATTTTACTCCTAATTTAGACTCAAATATATTTTCCGTAATATTTTGATTTTCTTTATTAGGCTTGTGTTCGTCTTTATATGTTCTTGCTATGGAAAAAGCTTTTTTTATTTTCCTGTTTAAACTTGTTTTAATTTCGGGATAATACAGATAAACATTCGGACTTTCGGCTATTTTCTTTTTTAAAATTGCGTTGGTCGCTTTAGTATTAACGTATCTGAAATTTCTTTTGGCTATTATCGTTTTTGTAGCTATCTCTCCCGCTTTATACTTATTTTTTATAAATTCCAGACCGTTATAAAGCAGAAACGTCAATAACACCGAAGATATTAAAAGAATTATTAAAAGAGCGGAATAACGGCTTTTGATTTCAATAGAATTATTTTTTAAAAATTCTAAAAATTTAGTTCTTTTCATATGCTTTTATTATATCTCGGACTAATTTATGCCGCAGAACGTCTGTTTCGTCGAAATTTACCACTTCTATGCCGTCGATATTCTTTAAAATTTTGCTTGCTTTTATAAGCCCCGAATCTTTATTGGAAGGTAAGTCCGTCTGAGTAATATCGCCGTTCACCACTATCTTAGAGCCCGAACCTATTCTGGTCAGCATCATTTTCATCTGCTCGTTGGTAGCATTTTGCGCTTCATCGAGTATTATAAACGAGTTGTTTAAAGTCCTTCCTCTCATAAAAGCTATAGGAGCTATCTCTATAACATCGGTTTCTATAAGCCTCATAGCTTTTTCAAATTCCGCCATTTCATATAGAGCGTCATACAGCGGACGCAAGTACGGATTTATCTTTTGCGCTATATCTCCAGGCAGAAAACCTAATTTTTCTCCAGCTTCCACCGCCGGACGCGTCAAAATTATCCTGTCGAAAACTTTATTCTGAAATAAAGATATAGCGCAAGCCATTGCAAGATAAGTTTTTCCGGTTCCTGCGGGACCTATGCCGATAACTACGTCGCTTTTAAAAATTGCATCAGTGTATTTTTTCTGGTTTGGAGTTCTCGGAGTGATATTTTTCTTTCTTGGAGTTAGAAGAATAGACGGATATAAATGAGCGGCGGCATTAATTTCCGGACTGCCTATTTTTAATTTTGCCAATCTTTTTAAATCCGCATCGGTTATAGCTTCGTTTGATTTAAACAGGTGCATCAAATCTTTTATAAAAAAACCGGCGGTACGTATATTCTTTTTTAATCCTTTAACGAATATCGTATTACCCCTGACTGACATATCGACGTCGAATTCGGATTCTATGAGACTTCTAATGCCGGAGGAAGGATTTGAAAATTTATTAAAAAGCTCTATATCTTCAAGCTCTATCTTCTCGGTATCGTTCTTTTCATGCTTTGTCAAGGCTAAAGAACCTCTTTCGGTCTTTAAGCGTTTATCGTCTCTGCGCAAATTTTGTTTTTTAATTACCTCTTAAAAAAATATACGAAAAATTATACAATATTACTTATATATTGTATAATTATAATAACTTAAAAAATTATCCGCTTATTTTGATTATAACATTATTGTCAAAAAAGTCAAAAAATAACTAACTGCGGCGTCGGAATTCAATTCAGGCACCGCCGCAAAATGGAACATAAAACGGAAACGGAATGGATTAAATGAACCTAAACAAAAAACATATATTTTTATTAATGGTCTTGATTGCGGTTTTGATAGCAGGCTCATATTTTTCGATGAAATTCATATTTTTTCCGTCGTCCGTTTCCGCAACGCGAAATAAACGAATAAAAATAAAAAAACCGAGTTTTAACCAAATTATGGGTATAAAAACGGTAAAACCTAAACTTTCCAAAACAATCGAAAAACTTACAAAAAAAAAGCGGACTATTAAAACTATAAATTTGAAAGTCTATAGACCTGATATAACTAAACCACTTGATTGTACTAATCTTGACGTATTTCTTTGTACGGTAAAATATTTGCAATATTTAAAATATCTTCCCATTTCTTTAACGCCGGAAGACAAATATAAGTTTGCATTCCCTTTGCAAAAAAAACTAAAAAAAATTGTTTATTCTTACGCTTGGAATGAACAAAATCCTTTTATCATCGGTTCTATTGCAAGATATCTTAACGAATCGGGCAGGGTTAAAGATTGGGGATACGACAGACCTGAAATAACGGACAAACTTTTATGCGAACTCGAAAAAAGCGCAGAAAAAAAACAATTCAACAAACAGCCGTGGGACTGGGTATTAGTTAAACAGTCAAAAACTAATGAGAAAGCCGAATTATACGAAAACGGCCGAATAATTTTTTATTTTCCCGTAAATACGGGAATATTGGGATTAACGCCTGACGGCACTTGGTATGTTTTTCTCAGAATGCCTTATACTACAATGAGCGGACTATTTCCGCTGCCTATTACTCATAAAACATATAAAGCTTTAAAATTACAACATTTCAAAAGAATTGAATATTTAAACGGTTATCCTGTAAAGTTAATCCATTATAGCGATTCCAGAATAAAATATATAGACTATTTTAACAAAAACATAGCTTTGCATTATATGCCACGAAAACATTACGGTTTTCCGCAATCCGCAGGATGCGTCGAATTTCCAAAAATTGACGCTTATTTGTTATATAAACAGATAGGCTATGGAACAATCGTTACCGTAACAGGTTCTACTTTAAGCAAAAAAAATAATAATACGGTCAAGGTTCAAAAGGTTAACGTAAATATTAACGATGTCGCTAAAACTAATATAACCGCCCGCACAAAACAACCTATAGAAAAACTAACTAGAAAAAAAATAAAAAGTTAATGTTTTTTAGCAATTAAGTTTTTTAATATATTAGCGGAATCATTTTTAAAAATTAACGAGGCGGCAAAGTAAATAATTAATCCGGCAGCTATGGAAATTAAAACTGCGAATAACTGGCCGTAATGCATCTTGTTTGAAGCCGATATTACTAATTCAACTACCGCCCCCATAACCGCACTTGCCGCTAACGTTTTTAGGAAAGATTTAAAAAAATTTATTCCTAAGCCTATACCTTTCTTACGATGCAGTTTTCTTAAAAGAAACAAATAATTAAAAATTAAAGAAATACTGGAAGCCAGCGCAAGTCCGTACACTCCCATTACCCGCATAAGAATAACCGCAAATACTATATTTATAAATAATGAAATTATCGCTGCGTTAACCGGCGTTTTTGTATCTTTCATGGAATAAAAAACAGGAACCACCGTTTTTAACAGTGCCGACGCCCACAAGCCTACTATAAAAAAGAGAAGAACTCCCGCCGTTTTTTGCGCGTCCTCGGCATTAAACAGACCGTGCATATATATTAATTTTACCAGCGAACTTCTCAAGAGTATTAAGCCTATACTTGACGGTATTATTATAAAAAACATAAGGGAAGACGCAAAATTAAAAGCTCCATCAACTTCATCCATGTTATTTTTTGCAAACGAAGCGGAAAGCGTAGGAAAAATAGCGGTCTGCATAGCTATTGCAAAAACTCCGAGAGGAAACTGATAAAGCCTGTCGCCGTAATAAAGATAAGATATACTGCCGGAAGGAAGAAAAGAAGCAAGGAGCGTATCGAAAACGAGATTAAGCTGAATTACCGCCATACCTAAAAGCGAGGGGGTAAGCAGTTTAAAAACTGCCTTTACGTCCGAACTTTTAAAATTAAACTTGAAACCGAGGCGTATTTTCTTTTTTTTAATATAATAAATCTGGGATGCAAGCTGAAGCGCTCCTCCTATCATAACGCCCGTCGCAAGAGCAAAAATAGCCGGGTGAAAAAACCGCTTTAAAAAAACTGCCGATAATATAAGCGCTATATTTAATATTATCGGATACATTGCGCCGGGAGCATAAGAACCGTGAACGTTTAACGCTCCCGATAGAAAGGCGGTAAGTCCTATCAAAAAAATATATGGGAACATGACCTTAGTTAGAATAACCGCAAGATTAAACTCAAAAGGTTTACCCAAAAAGCCCGGCGCAGTAACGGCTACAAAAACAAACGAAAATAAAAATCCTATAAGAGAAAGGAATAAAAGGATAAAAAAAAGTATCGCGAAAACGGTTTGAAAAAGGTCTTCCGAATTTATTTCGCTTTTTTTGACCAAACTTTCCGAATATACGGGAATAAAAGAAGCAGATATCCCTCCTTCTCCGAAAAGCCTCCTGAACAGATTGGGTATCCTGAATGCAACGAAAAACGCATCCGTAGTAATTCCGGCGCCGAAAAAGTATGCAATGCAAACGTCTCTAAGTAAACCCAGAATCCTGCTTATTAAAGTAAAAAACGAAACTACGGATAAATTTTTAATTATCTCATGGTTTCGTAATTTTAAAGACATTATTAAGTATTAAAGATACTTTTTAATTAAAATTTCCGCTATCTGCACGGCGTTTAGAGCCGCTCCTTTTCGGACGTTGTCGGCTACTACCCATAAATTCATGCCGTTAGGAACGGAAAAGTCCTTTCTTATCCTGCCGACATATACTTCGTCGTTTCCTGCGACGTTAGTCTGGTAAGGATAACGCTCTTCTGGATTTTCGCTTAATACGTCGTCTATAATTTTAACTCCGTTAGTTTCGGAAAGCATTTTCTTTATATCTTTAATATCGAAATTTTTTTCCGTTTCGATATTAACGGATTCGCCATGCGAGAAGAAAACCGGAACTCTCACAGTAGTTGCAGACACGCCTATATTATCGTCGTGCATTATTTTACGGGTTTCGTTTACCATTTTAATCTCTTCTTTGGTGTATCCGTCGTCTGCGAAAACATCGATTTGAGGAATACAGTTAAAAGCTATCTGCACCGGAAATTTTTCCGGAAATATATCGCCTTGAGCATTTATAATGCCGGCTGTCTGGTAAAAAAGTTCGTCCATGGCTTTTTTGCCGGCTCCGGAAGTGGACTGATACGTCGAAACGACTATTCTTTTTATTTTATATTTGTCGTGAATCGGTTTAAGCGGAACGAGCATCTGAATAGTCGAACAATTCGGATTTGCGATTATATTTTTTTTAGAATAATATTTTATATCGTCGGGGTTAACTTCCGGCACGACTAAAGGAACGTCTTTGTCCATCCTGAAATAAGACGTATTGTCTATAACTACCGCTCCTTCTTTGGCGGCAATAGGCGAAAACTTAGCGCTTATCTGCCCTCCCGGGCTCGACAATACTATGTCTATATTCTTTTTTTTAAAAGAATCTTCCCTTAAAGCATCGACTATATATTCGTCGCCTTTAAAATCTATAGTTTCTCCAATAGAATTTTCCGATGCAAAAAGATAGAGTTCTCCTATCGGAAAATTTCTCTGCTCCAGTATCTCCAAAAACTCTCTGCCGACAAGACCAGTAGCTCCCGTTATAGCAACATTATATTTTTCTTTTTTCATATTGTGCTTTCCAATTATGACACCTTTTACTCATGTTATTTTATCCAAATTTTTATTTTTTTAATTCTTCGATTACGGCAAGACCCATTTCTTTGGTTCCGACGAGTTTAGTTCCCGGAGCTTTTGAATAAATATCCGCCGTCCTGTATCCGTTCTTAATTACTTTTTCGACGGCTTTATCTATGTTATCGGCAAGATCGTCCATATCAAAACTGTATTTCAACATCATTGCAACCGATAATATTGCGGCTAAGGGATTTGCTTTATTCTGTCCTGCAATATCCGGTGCGCTTCCGTGAATAGGCTCATACATGCCTTTTTTGCCGTTAAGGCTTGCAGAGGGCAGCATGCCGATAGAGCCGGCTACCATAGAAGATTCGTCGCTCAAAATATCGCCGAACAGGTTAGTAGTTACGATAACGTCGAAATTTTTCGGCTGTCTTATTAACTGCATAGAACAGTTATCGACGTACATATTTGTTAGTTCCACGTCAGGATAACCTTTGGCTATTTCCGCAACTACATTGCGCCATAATTCCGTGCATTCCAATACGTTTGCTTTGTCGACCGACAAAACTTTTTTTCTTCTTTTCTTAGCAATTTCAAAAGCTATTTTTGCTATCCTTTCTATTTCTTTAGTAGTATAAACAAGGGTATTAACGCCTTTTTTCTGTCCGTCCTCCAGGTCGAAAACGCCTCTGGGCTGACCGAAATATATCCCGCCTGTAAGCTCCCTTACTATCATCATGTCAGTTCCCTGGACTACCTCTTTTTTTAACGGAGAAGCGTCGATAAGTTCGTCGTAAATTTTAGAAGGCCTTAAATTTGCATATAAACCGAGTTCGTATCGCAAAGACAGCAGGGCTTTTTCCGGTCTCAGTTCAATCGGAAGCGATTCCCATTTATAGCCGCCTACCGCTCCAAAAATTACGGCATCCGCATTTTTTGCTATCTTAAGAGTTTCATCGGTTAAAGGCTTTCCGTATTCGTCGTACGATGCGCCGCCGACGAGGCCTTTTTCTATTTCATATCTGACAGAGTGATTGTCGAGCAAAAACTTTAATACGTTAACTGCTTCTTCGGCTACTTCGGTTCCTATCCCGTCGCCCGGGAAAAGAGCTAATTTTATCATAACTATTTTTTACCCTCCTTAATCTTTTTTTTAGCATACGCTATTAAGCCGCCAGCATTGACTAATTCGGACATAAATTTAGGAATAGGTTTGGCGCTGATAACGGTATTTTTAATTTGATTTTTAATTTCTCCGGTATCGGTATTTACTTCAAGCACGTCTCCGTTTTCTATTCCGTCCGTATCCGCGGAAAGAATAAACAGCCCTATATTAAAAGAATTCCTGTAAAATATCCTCGCAAAGCTTTTAGCTATTACTATTGGTACGCCGCATGATTTAATGGCTATAGGAGCATGCTCCCTCGAAGAACCGCATCCGAAATTATTTCCCGCAACTATAAAATCGCCATTAGATACTTTCGAAGAAAACGATTCGTCGGCGTCTTCCATGCAGTGTTTTTTTAAATTTTCTTCGCTTGAATCGTTCAGATATCTTGCAGGTATTATAGCATCGGTATCTATGTTGTCGCCGAATTTAAATACTTTTCCTTTGAATATCATAAATAATGCTCCTTTATAAATATTAAAAACCTTTAACTTAATTATTCCGTTTAATATTTTGAATTAAGATACTACTTCGTCGGGACCCGCAATCTTGCCGAGTATAGCGGAAGCCGCGCAAACCGCTGGATTTGCAAGATATACCTCGCTCGTAACGTCGCCCATTCTTCCTTTAAAGTTCCTGTTCGTAGAAGATATCGCTCTTTCGCCGTCCGCAAGTATTCCCATATATCCGCCGAGACAAGGTCCGCAAGTAGGCGTACTCACTACTCCTCCTGCATCCATAAATATATCTATAAGCCCTTCCTTTTCCGCCATTCTGTAAATATCGGGAGTCGCCGGAATTACTATAAGTCTCGTGTACTTGGCTATCTTTTTACCTTTTAATATATCCGCTGCAATTCTCAAATCTTCTATTCTGCCGTTTGTGCAGGAACCGATAACTGATTGGTCTATTTTTATGTTTTTTGCGGACGCTTCTTTAATATCTACGCTGTTTTCCGGAAGATGCGGAAAAGCAACTTGAGGATTGATAGTTTCGGTATTATAATTTAATACTTTCACGTATTCCGCGCCTTCGTCGCTCTTATAAAATATATAGTCTCTTTTTGCCCTGCTCTTTACGTAATTTTCGGTAATTTCGTCCGGCTCGAATATTCCGCTTTTTGCTCCGGCTTCGATAGCCATATTGGATATAGTAAGCCTGTCCGCCATACCTAGATGTTTAAACGTGCTTCCCGTGAATTCCAGAGCCATATAGTTTGCGCCTTCTACTCCTATCTGTCCTATCAGATAAAGAATTAAATCTTTGCCGGACACCCATTTTTTAGGTTTGCCCTCAAAAATAACTTTTATCGATTCCGGAACTTTAAGCCATAATTCGCCGAATGCCATAGCGTATGCTAAATCGGTAGAACCGACTCCTGTAGCAAACGCTCCAAGCGCTCCGTAGGTGCAGGTATGCGAATCGGCTCCTATCACTAAGTCTCCTGGGAGGACTATGCCTTTTTCCGGAAGAAGCGCATGCTCAACGCCGGCTTCTCCGCACTCGAAATAGTTTTCTATATTGAATTTTTTTGCAAATTCCCTCATCATTTTCGCCTGTTTTGCGCTCAATATATCTTTGTTGGGAACAAAGTGGTCGGGAACCAGCGCTATTTTTTTTCCGTCGAATACCGTATCAACGCCTATAGCGAAAAACTCTTTTATAGCTATAGGTGCGGTTATATCGTTCCCTAAGGCTAAATCCACTCTTGCGTTTACTATATCTCCCGAAGATATTTCCTGCAAATCGGTATGATTTAAAATGATTTTTTCGGTAATGGTTAATGGTTTTGCCATTTTGTTCTCCTTGTATATTTCTTTATGATGACTAAATGAATTTATGCAAAAATGCAAAACAATAGCACGCTTTGCGTAATTGCTTACCGCTTTAAAAAATTAAGCATTAATTTCAATTTCGCAGATTGTTTTATTTGCGGCGTTTTTATTATGAACGTACAACTTATTTAAAGCGTTAACGTAAGCCTTGGCGCTTGCGGTAACTATGTCGGTATGCGCGCTTCTTCCGGTAATACTCGCACCGTTATGCTCTATAGTAATTGATACGTTTCCCTGTGCTTCCGTCGTTCCCCTGATAGATTTCACTTCATAGCCGATAACTTTAGCATTAGAATGGACGATTTTTTCGATGGCGTTAACCGCCGCATCTACGGGACCGTTTCCGCAGGAAGAATCGCGCTTTAAATCTCCGTCAACTTTAAGTTTGACCATTGCAAGCGGCGAAACCGTATCTCCGCAGACGACGTTTACATATTTCAATTCGTACTTCTCTAAGTGATTTGACTTAGAAACAAGGGAATCTATATCCTCATCGTAAATATCTTTCTTTTTATCCGCAAGGTTTTTGAATTTTATAAAAGCTTTCTCTATCTCTTCGTCGTTTAACAAATAACCGAGTGAATTAAGTTTTTCTTTAAACGCATGTTTCCCTGAATGCTTGCCTAATACCAATTCATCCGGCTGTCTTCCGACGCTCTCGGGAGTCATAATTTCATACGTGGTTTTTTCTTTAAGTACCCCGTCCTGATGAATGCCCGCTTCGTGCGAAAAAGCATTTTTGCCGACGATAGCCTTATTCGGCTGGACAGATATACCGGTTATATGAGTTAAAAGTTGCGAAGTTCTAAATAGTTCCGATGTATTTATCGATGTTACGGCATTATATATATCTTTTCTGACTTCTAAAGCCATAACTATTTCTTCGAGCGCGGCATTGCCCGCCCTCTCGCCGATACCGTTTATAGTACATTCGACCTGATTTGCCCCCGCAAGTATCGCCGACAAAGAATTAGCCGTGCCCAGACCTAAATCGTTGTGAACATGGACGCTCAAAACGATATTTTCTATTCCCTCGACTCTTTCCCTGATATTTTTTATAAAATTAAAAAATTCAAAAGGCGTAGCATATCCAACCGTATCAGGAATATTGACGGTGGTAGCGCCTGCGTCTATAACTCCTTTAATTACTTTACATAAAAAATCTAAATCGGATCTGGAAGCGTCTTCGGCAGAAAATTCTACATTTTCTATGAACGATTTTGCGTATTTCACCATATTGACTGCGCGCTCGTATAATTCTTCGCGAGTCATCTTCAGCTTGTATTTAAGGTGCACGTCAGATGTAGCTATAAACGTATGTATAACGGGTTTTTCAGCATGTTTTACCGCTGAATACGCCCTGTATATATCTTTTTCGTTTGCTCTTGCAAGCCCCGCTATTTCAATACCTTTTATCTCTTGAGCTATAGCACTGACGGCTTCAAAATCGCCTTCCGACGCAATAGGAAAACCGGCTTCTATAACATCCACGCCGAGTCTTGACAACTGCCTCGCCAAGTTTAGCTTTTCGTCCATATTCATGCTGGCGCCCGGAGACTGCTCGCCGTCCCTAAGGGTCGTATCGAATATTTTTATCTTTTTAAAAACGCCGCCGCCCATTAAAAACCCTCCTGCTAAAACCTATTTAATTTCTTTATTATTTTTTTTTATCTTAACATTAACGAAATAAAAATACAATAGGGGAGAAATGAATGAATATAGTATGAAAATAGTAAAAATCGATTCGACCGGTTTTATTATAATAATTATCAAAATAAATAATATCAATATCAGAAACTCGAAAGCCCTGCGTTTAAAAACCGAAAAATCTTTCATAGCAAAGTATCCAATGTTGCTTATCATCAAAAGTCCAACTACCGCCGTCAAAACAAGCATAATTTTAGTTATAAGCAATGTGCGTATTGAAAATTTCGTAATAAAAAAAAGCGTAGAAACTATGGTTCCTGCAGCCGCCGGGGATGGAAGCCCGGTAAACTTTTTATATTCGACCGAGTTTACCTGCACGTTAAATCTTGCAAGCCTTAACGTCGCTCCGAGAAGATATACGAACACAACCGCCCAGCCTATTCTTCCCATATCCATAAAAAACCATTTGAACAGCAGAACGGACGGCGCCGCCCCGAAAGCGATTAAGTCGGACAGCGAATCATATTCTATTCCGAATTTAGAGCTTGTATTAGTCAGCCTTGCCACCTTGCCGTCTATTCCGTCGAAAAATATAGACGCTATTATAAGCCAGCCGGCTATCCAGTATCTGCCGTCTATAGAATTAATTATAGAGTAAAAACCGCACAAAAGCGACAGGCTGGTTATAAGGTTAGGCAGGAGAAAAACGCCTTTAGTCATGCTGTTTTTGTATAACTCGTTGTTATGTAAGGCGGTTTTTATCGGAGAATAATTCTTTTTTTGTTTATTCGACGCTATCATTTATTTTTCCAAGTATTGTTTTGCCTGAAAAAACTTTACCGCCTATTTTGACGTAAGGAATAAAACTTACAGGCAGATATATATCCAATCTGGAGCCGAATTTAATTAATCCGAATCTTTCTCCGGACTTTACGGCATCCCCTTGCTTAATTCTGCACACTATGCGTCTTGCTATAAGACCCGCTATCTGAACAAAAGCTATTTTTTTATTTTTTTCTTTTAATGCTCCGTCCGCGTTTAAAATTATCGCATTAAACTCGTTTTCGGAAGATGCCTTATCTAAATTTGCGGAAAAAAACTTGCCTTTATTGTAAATTACTTTTTCAACTATTCCGCCTAACGGAATCCTATTAACGTGTACGTTAAAAATAGACATAAAAATGCTTATTTTAAACACTTCTTCCTTTAAAAACCTTTCGTCAAAAATTTTCTGTAAAAATATTATTTTACCGTCGGCGGGAGAAACGATTTCGCCCTCTTTTAAAACAGAATCCGGCTTTCGTTCGGGATCCCTGAAAAAATATATACAGAAAAAAAAGAAAATGACTGAAAGCGCAAACAGCGAAAAAAATATATATTCCAAAATTATATTTTTTGCGTAAAAGCCCAGAATCAAAAAAAATAGCGAACAGATAAATGCGGCTGCTATAAACTGAATGCCTTCTTTCGCTATATATTTCATTTTTTAATACTGGGGCAGATATGAGTCTGCCCGAATGTCAAAATTTATGTTTTAATTTTTAGATTTATCGACTATTTTATTTTTTGTTATCCACGGCATTAACGACCTCAATCTGCTTCCGACTCTTTCAAGCTGATGCTCTTCGCCGTTTCTAGTCATAGCGTTAAACGAAGGCTTATTAGCTTTGTTTTCAAGCATCCATTCGGTAGCGAATTTTCCGTTTCTAATCTCTTCAAGAACTCTTTTCATTTCCTGTTTGACTCTTTCGTCCACTATTCTAGGACCCCTGGTCAGGTCTCCGTATTGAGCCGTGTTGCTTATCGAATATCTCATATTTGATATTCCGCCTTCATATATAAGATCGACTATAAGCTTCATTTCGTGTATGCATTCAAAATATGCGCTTTCTTCCTGATATCCTGCTTCTACCAGAGTTTCAAACCCTGCGGTCATAAGAGCCGATAAGCCGCCGCAAAGAACTGCCTGTTCCCCGAAAAGGTCGGTTTCCGTTTCTTCCCTGAACGTCGATTCTAATATGCCGGCTTTACCGCCGCCTATTGCAGCCGCATAAGACAATGCCATATTTTTCGTATTGCCGGAATAATCGTTATGTACGGCTATTAAATCCGGTACCCCGCCTCCCTTTTCAAATTCGTGGCGTACGAGATGTCCCGGACCTTTAGGAGCGGCCATAAAAACGTTTACTTCTTTAGGGGGAACTATCTGTCCGAAATGGATGCTGAAGCCGTGAGCAAAAACGAGATATTTATCCGCCTTCAAACCCGGTTCTATATCGTTTTTATAAACTTCTCCATGAATTTCGTCGGGAAGTAAAACCATTATAACGTCCGCTTTTTCGGCCGCTTCTTTGACTGGATATACTTCAAAACCTGCATTTTTAGCTTTTGAAAAAGAGTTGCCTTCCGGTCTTAAACCTATAATTACTTTCACGCCGGAATCTTTTAAATTTAAGGCATGGGCGTGCCCCTGAGAGCCGTAGCCTATGATAGCTACTGTTTTTGACTGAATTAATCTTAAATCGGCATCTTTTTCGTAATAAATATTCATTAAATCCTCCTTTATTTAGAGAGACGGCGGTATTTCGCCCTCAATCGAATTTTTATTATTTTATTTATTAATTTTTATATATATTTATTATATTATTTTTTTAGCGCTGGCTAAAGCGATTATACCTGTCTTAACTATATCTTTTATTCCGAGCGGCCTTAAAATGTCTATTAGGGAATCTATTTTCTTTTCCGACCCGGTGACTTCAAGGGTGTAATGATTTCTTGAAACGTCTATAATCCTGCCGTTAAATATTTCTTTTATCCTGAAAATATCGCCTTTCGTCGTTTCATCCGCGTTAACTTTAACCAGAACAGTCTGCCTTAAAACGGAGTCGTCGTCGGTAAATTCCTGAACCTTAATTACGTTAATAAGCCTGTTAAGCTGCTTAACTATCTGTTCCAAAATTTGCGCATCTCCCGACGTGGCTATTATCATTTTGGACTCGTTTTTTTCTAAAGTTTTTGCTACGCATATACTGTCGATATTAAACCCTCTTGCCGAAAAAAGTCCTGCTACCCTGGTAAGCACGCCGGATTCGTTTTCTACGGTAATAGAAAGAATATGTGTTTTTTCCATAATCGTAATTATTATATTAAATTATTTAATTAAATGTTATCGAATTTTAATGCTTAAATTTAAACCAAGAGCATACCGGTAATAGGCGAACCCGGCGCAACCATCGGATATACGCTTTCTTCTCTGTCGACTATAAAATCCATTATTACGGGTTTTTTTATAGACAGCGCCTTTTCTATTACGGGAACTACGTCATCCGGATCTTTAGCCCTTAAACCAACGGCTCCGTATGCTTCGGCAAGTTTTACGAAATCCGGATTAACGTTCATTTCCGAAAATGAATATCTTTTATGATAAAACAGTTCCTGCCACTGTCTTATCATGCCTAGAAAATTATTATTTATTATAGCTATTTTGACCGGCAGGTTATACTGCACCGCCGTCGCAAGTTCCTGGATATTCATCTGAATGCTTCCGTCGCCGGCTATATCGAAAACGATTTTATCGGGATGGGCTATCTGCGCGCCGATAGCAGCCGGAAATCCGAAACCCATAGTTCCGAGTCCGCCGGACGTCAATAAAGTCCTTGCATTTTTAAATTTATAAAACTGCGCGGTCCACATCTGGC
>JAKAQP010000020.1 GCA_021822485.1 bacterium
TCTATTGCAGATTCGGATATCGGCCGTTCTTCGATATGCAGAGGATTTTTAAATTCTTCTTTGAGACTGTTAATTATCTGCAAAATATCTTCTTTATTTTGTAAATTAACAAATAGTATTCCAAACTCGTCTTCTCCCGTCCTTGCAATTATATCTCCTTCCCGCATAGCTTCGCTTAATCTTTTTGAAAAACCCTGCAAAAGTTTGTCTCCGGTATCGTATCCGTAAGTATTGTTAATATAGGATAATTTGTAAAAATCGATTACTGCGAGCGAGGCGGCCAGCCCTTTTTCTTTATATTCCCTGCCGCTAAGATACTGATTAACGCTGACGATAAAGAGATTCTTATTGGGAAGTTTGGTTAAAGGGTCATAAAAATGGGATATATTTAACTCTTCTTCCAGCGCCTTTTCCTGCGTTATGTCGTTAATAATAACCAGTAAATAAGGTTTATCGCCCGCCGTAAATTTAGACATGCGGGCTTCCACCGTCTTTATATCCCCGTTTTTGAGCCTGTGTTTAAAAATAGAGTAATTGCTCACTTTTTCCGCCGCAATCCGCCTGAATTCTATTTGTTCTAGGGCGGGAGTAAAAACATTTATCCGGCTTATATCCATTTTTAATAACTCGTCTTTCGAATAGCCGTAAAAACTTACCGCGGCGTTGTTTGCATTTATAATGGCGCCGCTTTCGATATCGAGGACAAAACCGATACTCTGCTGGTCGTTAAACATAGATTCGAATTTTTGTTCATCTTTTAATAAAATTTTCTGAAATTTATTAAAGTAATAAAAAAATAAAATTAAAAAAAATATTATGACAAGCGTAGCCGCTATAAATGTATAAATAGCGATGTTAATAAATTTTTTGAAATATAGCTTCGTATCTTTGATAATATTTGAGGTAGGCAAATGAGAGAGATAAAGGGTATGTTTTAGAAAAAGCTTATACGATATTCTTGACGATATATATTTAGGGTATTTTATAATTATTTTGAGAATCGGCTTGCCGATATTTTTCCATTGAAAGTATGATTTATTAAAATATAATATAATTTGACGGTTATTCTTTAAAAGGTCGCTGTTTTTTTTGATAAATACGTCAAGTTCTTTGTACTGTTTATCCGTCTTTTTTAAATTAAGGCCTAAGTTATTTAGAGCTTTTTTAAGATGTGTTTTTTGGGATGGCGAATGCTTTAAACTCCCGTAATATATGGACTTGACTACCCCGCTTTTAACAAGGTCTATATCTTTATTTAATTTCGTTATTTTTAGTAAAAGTTCTGAATGGAAAGCGGAAGTTTTTTTAACGGAAACAGGGCCGAAATATAATAAAATGCCGGCAAACAGCAAAACAGCGGTTAAAAATAAGCCCTCTATAATATATATCGTCCTATTGTTTTTCAATATCATGGACTCCTTTTATTGCTTTATTATTTCTTACCAGAACTTTATACTGCTTATATACTTATACTATACATACCCTGTTCCTTCCGCCCTGTTTGGCTTTATACAGTGCGCCGTCAACCTTTTTTATAAACCCGTCCGTATCTTCGCCGTCCGCATACCGGCCGACCCCGAGACTTATCGTTACCGTTCGCCCTCGGCTTATTCACAAATTTGCCGATATAAACTTATAAAACGGCTTTAAAGTTATACGAACACTGGATTTCACCTACGCGAGAATGACACCCGTTGGATTAAAAGTTAAATTCCCGCATTGTCATTCCTGCGTAAGCAGATATAAACATATATTTTTCTGTATGTATTGAAAAAGCATTCCGTTTATGCAGAATTAAAATTTTTTATCGGCAATTTTGGGTTATTAACCTTTATTGAAAAAATCAATATTATATGTTAATTATACCCCTCCCCCCCAAGAAATTCAAGAAAAATTCCAATTTTTGCATTTTTCTTTTTAAAAAACTTTGATATAATAACTATATTCATACGGACAGAAAATTATTTCGGAAAAGAAATTTTAAATTTAGATAAAAAAGTAGAATCGGGGTTTAAATTATGGCAAACGGCGCTGACGTCGAAATAATCGGTCTGATATTATGATGAAATAGAGGCTTTTTTCTTTGCCTAATTCCGTTAAAAATAAACAATAAAGATAAGGAGGATTTAAAATGCCTTTGATTTCTGCAAAAGCAATTCTTGACGATGCAAATAAGAAAAATTATGCCGTAGGGGCTTTTAATGCGAACAATATGGAATTTTTGCAGGCGATATTTTCCGCTGCAAATTCAGAAAAATCGCCGATTATAATTGCGGCAAGCGAAGGCGCTATGAAATATGCCGGCGCAAAAATGATGTATTCTATGGTTAAGACTCTTTCCGATGAATATCCTAATATACCGGTCGCACTGCATCTCGACCACGGTTCAAATATAAAAGCAGTAATGACGGCGATTAAAGCTGGTTTTACTTCGGTAATGATAGACGCTTCACATTTTCCCTACGAAGAAAATCTTAAGTTGACAAAACAGATAGTCGGCATATGCCATCCCGTCGGAATTTCCGTTGAAGCCGAACTCGGAAGACTTCAAGGCGTGGAAGACAACGTTTCTGTAGCTGAAAGAGACGCCGTACTTGTAAATCCCAATGAAGCACATGATTTCGTAGAAGCGTCCGGTATAGATTTTCTTGCTCCGGCTATAGGCACTTCACACGGAGCATTCAAGTTTAAAGGAGAAGCAAAATTAGATTTTGAAAGATTAAAAAAAGTTAAAGAACTAACCGGCATTCCGCTTGTGCTTCACGGAGCATCTTCCGTTCCCGAAGCGGCATCTAAAAAATTCGAGGAGTTCGGGGGCGATTTAAAAGGCGCAAAAGGCGTTCCGTTCGATGTTCTAAAAGAAGCCGTAAAATTCGGTATTAATAAAGTTAATACCGACACCGACCTCCGCATTGCATTTCTTGCGAAAGTCAGGGAAAGCATGGTTAATGATAAATCCCAAATAGACCCCAGAAAGATTTTCGGCCCGGCAAGAGATTACGTAGTCGAAGTAATTACCGAAAGAATGAAAGTCCTCGGCTCTTCCGGCAGAGCTTAACGCTTATATATCATGGTGCCAGAATTCAATTCTGGCACCATCACAAATCGGAAAGACAGAATTCAATTCTGTCCCCGCCTCAACTTGGACAGCCAGAATTCAATTCTGGCACCATCACAAATCGGAAAGACAGAATTCAATTCTGTCCCCGCTTCATCCCTTACTTACCTTACCGTCAATATTTTTATTAAAAAAACGACTAAAATTAAAGAGAGAAAAATAAACGGAAGCAAAAGCGTCATTATCGACCTTGACGTCGATAAACCGTTGGTTTTTTTGACGCCTATGATTAAAAGCGCGGCAAACCATGCGGCGGATATATTGTATCCGAATATCGGAAATATCGAAAAAACCCCTACTCCCGAAGCATAGCCTATTATCCTGAACGTATTTCTTATACCTTGCTTACCGCCCATAAGCATAACGAATCCGTGGACGACTATAGTTAGAATTATTAGAAAAATAGTATATAAAATTCCGAGAATAAGCAGGAGAAATATAACGCCTATAATTATATACATATCTATAAAGCTTTTGTTCTCGAAGAAAAGCGGTATTTTAGGCAAAACGGCATAATTTCTGTAAAACCCGATCTTAAAAAAAACAACTTCCCAGAAGAAAGAAAACACCAAATTTATATATGTAAACAAAAGGGCGTAAAAATAAGGCTTTGATAAACTTTTTTCTTCTTGGCCGCCGGTATTGTTTAACTCATCGTAAAACATTTCCGGACTGAAAAGAGATTTTTTCCATGTTAAATATAAAGCCTTAAAAAAACCGGTTTCTTTTACGTTATCAAAATCCGTCATTATTATTTTCCGCCTTTATTTTTCTTTATCTTTATCGAGTTTATAAATTATGCCGTCTGCGAGAGCTATATAAGAAGCCTCTATAATATTCTCAGATACTCCTATCGTCGTCCATTTTTCCTCTTTATCTGAAGACTCTATCAAAACCCTTACGAGAGAAGCCGTTCCGGTTTTTGCTTTTCCGCTTATAACCCTGACTTTAAAATCGGTAAGTTTCATTTCGTCGAGAACGGGGTAAAATTTAACAAGAGCCTTTCTTAATGCGTTATCCAACGCGTTTACGGGGCCATCCCCTAACGCTACGGTGTGTTCGGTTTTACCTTTTACTTCTATCATTACTACCGCTTCGCTGAAAATATTTTTATCGGAAGTTTTTTCTATGTTGACCCTGAAAGATAAAAGTTTAAAATATTCTTTATTCCCGTAATCTTTTGAAGAATATTTATCCAAAAGGATTTTAAAGGAACCGTCCGCGCTTTCAAAATTAAAACCTAAATTTTCTAATTCTTTAATTTTATTTAAAAGTTCCGATTCCTGCGATTCCGATAGATCGCCGATATCTATGCCGAGTTCCTTGGCTTTTGCGGTTATATTGCTTTTGCCGGATAAATCGGAAATTAAAAATCTTCTGGCATTACCGACGAATGACGGATCAATGTGTTCGTATGAAGAAGGATTTTTAAGAACGGCGTTTGCGTGAAGCCCGGCTTTATGCGCAAATGCGCTTTCACCCACGTAAGGCATATTTTTAGCCGAAGTATTGTTTGAAATTTCATCTATTAACCTGCTTACTTTAAGAAGATTTTTAAGTTTTTCTTTGCCTATCGCATTAAATCCGGCTTTTAATTCAAGGTTGGGGATAATAGAAGATAAATTGGCGTTCCCCGTCCTTTCGCCGTAACCGTTTATGGTTCCTTGAACGTGTTTTATTCCTTCCAAAACGGCGGCTATAGAATTTGCTACGGCACAATCCGTATCGTTATGAGTATGTATGCCGAGCCTGCCTATATCTATTTTATATTTAACCTTAAGATTATTTATTATTTTGCTTATATCGTCCGGCAGACAGCCTCCGTTAGTGTCGCATAAAACAGCTTTGTCCGCTCCTGCCGAAATTGCGGCGTTCAAAGTTTTAACGGCATAATCTTCATTATATTTGAATCCGTCGAAAAAATGTTCCGCATCGAAAAAAACTTTTTTTCCGCATGATTTTAAAAATTCTACCGAATCTAATATTATATCTAAGTTTTCTTCTAAAGATATTTTTAAAACGCTTTCTACGTGCAGATCCCAAGATTTGCCGAAAATAGTAATATAATTAACGTCGGTTTCTCCAAGCACTATTAATCCGGCATCATCCTTTGCTCTGACATTTTTTTTTCTGGTGCTTCCGAAAGCGGCTAATTTAGAATGTTTTAATTTCTTTTTAGAAGCAGATTCAAAAAATTTTTTATCTTTAGGATTTGAAGCCGGAAATCCTCCTTCGATAAAATCTATCCCCAGTTCGTCAAGAATGTCGGCTATCATTAATTTATCGTCTATAGATAAGGAAAAACCTTCTCCCTGGGTACCGTCCCTTAATGTAGTATCGTAAATTTCTATTTTTTTTTGTTCCGAAACCTTATTCATTTATCAATTCTATAAATTTATTATATTTTATTAATTCTGCCTGCCAAGATTAAATGCATCGTGAAGTATTCTGGCGGCAAGTTCTGCATATTTTGCGTCTATCACGCATGATATTTTAATTTCCGACGTGGAAATCATCATAATGTTTATATTTTCTTTGGCAAGAACGTCGAACATGGTGGAAGCCGTTCCGTAATGATTTCTCATGCCCACGCCTATTACCGAAACTTTTGCAATCTTATCGTCGCTTAAAACTTCCTTCGCATCAAGTTCTTTAGCAAGCTCCTCCGTAATTTCCAAAGCTTTTTTTAAATCTTTTTTGGATACCGTAAATGTTAAATCGGTGTGTCCTTCGATAGATATATTCTGAATAATCATATCTACTACTATATTAGCCGCCGATATTTTAGAAAATATCTTTGCTGCTATACCCGGCCTGTCGGGAATTCCCCTTATAGAAATTTTAGCTTCGTCTTTATCGCATGCTACGCTTGAAACCTGCAATTCTTCCATACTTTCTTCTTCTCCTATAAATTTTATTTGAGTGCCGTTCCCGTCGACAAAGGTGGATTTCACAAAAAGATTGACGCCGTATTTCATGGCAAATTCCACGGACCTTATCTGGAGAACTTTTGCGCCGAGGCTTGACATTTCGATCATTTCGTCGAAATAAACTACGTCCAATCGCCGGGCATCCGGAACTATATTGGGGTCGGCGGTATAAACTCCGTCCACGTCGGTATATATATCGCATCTATCGGCTTTAACGGCGGCGGCCACCGCAACGGCTGTCGTATCCGACCCTCCCCTTCCCAGCGTCGTTATGAATCCGTTGCAATCTATTCCTTGAAAACCGGCTATTACTACTATTTTTCCGCTTTTTAACATCCTGCGTATATTTTCGGAGTCTATCGAAGATATTCTTGCTTTTCCGTAAGATTCGTCGGTCGTTATTCTTACCTGATGCCCAAGCATAGGAACTGCGTCGTAACCTTCGTTTTTTAAAGCAAGCGATAAAAGTCCGGAACTTATCTGTTCGCCGCTCGATATTATAAGGTCGGTTTCCATGTCGTCCTGCTTTCCGCCCATTTTTACGGCAAGGTCAAGAAGCCTGTTGGTTTCGCCGCTCATAGCACTGACTACTACGACTACGTCGCTTCCTTTATTTTTTTCCTTTATTACCCGTCCGGCGACCTGCTTTATTCTTTCAATGCTTCCCATTGAAGTTCCGCCGAATTTTTGAACTATAAGCGACATAAATTATGTTTTCCTTTATTTTATTTATTCCGTATTATTATTTTATTGTACTTATTATCTTTTTTTGCTTCATTTACATTTAATACCGACTTTTATGCTTTTTTTGCCGTTCTCGGATTAAATTTATGTATAGCTTCTCCTATAGAATCAAGAGCCGCCTCAGGCACTATTTCCGACAGCGTAGGATGAGAATGAATAGTCGATTCTATGTCTAAAACAGTTCCTCCGAAATGCATATAAGAAACAATTTCGGCGATAAGTTCTGGAATATCGGCTCCTATTCCCGTGGCGCCGAGTATTTTTTTAGTTTCCGGTTCGACCACGACTTTTAAAAATCCTTCGGGCTCTTCCATTGCCAGAGCCATACCGCTTGCCGCATATGAAAAACGACCTACGGAATATTTTATTTCCGAAAGTCCTGCGTCGCCTTCCCTCAGTCCGACCGTTCCTATTGAAGGATTGGTATAAACCGACCAAGGAAGTATGCCGTAATCTTTTTCTTTAATTATTCCCGCAATATTATCGGCGGCTATTATTCCGTCGTACGAAGCTTTATGGGCAAGCATAGGTCCGTCGATTATATCGCCACAGGCATAAATTCCTTTTATGTTAGTTTCGTTATGTATATCGGTTTCTATTTTTCCTCTTTTATCCATTGCGACGCCTATTTCTTCAAGTCCCAAACCTGAAGTATTTAATTTTCTGCCTATTGACACAAGAACTTTTTCGGCCGAGAATTTTTCGCCCGTTGCCAGTTCTACTTCGGCGCCGTCGGCGGAAGAATTAATACTTTTAACTTCCGCTCCCGTTTTAACTTCGATATTTCTTGATTTAAAATTTTTATCTATAAATCTCGAAATTTCTTTGTCTTCTGTGGATAAAATAGAAGGCAGAAGTTCTATCATTTTGATAGAACAGCCGAATTCCGAAAAAATATTAGCAAATTCGCACCCTATAACTCCCGCTCCGATAATAATCAAAGACTTAGGTATTTCGTTTAAAGAAAGAGCTTCGTCGGAAGTTATAATATTTTTATGGTCTATATTGAAAGCGGGTATCATAAAAGGCGACGAACCCATAGCCGCTATAATGTTATCCGCCGAAATTTCCGCGTTTGAACCATCTTTACCTTCGACGCTTATAGAAAACCCTTTTTCGCCGTTTTTTCCTTTAATTTTTCCTAAGCCGTAAAAAATATTTACCTTTCTGGCTTTTAATAGTTTTTCTACTCCGCCCGTAAGTGTTAAAACGACTTCGTCTTTATATTTTATAATTTCTTCGTAATTAAAATTAAATCCGTTAACCGTAAATCCTCTTTCGGGAGTTTTTAATTTTTTTAAAAATTTTGCCTTTGAATAAAGAACCTTCGTCGGAATACAGCCCCTGTTTAAACATGTTCCGCCGAACCTTTCTTTTTCTATTATTGCCGCCGACAAACCGTTAATAGCGCATTTTAATGCGCTCACGTAGCCGGCGGGACCGCCCCCTATAATACAAACGTCGAATTTTTCCAAAAGCGCACCTCCGTTTATAAATATAAAATATATCGCAAAAAATAAATTATATTTTATTTATAAAATTTTTTCTATTTCTATATATCGTTTTTCTTTATTTTTTTCGTCCGAGTCCATTTTGATATTAACCGAATAATAGTTTCCCGCTGTATATTTTTTATAATTAATTTTAACCGCATCCGTCCACTCCGCTATAGTCAAGTTTTTACCGCCTAAAGAATCGAAAAAACCGCAGGTTTCAAGGTCGTAAGCGCTTTTAAGCCTGTAAAAATCAAAATGATTTATTACGCCGCCGCCGCATGAATATTTATTCATAATAGAATAGGTCGGACTTACCGCGGTAATGTCGTCATTTTCGCATAATAATCTTATAATTCCGGACGTAAATTTAGTTTTTCCTGCGCCGAGGCGTCCGTTTAAAGCTATAAAATCGAAAGGTTTTAATTTTTTTGCAAATTCAACAGCAATAGATTCAGTATCTTCAGGCGAATTAGACTCGAAAGATTGAATATTTCCCATTTTAAATTATTATTTTTATTTGCCGGATTTTGCGTTTGACTGCGACATAGCTTTAATAATATCATATCTGGAAACGATGCCGACAATCTCTTTATCGTTGTTTACGATAGGAATGGAATAAAATTTTTTATCCGCCATTACCGTTGCAATATCATAAATATCTTCTGTTTCTTTAACGTAAAAAACGTTTTTGTTCATAATATCTTTAATCTTAGTCGCCGTTATTTTGTTTACGTCCTCTTTAAAATGTTTAGACGATCCGAGATAAAATATGCTGTCGAAAATAGTAAAAAGCGTAGGAATGTGAAGATTAGATTCCTGATATACTAAATCGGTTTCCGATACTATTCCGCATAATTTTTTATCGGAATTTGCTACCGGAATAGCGTTTATTTTATATTTTAGAAAAATATCTGATGCTTTCTTAATATCGTCTTCCTCATTTAAAACTATGACGTCCTTTGTCATAATATCGCCCGCCGTAATCATTAACAACTCCTTTTTTATAGTTTTTTTTATTTTTTTAAAATTTATAATGCTATCTATATATCTATTCCGTTATTTTGCTTCGGACAGCATAAAATTAATAGAAACAGGCACGTTTTCGGCAATTTTTACCGCGCCTGCGCCGAAATATCCGTATTTTTTTTCAAGATTTTTTGCCGAATAAACTAAAATAAAAGCGGTGCATTTCATACTCATATATAAACTTAATCCTTTCGATATAAAACCTCCTATTAAACCGCTGAGTACGTCTCCGCTTCCGCCGCTTGCAAGCAATGAACTATGTCCGCACTGCACAGATACATGTTCGCCGTTTTTGTCGAATATAAACATGCTTGAACTTTTCAGCACCAAATATACTCCGAATTCTTTAACGAATTTTTTTCCTATGTTTATCGGGTCCTTTTCTATAATATGACGGTCTATACCCGAAAGCCGTTCCATTTCTTTAAAATGGGGCGTCAAGATTAAATCGGTTTTATTTGCCGCTTGTTTTAAAAAATCGGTATCTTCCGACAAAATGTTTAAGGCGTCTGCGTCTAAAACCGCCGGAATATTTATTTCGGACAAAAGTTTGTGCAAAAAAACTTTAGTTTCTTCTTCAAGTCCTATGCCTGGACCTATAACCGCCGCATTTTTTCCTTTCAGCAAATATTTTTTAATAATTTCTGCTCCTTTTTCGATAAAAAAACCTCTGCCGTCGTCATATACCGGATAGGTCATAACTTCGTCCGTTTTTGCTTCCATAATATCGTTCAGTTTCTCCGGTACGGCCGCAGTAACTAAACCTGCGCCGCCTTTAAAACCTGCAAGAGAAGACATGTAAGCCGCACCTGTTTTTCCCGAACTTCCTGCTACTACGAGAAGGTGACCGTAATCGAATTTGGTAGCCGTTTTTTTTCTTTCTTTGAAACAGCGTGAAATCTCTTTTTCGGTAATTATTTCTATGCCCGAAGCATATTTTTTTAATAATTGACGCGGCTGATTTATATCGATTAAAACTGTTTTTTCGTTAAGAAGCATCTTTTCGCCGTCGTTTATGTAAAAACCGGTTTTTAAGCCGCCAAAGGTAAAAATTTGTTTAATATTTTTAGTAATCGCGGTGTTCATAATTTCGCCGGTATCGGCGTTCAAACCGCTCGGAACGTCTATGCATATAATATCGTATCCGCTTTCTATTTTTTTTAAACATTCCTGATTTCCGCCGCAATTACTTTTTTCGTTAATAACCTCTATAACCTTTTTAAAAAATCCTGTTAATCCTCTGTTTAAGCCCACGCCGAATATAGCATCTACGACGACGTTCGATTTTTCCAGCATGTTTTCTAAATCGGAAATTTTATCTTCCGACGGCACCTCTATAATAGCCGCACCCAGCTTTACTAATATATCTAAATTTTTTCCGGCAATTCCTTTATAGGACGCTTTTTCCGCAAGAACGGCGATATTTACGTTAAAACCGGAGTTAAAAAGATATCTTGAAAATACGAAACCGTCTCCGCCGTTATTGCCTTTGCCGCAAATTACGGAAATAGAGGCTTTTTTTATAAAACTTTTATCATAAAGTTTCAAAAATTCCCTGTAACATCCGCCGCCGGCATTTTCCATTAAAATGTCTTCGGAATAACCGAAAGCCGAATAGCTTTCTTCGTCTATTTTTTTTAAATTATCAGAAAAATAAAGTTCCATATTTAAATATTTAATTTAAATTAAATTTTACAATATTACTACAGCGCATGCAAAACCTTTATCGTGCGTTATACTTACTTTAGCCGAAATATTATCAGCCAAGCCGGAATCTAAATTTATATAAGGCCGTCCGCTTTCGTCGTTTAAAATTTTAATTTTATTTAAGGGAATAGAGAAAAGACCTTTGCCTAAAGCTTTTAAAAAGGCTTCTTTTGCGGCAAAATATCCGGCGGCTTTTTCAAATGCCCTTTTTTCGTTTCTGCTTTTTATTTTTTCTATTATATCCGATTCCGTGTCGGAAAAAACCCGTAAATAAAATTTTTCGCCTCGCATTTCCATAGCTTTTTTAATTTTATCTATGGATATTAAATCTATGCCTATTCCGTTAATCATTTTGCATCGTATTTATTTGCTTTTTCAAATTTGGCTAAATCCACCGCTTTTATTATATCGAGCATTTTTTCTACCGCACGTCCAAGCCCTTCGAAAACGGCTTTCGATACGATGGAAAATCCTATGTTAAACTCTTCGAAACCCTCTATTAATGCAATATCGAATATATTTTTATAATCGAGTCCGTGTCCTGCGTTAACCTTTAGTCCTATCTTCAAAGCGTATCCTACGGCTTCTTTTATTCTTTTTAGTTCTTTCATCCTTTCGGATTCCGTTGCGGCGCCCGCATATCTTCCCGTATGTATTTCTATAAAATCGAATCCTGCTTCCTTAGCCGCCTCAGCCTGCCTTACGTCCGGCTCTATGAATGCCGAAGTAATGCTGTCTATGGATTTAAATTTGAAAGATTCCGTGATATTTTTAAAACGTTTTACGTCGCCTGCCACGTCAAGTCCGCCCTCCGTAGTCAATTCTTTTCTTTTTTCGGGAACGATAGTAACGCTTCTGGGCATAATACTAAGGGCTATTTTAACGATTTTGTCGTCAGCCGACATTTCTAAGTTTAATCTTTTAGTTAATTCGGATATGATTCTTACGTCGTTATCCCTTATGTGTCTTCTGTCTTCTCTTAAATGACACGTAACGTTTGAAGCGCCGGCTTCTAAAACGACGAAAGCCGCATGTACGGGAGAAGGAAAATTTTCTCCCCTTGCATTCCTCAGCGTCGCAATATGGTCTATATTAACGCCTAATTTCATATTTAATTCTCCCTTTTATCCGGCTATATTTCGACATTATTTATCTATGCCGAAACCTTTTTCTATTTCTTCTTTTATTTCTGCGCCGATGTTGTTTATTTCGCAGGAGTCTTCTCCTTCTACCAGTACTCTTAAGTAATTTTGGGTTCCGGAATAACGCACGTATATTCTTCCTCTGTCTTTTAAAATTTCGTCGAAATACGTAATTTTTTTTGAAACCTCAGGCAGTTCTTCTAAATTTTTCTTATAAGGCACGTCGACGTTAAATAGTACCTGGGGATAAGGATTTATGATTTTCCTTAATTCCGAAAGCGGCATACCCGTTTTTACCATAACCGACAGAAGTTTTAATGCCGAAATTATGCCGTCCCCGGTATTAATATCGTCTAAAAATATTATATGCCCGGACTGCTCTCCGCCGAGATTATAGCCGTCTTTCAGCATTTTTTCCATAATATACCTGTCGCCTACGTCTGCATAAATAGTTTTTATCCCATGTTTTTTAAATAATATCTCTAAAGCTACGTTAGACATAGGTGTCGTAACGACGCCTTCGTTTTTAAGGCACCCTTCTTTTTTCATCTGCAATGCGCAAATTGCAAGGAATTCGTCGCCCTGTAAAGTTTTTCCGTTTTCGTCGCAAAAAATTACCCTGTCGCCGTCGCCGTCGAAAGCCAGACCTACGTCCGCGCCGTGTTTTTTTACCGAACCGCTTAATTTTTCGGGATGCATGGAACCGCATCCGTCGTTAATATTAACCCCGTCGGGACTTACGCCTTCGAGTATAACCTCGGCTCCAAGCTCCGAGAAGACCTCGGGAGCAGCTTTATAATCAGCTCCGTTGGCACAATCTATAACTATTTTCAATCCGTTTAAAGTCAAATTTTTAGGAAAGGAAAGTTTTGCGAAAATAACGTATCTTCCCGCGGCGTCGTCTATTCTGTGCGCTTTCCCTATATGAATTCCGGTCGGCCCTTTATCGTCGAAATCAAAATTAAAAAATAAATTTTCGATTTTTTTTTCTACTCCATCGTCGAATTTAAATCCGTTGCCGTCAAAAAATTTAATTCCGTTATCGTAAAAAGGATTATGCGAAGCCGAAATAACGACGCCTGCATCCGCCCTCATACTGGACGTTATAAACGCTACTCCCGGCGTAGCAAGCGGCCCTACAAGATAAACGTCGGCTCCCATAGAACATATGCCGGAAGAAAGAGCCGTCTCTAACATATACCCAGAAATTCTGGTATCTTTTCCTATTACTATTTTCAATCCTTTCCCGTTCGGCTTTAACACTTTAACCAATGCTTTGCCTAATTTCAAAGCAACTTCCGATGTCAGCGGATATCTGTTTGCCTGTCCCCTTACGCCGTCAGTACCGAATAATTTTCTGCCGCCCAAAATACCGATTCCTCCTTGACCGCTTTTAAACCTTTATATTTTTATTTTTTTGAAGTTTTTATTACGATTAAATTAACGTTAATTTTTTTATTATACAAAATTTTTAACAAATTTGTCGGTTTTCTTAAAGAAACCGACAGCGTTTTATTTTTATCTATATTATTTATATTTATTTTCATTGTAGTAATTACCGAAAGATTATTCACTATATCGCGGGGACCTTTAACCGGAACGTATCGAGGTAAAACGCTTATATGCTTTAAAATATAGCCTGTTTGCGGCAATCCGGACGTTATCGGCAACACTTTTATATATTTTGTCGTAATTCTGCTAATTATAACCGGAATAATCCGAGGACTTATTTTGATAACCTTAATTCCGTTGGGAAGATTTAAATAAGATCTGCCAAGAATTATAGTATTTTTTTTTGCGAGCAGAGAATAACCGTTAATTTGAAAAAAAATTTTTTTATTTATTTTCGCAAGGTCGATTCTCGAACCCCTTAATTTTACGCGAATTTTTTTCGGCATAACATTGCTGATGGCATAACCCTTAGGAAGATTTTTAATAATTAATCCGGCGGTTGCAACCTCGTCCTGCTTGGTTCCGCCGACAACGTAAGCCCATATTATTACGGCGAAAATTAAGGAAAAAATCTTCAGCCAGAAATTTTTTTTAATAATATTTTCTATATATCTGTTCATTTTTGCTTATTTGTTTTTTTTATTTTGATTTAAGCTCATTTATCCGCCGATTTTCCAAACAGTAAGTCGGAAATTGACTTTATGAAAACATGTCCGTGATCTTCATAATATTTTAAATGCTTTAAAAGTCCGTTTCTTAAATCTTCTATAGTATCTATTCCCGATATTTTTTTGGACCTGATAATAGAAACCTTTCCCGTTTCTTCGGAAACTACTACGGAAAAAGCATCGGTAAGTTCCGATAAACCTATAGCCGCCCTGTGTCTCGTTCCAAGTTTTTTGCTTATATTGTCTTCTGTAGAAAGCGGCAGATAACAGGAAGCGGCCGCAATTCTGCCTTTTTGAATGATAACGGCGCCGTCATGAAGAGGAGAAGGCGGAGTAAATATGCTTATAAGAAGCTCTTTAGATACTATAGAATCTAATTTAACCCCTATTTTTAAATAATCTCCAAGAAATATATTTCTTTCAAAAACTATAATCGCTCCTATTTTTTTTGAAGCAAGCTCGAAAACCGCTTTAGAAGTTTCTTCCACTAAGCTTACTCTTTCTAATTTATTCTGGGCGACGGCAAAAGGATTTTTCCCTACTTCGATAAGCGCCCGCCTTATCTCGTTTCTAAAAAGAACTATTATTACTATTATAATCGAACTTAAAAAATTGCCGAAAATATACTCGGTAGCATAAAGTTTAAATATAACCGCAAACAAAAAAATTGCAAAAACTATAATAAGCCCTAATAATACCTGAAATGCTCCGGTGCCCTTAATAAGTATAATAACTCTGTATATTATAAAAGCGACTATAATTATATCTAATACATCGCTCCATCCGAAATTATTCAGGAGAGAAAACATATTTATTTTTATTTATATTTTTATTTATAAATTTATCTTTTCCAACAAAGATAAAGCCGAAAAGGTCTGCTTAACGTCGTGCACCCTTACGATATCCGCTCCTTTAATTTTTAGATAAGAAGCAAGCGCCACGCTGCCGCTTAAAATCATACTTTTATCGTTTTTAGCGATATGTTTTATGAAAGATTTTCTTGAAACGCCGGCCAACAATGGTTTGCCCAGAGATTTAAACGAAATAATGCCGGATAAAAGATTATAATTATCGTCTAACGTTTTTGCAAAACCGAATCCAGGATCTATTATAACGTTGTCCGTATTATAGCCTTTAAGTTCCAAATATTCCAATTTTTTTTTAAAATAAACCAGTATTTCAAAAAAAATATCGTCGTAAGATTCAATATCCACCTGCATATTTTCCGGTTTTTTTTCTCTGGAATGCATCATTATATATGGGGTATCGGAATCCAATAATACTTTAGCCATATTTTCCGCATCGTAAGAAAGTCCGGAAACGTCGTTTATTATAGAAGCCCCTGCTTTTAACGCTTCTTTTGCGACTTCCGGCTTTCTGGTATCGACAGAAATAGGTATAGAAACGGTTTTTGATAATTTCTCTATTACCGGACATACTCTGTCTATTTCAGTCCGTATATCTACTTCTTCTGAATAAGGTTTCGTCGATTCTCCGCCTACGTCTATAATATCGCCGCCTTCCTTTTCTATTTCTATACCTCTTTTTACAGCTTCATTATAATCGTAAAATTTTCCTCCGTCCGAAAATGAATCGGGAGTAACGTTTAAAATGCCCATTATATAGGTCTTGCCGTTAAAAACTATATCTTTGTCTTTTATTTTTGTTTTAATCTTCCTTGGATTGTTTTTTTTAAAAGACCTGTCGCACTCCACCAATATATTTTCAAGTTCGTTGGAGAGTTCGTTTAAACCGAACTGCTGCAATTTAATTTTTTTTACT
Source organism: bacterium (assembly GCA_021822485.1). Classification (GTDB taxonomy): domain Bacteria; phylum SZUA-79; class SZUA-79; order Acidulodesulfobacterales; family Acidulodesulfobacteraceae; genus Acidulodesulfobacterium_A. Next base: position 16,066 of record JAKAQP010000020.1, read on the forward strand.
ATAATTCTTAGTTGAACGGGCGTTCCAAATAAAATGGAATCTGAAACCGGAATTTTACCGGTTATAACGTCTTTATGGTTTGCGACTTCTGCGCCTATGCCGAGAGCTTCCTGCTTGAGGATATTAAGTGCGGTTGCATTTATATTTTTCAGTTTTATAATTATATATTTTAATTTTTCTCCCATAATCATTCTGCCGGTAGCGGAAACCCCTATTTTGGATAATTCGCTGCCGGCTATATGGCTGTCTAAAATATCTATAAGATAAGCTTTCATAAAATACAAACCTATTATAAAACTTTTTCAACCTTAATCTTAATATTTATTAAAGTTACATTTATAGTCTGCCGTTTTAATCTTCTATATCTATTCCTTCATTGCTTTCCCCACCTTTACCGCCATCCGCCTCATCGGCCTTTTCGTCTTCGGACTCGTTGGTTTTGTAATCGGGTTTATGGGCGATAATAATCTCGTCTATCTCTTTTCCGCTTAAAGATTCTTTTTCTATTAATTTTAACGAAAGATCTTTAAGGATATCTATGTTTTCAGTTAATAATTCCTTTGCTCTTTCATGATTTGAAGTAATAATCTCTTTAACTTCCTGGTCTATAGCTACTGCCGTAGATTCGGAATAATCCTTGTGCTGTGCAAATTCCCTGCCCAGAAATATCTGCTCTTCTTTTTTGCCGAAAGTCATAGGTCCAAGTTTTTCGCTCATACCCCATTCGCAAATCATCTTTCTTGCGATATCCGTAGCTCTTTCTATATCGTTTGAAGCTCCGGTGCTCATCTGATTGAATATTATCTCTTCGGCGGTTCTGCCGCCAAGTAATATAGCTATTTCGTTAAGAAGATATTCTTTATCGTAATTGTGTTTTTCATCTATAGGCAGCTGCTGCGTAAGTCCCATAGCCATGCCTCTCGGAATTATCGTAACCTTATGGATAGGGTCGGTATCCGGCAGCAGTTTTGCTACAAGAGTATGCCCTGCTTCATGGTAAGCCGTAATTTTCTTTTCTTTTTCGGTGATCACCATGCTCCTTCTTTCTGTTCCCATCATAACCTTGTCTTTAGCTTCTTCAAGGTCTGCCATGCTGACCGAAGTTTCGTTTTTTCTTGCGGCTAAAAGAGCCGCTTCGTTAATCATATTGGCAAGGTCTGCGCCGGAAAATCCGGGAGTTCCCCTTGCTATAACTTTTAAATTTACGTCCTGACTTACAGGAACGTCTTTAATATGCACTTTTAATATTTCTTCTCTGCCTTTTATATCAGGCTTTGGAACTACTACCTGCCTGTCGAACCTTCCCGGCCTTAAAAGAGCGGGATCTAAAACGTCCGGTCTGTTTGTTGCGGCAATTAAAATAACGCCTTCGTTAGGCTCGAAACCGTCCATTTCGACGAGAAGCTGATTAAGCGTTTGCTCCCTTTCGTCGTGTCCGCCTCCTAAACCTGCTCCTCTGTGTCTTCCGACGGCATCTATTTCATCTATAAAAATTATACACGGAGCGCTTTTCTTTCCCTGGGCAAAAAGGTCTCTTACCCTCGATGCTCCCACGCCCACAAACATTTCGACAAAATCCGAGCCGCTTATGCTGAAGAAAGGAACGCCCGCCTCTCCGGCTATAGCTTTTGCTAGAAGCGTTTTGCCGGTTCCGGGAGGGCCTACCAATAGAACGCCGTGCGGTATCCTGCCGCCTAGTTTCGTAAATTTTTTAGGGTCTTTTAAAAAATCGACTATTTCTTCAAGTTCCTGTTTTGATTCTTCTATTCCTGCTACGTCTTTAAAAGTAACCTTGTTAGTTCCGTCATTCAGGAGTTTCGCCTTAGATTTTCCGAAAGACATAGCCTTTCCCGCACCTCCCTGCATCTGCCTCCAGAAAAAATACCAGAATGCAAACAGGATTATTATCATAGGCAGCCAATCGATAAGAAAACTCAAATACCACGGCGAACCGGGTTTAGGTTTTGCATCTATGGCAACGTTATGTTTTTCTAAAAGAGGCACTAAGCCGGGATAAGTAGGCGCATAAGCCTTAAATTTCTTTCCGTTCTTAAAAACGCCTAATATATCGTGAGATTCTAACGTAACGCTCTTAACGTTTCCGGACTTTATGTTTTTTATTAAAGCCGAAAAGATTACTTTTTGAATTTTTGGGGGATGGTGATTAAACATCGTAAAGATAAAAATCATCAAAAAAATTATAAATATCCATAACAAAAGATTTTTTATTCTCGAATTCAAATTATATTAACCCCCTTAAGGTTTTTGTCTTAAATTTTAATTTTATTAATACAGTCATATATTAAATATGTCATATTTATATATTTTTTTCAATAACTATTTGCATCCCGCTTTTACTCTATGCGCATAATTCCGACGTTTTTTGTAAATTCGGTTATTTTAATATAATCGCTTATCTCGTTTAAAGAAACCCATGCTATTTTATCGCCGAAAAGGACTATCGGAATTATTCTTCTTATTTTAACCGGAACTTTTTTGTCTATAAAATATTCTTTCAATTTTTTAGCGCCTTTCATACCGAGCGGAACGAGTCTGTCGCCTTCTATGAAATTTCTTATCGTAATAGGAAAATTTATTTTATCGTAATCGAAACAAACCGAGTCAGGTTTAAAATTTAATTCTTTTTTCATTATCTTATTTATTATTTCGGTACTGTCGGACTCATTAATGCTTTCAATAGAAAAAGTTTTATTTATTTCTTTAATTTTAATTTTTAAACTTGTTATTAAAGAGGGCGGCATTTTGTCTATAATATATTCATATTTATTATAGCGTGAAGCGGCGCCGTATCCTCTGTTTTTAATAGATTCGGCTAAATTAAATTTGACGGATTTAAAACTAAACGAGCCTTCGGATGCAGTATATCCGATAAAAATCTTATCATACTCGTTTCCGGCTTCTATAAATTTGCCTATATAAAAAAAAGCGTTAGGTTTTCCGGATTTTATAAGTTCAATAAATGCTTTAAAATTATTATAGTAAATTATTGGTTTTTTAATGAAAAAACTGTATTCATCTTTCGGATTATATTTATATATTTCTAAAATTGAAATCTTTAATATCCTATATAGTACAGAGTCGTCTAATTTTAATAAATCTTTTTTTTTAAAATAAATTTTTCCGTTATTTACGGGTTCGGCTATTTCTTTAAAAATTTTAAGCGAAATTTTTTCTATAAAATCATCATCTTTTCTTAATATTTCAGCCGTATTTCTAACCGTATTTAAAAATGAAGGATTTACGGATTTAAAAGACGGAAGAATATTTAATCTGACGAAATTTCTTAAAATTTTTGTATCTTTATTAGTATAATCTTCGGTAAATTTTATTGAATTTTTAGCGGCAAATTCTACTATCTCTGATTTTGAATGGTTTATTAGCGGTCTTATTACCTGTCCCGATTTGGCTTGAAAACCGGATATAGCCCCTGCTCCGGCCCCTGTGATAAGCCTTATAATTACGTTTTCCGCAAAATCGTCTGAATGATGGGCAACCGCAATTTTTTGTGCATTAAAATCGCGTGCCGTTTTTAACAGAAAATTATACCGCAAAATCCTCGCAGATTCTTCAAGATTTAATTTATTTTCTTTTGCGTATAATTTTACATCGCCGCTTCCGGAATAAAAAGGTATGGAAAGATTTTTACATAAATCTTTGACGAATATTACGTCTTGTCCCGAATCCGGCCTTATTTTATGGTTGAATGAAGCGCAGACTGTCGATATTCCGAAATAATGCCTTAATTCGTAAAGCGAAAAAAGCAGAACGGTCGAATCCACCCCGCCGCTTACCGCAACCACGACTCTTTCTCCCCAAGCTAGAAGGTTAAAACTTCTTACCGTTTTAATTAATTTATCAAGGAAAGAAGAGCTGATTTTATCCAATTTATAAAATTATTATAAGCTTAAATATTAAAATACATTTTTATAAATTTTATACGTTATTTTAAAAAATTTCAACCGAATTTTTAGATATGTTTTTCTGGATTATCGAACGAAATTTCAAAATATGTCCGTTTTTCTATCATAGTGTGTACGGGACATCTCTGCGAAACTCGTCGGAGTTCTTCTATCTGGTCATCGTCTAAATTTCCTATAAATTTTATATTTTTTTCTATTTTATGAACATAACCCCTTTCGTCATCTATTTCAACCCCCGATTCCTTTAGTTCTTCGACTCTGACCCTTTTATGCGTAAGATTTATCTCTACGCCTTTCAGGTCGTACTTCATTCTTTTTGCAAACATCATAAGCACTGAAATAGTGCAGGAACCTTCCCCCCCAAGCACAAGCTCTATAGGATTAATCGCAAGTTCGTCGCCGCCCGAAGCCTCCGGCTCGTCCGTGATTATCGTATGCTTTTCCGTAATTATCTGATTTTGCAAATTATTTAAATGCTTAACTTTGACGTTGACTAATTCCGCTTCGTTCAATTCTTTTTCTCCTTATTCTCCTTTAGTATTCCAGCAATTCCTTTCTTACCCTGTTTACGTCGACGGCGTTAAGCTCAAAAGGAAAACTTCTTATATTTTTTGGAGAAGAGTCGCCGAAAGGCCTGTTGCATGCGGAAATTTCGGTTCTGCCGGGACAGCCCGTAGTCTGGAAAGCTGCGCCTCTTTCTACTATTTCCGCCACGTTTTTAAACGGTATTCCGAAATCAGTTATTTTTCCGCTTTCGTCAAATTTCATATCTTCGGCTCTTCCTAAATCGTAGTCGATTATATGCCTTGCGACTTGGATTCTTCTATACTGTCCGGCCGGACATTGAGGGTGATTTTCTAATCTGGAACCTTTTTCTTGGTAAAAAGAAAAAAGATGCGATCTTGCCCCTTTATCTCTTACAGACTGTATTCTTTCCGCCATTTCTCTCTCCGTTTCTCCAAGTCCTACGACAAGGTGGCATCCGACTTTATTTTTACCGAAAACGGAAACGGAATATTCCAGTATATCGTTATATTTTTCCCATCTATGCGGACCTCCGACACCTCTGCCTCTGTATTCATCGAACAAATCGGGCGTTGCGGCGTCGAGCGCCACGGTAACCATATCCGCTCCGTATTCTTTAAATTTGTCTATATCTCCGTGTTTTAATATAGTCGGGGTCATAAGTATAGAAACGGGGCAGTGAAGTTCGTTGGAAAATCTTTTTAAAACAGTAAAAGTGTCTTCTTTTGCCTTTTCGTGCGTTATCATGGAAATACAAATCCTGTCCACTATTTTTTTCTTTTTTAAAGTCGATTCTATTATGTCGTCTGTTTTAAACGCCGGCCAATCCACCCTTATAAAGCTCTTATCGTTATATCCTCCTTCTCTTGATTTTTGAAGTCCGCAATAAGCGCAATTTGCTCTGCACCCTTCTTCGTAAGTTAAAAGAACGTTTATGCAATGAAGACAGGCGTTGCGGTAAAAAATACCCGGTACGAAATCCATAGTCATAGCCGCCGCAAGGCTTACCTTTAAATATTCGGGGGAACTTCCGAAAATATCGGCATTTTCTTTATTTTCACGGCATCCGAAGCTGAAATCCAAATTTCTTGCCGCTTTTCCTGCCGCAAGTCCAGTTATTCCGTTCATATTTTTACGTCCTCCGTTTTCTTTTTTTTACATTAACGAATTATTTTATTTTATTATCCGCGGTTACCTGCCTGCCGCCCGTTAAAAATTTTAAATAAAACTTGTGCGCCGAGCGTAGTTTCTCCGTTAAACCTGCCTTCGTAAGCATCGCTTTCTTTTTTATACTTATAGCATAACGGAGAAGAAATATCGATTAATATAGCTTTTATACCGCTGTTTTTAAACGCTTCGTTTCTTTTTATATAAAATTCTTTGCAGCAGAAACCGATATAAGATTTAATACCCTTTATTTTCAGCTCTTTTAAAGTTTCTACCAAATTTTCGTAACTTATAACGGTTCTTGGAGTAATTCCGTATTTTTCTGCAAATTTATAAGCTATACCCGTTTCACATTCTCCGCAGGCGATACATTTATTTTTGTTTCTAAATTCGCAATCCGGTTTTTTTGCGCAATAAGGAAGTAAAATATATTCCGCCGAAGCAATATCTTCCGCATCCATTCCGTTTACGAACGTAAATCTCGATAAGTCTTCCTCTTTTACGCCGGAGTTTTTAAGAAACCGGACTTTATTTATTACTTGAATAATTATATTAAAAAAATCTTCCTTATATATATTGTGGAATTCAGGTTTAAATTTTTCAAAATAATCGTCTATTATAAATACGGCTTCATTTAGCTGAACGTCTTTAAGGCAGCTTTCTAAATCGTTAACAGTCCTTGAGGGCGAAACGAAAAAATCTCCCGTAAAATATATATATTTTATTAAATTTCTTTTTTCGTCCACCTTTGCGAAAGTTTTAAAAACTCCTCCGGCACATTTATATATTTCGGAAATTATTTTTGTTTCCGCCGGATCGAAATCTTTTGAATAAATCCATTCTTCCGAAGAATAAAAAGACTGATTTTCATTTAAAAAATCTTCTTCTTCCTTAGAAATTTTGGACTCATAAAAATCTAAATTTAAATGTTCTTTAAAACCGTCTAAAACGGCAGATTTTATAGAATCTAAATCCGGTATGCGCCCTAAAATATTTTTAACCGAAGTCACCCTCGATAAAATAGAATCAAAATTTTTAGCCGTCAGCTTTTCTATAGGTATTTTTAAAGATTTTACCATATTTTCCGGATTAAAATCCAAGAGAAGCGTTCCCTGAAAAAAATAAACCGAAGACTCGTAAGTTCCGCCCGTTCCGGATATTTTGCGCCCTTCGACTTCTATATCGTTTCTCGGTCTGAATTTCGCATTTATCCCAAGCTTTTTCATTCCTTTAGAAAAAGCCGCGCATATATTTTCGGTCAAATCATCCAGATTTTTAATTTTAATGCTTTTAGCAGAAAAAACAAGTTCCCATCCAAGTTGGGCTTCGTCGAAATATATAGCTCCGCCTCCGGTAATTCTTCTGCCGACGGCTATTTTTTTTTCTTTGCAGTAATCTAATCTTATTTCGCTGGATACGGATTGATGATAACCCGTCAAAACGCACGGTTCGAATCTTAAAAAACGGAAAGTATCCTCTATTAACCCGTCTTTTCTTAATTCTATCAGGGCTTTATCCATGCATATATTATAAGAAAAATCTTTTAAGCCCGTGTCTATAACTCTAAACATATGCGGTAAATGATTTAATATACCTTGAAAAAGGCGTCAGATTTAATTTCCGGTTTCTATTACCGGCAAAGCCGATTCCGAAAAAATTAAAGAACAGCAGACCTCGGAAAACTTAGGTTTTAAACCTAATTTTACGCTGAAAGGAATTATTCCTTCCGACGGATAAGCTATGCCGTTTAAACCAGCTTTTACGGCAAGTTCTTCTATTTTAAACTTGCTCAATCCATACGGTCTTTCACAGCCTAAAAGAACCGGAGTTTTAATAAATTTTTTCCGTGCATATAAAAAAACCTTTCCTATCTCTTCTGCGGCAGGCGGAATCATGTTTTCCATTTTCGTATTGTGCATAGGCATAAAACCTACTAATACAAGCGACGATATATCGTAATTAGATATAATGTCTACTGCGTTAAATTCTCCCGCTATTACGCCGTGTTTTAACCCGATTACTACATGCGGCGAGCATGGAATTTTTCTGTCGGATAAGTATTTTAAAGAATTTTCGTAGTCTTTAACTTCGGCATTAAGATGATAAATTTTACGTATCGTATCTTCTTCGCCGATAATATCGAGCATGGCGGAATCCACTCCGGCTTCCAAAAGCCCATCGGCTATCTCTTCCGTTATAAGCCCGCAATGCACTATAACTTTAAGGTTTAAATCGGATTTTATCTTTTTAACGGTTTTTATGTACGGAAGGATATCTACTATACCCCTGCTGTTAGAACCTCCGCTCAGGAGAAAACCTAAGCCTCCGGACTCATAAATAGCATTAGCCCTTTCAAACAGTTCGTCCGGAGTTAAAGCCGGAGCCATAGATTTTAAAATTTCTGCATTGCAGTGTTCGCATTTTAAAGAACAGGAACCGCCGGTAATCGAAAAAGGAGGAAAGGAGTCCGACTTGGTATTTTTAAAATCTTCCGTTTCGTAAGATTTTATACTTGGAGCGTAAAAACTTATTTCCGAATCGAAATAGTTTTTTCTGATTTCAAAACCTTCTGCATATTCTTCGTCGATATTTTCGTTATATTCATAAAAACTCATATTTATCTCTTTTTGCAGATTATATCTTCCTTCTCGAGCTTTTTTACGTAGGCTTTGACGGCTTCTTCGCCGAAAGGAAAGGAATTTACGTCCGAAACGGACTCAGGAAGTGGCTTTAATTTTACAATCCAGCCTTTTCCGTACGGGTCTACGTTTATAATATGGGAATCGTTTTCAAGTTCTTTATTTACCTCTGTTATTTCGCCGGCAAAAGGCATCGGAAAAGGGCCGACGTATTTTCCGCTTTCTATAGTAGCGGCGCTTTTCCCTTTTTTAATAATTCTGCCTATTGGCTTAACGTCTGCGTAAAGAATCTTGCCGGCTAAAGACTGTGCCGGATCCGTCATTCCGAAAGTAAAAGTTCCATCGGCGTTTTTTCTGCCCCAAACCTGATTTTCGATATCGTAATAAAGGTCTTCCGGCAGATTGCATTCGTTAAAAATGGACATTTATATACTCCAAATTTTTATAAATTTATATTTTACGGTTTTATTTATTCTATTCGCACTTAATTCCGTCGGCTTCAATTTTTTTCTTGTATGCTTCTACCGCTTCTTTTCCTGTAAGAAGATTTTTTTTATCCGCTTCTATGTTGTCGGCTTTAATCCTGCATACCCATCCTTTGCCGTAAGGATCGGAATTTATTAAGGATACTGTTTTAACCGCGTCTTCGTTTATTTCCGTTATTTCTCCGGAAAACGGAGCGGGAACGGGGCCGACGTATTTTCCGCTTTCCACGGTTGCTACGGACTTAAGCTGGGCTATCTTTTGACCGACTTTTTTAGGAGTAAGGTATAAAAGTTTACCGGCTAAGCTTTGAGCTACGCTCGTCATTCCGACGGTTACAATCCCGTCGTCGCCTAATTTTCCCCAGACGTGTTTTTCTACGCTGTAGTATAAATCCTCCGGAATATCGCATCCGTTAATCTTGGACGACATAGTAAATTCCTCCTTAATTTTAAATTTAAATAAATTGCGTTGAATGAAATTAATTATATAATACTACAATTTTTTATTATTCTCAAGTATGCCGCAAAAAAATGATATTTTATATTAATTATATTTTTTTATAAAGAATCGCCGTAAAAATCTTTTACGGATTTTTTCCAGTCCTTACCTTCTTTTAAAATTTCCGAAAAAATCTCTTCTGCGGGAAGCTGATTGTTTTTCAAATAGTTTTTCCATAAATTTATAAATAATTTTTTCTTAAGCCTTAAGGAATCAACCGAAAGATTTTTAAAATTTTCAATAAATCCTTTAACGCCTTTTTCGAAATTTTCGCCGTTAAAATATTCCGTTAAAAAATTAAATCTATGCATATCTTCAGCAGAATATATCTTAGAACTTAGCAAAATTTCTTTAGTTTTCTGTACTCCTATTAAAAAAGACAGTCTTAAAATAATATGGGAAGGATACAATATACCGTATTTAGAAGACAAATCCGCAAATGACGCTTTTGGTCCTGCAAGCCTGAAATCGCACGTAGAAGCGATGTCCAATCCTATGCCGCTTACGGCGCCGTTTATAATACATATTACAGGCGCAGGCATTGTAGTAATATGTTTGGCCATAATATTAAGAAGCGTAACGTAATATCTTGCGTCTTCCTTGTCTAATCCGGCTATTTCTTTAATTTCCGGTCCTGTAGCGAAATAATCGGCGTTTGTACTTTTAACAACGACGGCTTTTAAATCGATTTCTTTTTCTAGATTAGATTCGAATATTTTTATAAGTTCGTTTATTTCTGCAATGTTAAATGAATTTTTACCGCCTAAATCCAAATCTATTTCTGCAATACAGCTGTTTGCGCAATTAAATTTTATAGGCATAATATTAACCTCGATATTTTAGAATTATATTTAATTTAATTTAATTTTACGTATATTTTAATAATGTAATATTTTACATATTATCGTGAATATCTTCTTTATGCCACCTTCTCCCTTCTATCATATAATAGAGCACCGGAATAACTATAAGCGTAAGCGTCGTGGAAGCAATCATTCCGAAAATAAGCGCCCATGCCAGACCGTTCCAAACAGGATCCGTTACTAATATGGCCGAACCGAATACTACGGCAAGAGCAGTTATAATAATAGGTCTTGCCCTCATTGACCCGGCCGCTACGAGCGAATCTATTATATTATATCCTTCTTTTTTTTTGTCGTTGATAAATTCAAGCAAAAGCAGCGAATTTCTTATAACTATGCCGGACAGGGCAATAGCTCCTATCATAGAAGTTGCCGTGAAATAAACCCCTATTAAACCGAAACCAGGCATTATCCCAATCATTTCAAGAGGTATAGCGCCCATGAGTATTAAAGGTATTATAAAAGAACCGGTATAACCTACCAGCAATATATAAATAAGCAAAATTGCTATTCCCATAGCCGCGCCGAGCTGCGCAAAAACTTTAAGCGTCAGATGCCATTCGCCTCCCCAGCGGATTCTATAGCCTGCCGGCAGAGGGTGCTTTAAAAAATGAAGAAAAAGATCTAAGTTCGCATACATAGGACTTCTTTTGACTACTTTTCCGTAAACATAGACTACGGATTTTAAATCTCTCTGATATATCATATTATGAAGATAGCCGCGTTTTATTTTTACGACGGAATTTAAAGGCACTAATCTTCCTGCATACGGCGCATAAATCCATATAGAAGACAAAGCATTTACGTCCGTCCTGAAATCGTCCGGCATTCTCAAAAATATATCGTCCTGATGTAAATGCCCTTTTTTGTGTAAAGTTCCGACGCTCATGCCGTTATTCAAAATATAAACCGACTGGGCTATCATTTGCGTCGTTATTCCAATAAGAGCTGCTTTTCTTCTTCTTATGATAAGCCTTATTTTTCTAATCCGCTTTTTATAAGAAGAATTTACGTCGGTAACTCCCCTTGTTTTTTTCATCCTCGCTTCCACTATTTTAGAAAGCTTTTCCTGCTCCTTGTAATTATTGCCGTATATTTCGGCTACGATAGTAGATTTAACGGGAGGTCCCGGCGGACTTTCCAGTACCTTTACATCGGCATCGTATTTTTTTCCTATCTTATGAACGACGGGAAGTATATTAAGCACAAGCTGATGCGATGAAGTGCTCCTTTTGTTTTTATTTATTAAATTAACCCTTATTTCGGAATACCAGCTTGCGCTCCTGAAATTTGCGCCTCTCAAAAGGCCGGAAAAATCTATTACCGAAGGCGTACCTACCGTAATTACGTAATTTTTTACCTGCTTTATACTTTTTAAATAATTTACTATGTGCATCGTAGCGATATTTGTAGATTCAAACGTAGAACCCGGACGTTTATTGACCGTAATTAAAAAAGTGTTTGTATTTGCTACCGGTAGCATTTTAAATTTAACAATTTTTAAAACGGGGAGCGACATTGCCAAAATAAATAAAATTATTATAACCGACATAAAAATATATCTTTTCTTTTTGCTCGACAGCAGGGGTTTTAATATTCTTGCATATAATCCGGAATTAACGTCTTTCCCTTCTTCTTTTAATTCTTTTTTCCTTAAAAGAGCCATCCCCTTTTCGTTTGCCATCAGCTTAAGATAGAACCATGGAACTATCGTAAGGGCTACAAATAAAGAAACCAGCATTGCAATAGGTACGTTAAAAGGAATAGGCCTCATATAAGGACCCATCATTCCGGTCACGAAGAGCATGGGAATAAAAGAAGCTATAACTGCAAGAGTTGCAAAAAAATTAGGATTTCCTATTTCATTTACCGCGTCCACGGCATAAGTCGGAAGGACGTTTCTTTCGCGAGAAAAAACCCTTTCTATGTTGTCTATGACTACTATCGCGTTATCGACTAAAAGTCCCAAAGAAAGAATAAGGGCAAACAGCGTAATCCTGTTCAACGTCTGATGAAATATATATGCAATGCCGAGGGTTAAAAACAGCATAAGCGGAATAGTAAAAGCTACTATAAAAGCTTCTCTCCAGCCTAGTATAATCAAAAGCAGAATTATTACGATTATTATACTTATAATAAGATGGAAAAGAAGTTTATTTACGGCGTTATTCGCCTTTTTGCCGTCGTTTCTCGTTATAGTATAATGAACTCCTGCGGGCAGGCTTGTTTCGGCTATTTTATGAAACTTTGAAAGAACGTTGTCGACGACGGTAACCGCATTTTTACCCCTTCTTTTAGCGACTGCGATAGTAACCGCCGGATAAACGCCTTTAGCGCCTTTTATTATTCTGTCGTTTGCGTTAATTTTCCTGTAATAACCGCCGAATCCTATTTCGGATAAAAAATTTAAAGGTTTATATGAAGATTTAACCGTCGCTACGTCTTTTAAATAAACCGGCCTGCCGTTATAAACCGATATTATAAAATTTTTAACCGACTTTGCGCGGTGAAAATATCCGCCTGCGGTAATAAATGTTTTCTTATTGTCGTTTCTTAAAAAACCTGCCGGCATATTAACGTTCGTATTTTTAAGCTCCTGCGCTATCATAAGCGGAGAAACGTTATATGCGGCCATTTTTACCGGATTAAGATAAACGTTCAGCTGTT
>JAKAQP010000051.1 GCA_021822485.1 bacterium
GATAAAGACATAAATAAAAAACCGAGAAAATCAAATTTTTTAATATATTTTTTTACAGGTATATCGTGAGTAAGAATGGCTATCGCTCCTAAAACCGAAATAATTCCGATAGGCACGTTAACGTAAAATATCCATCTCCAGTTTACGTAATCGACGAGATATCCCCCTAAAGCAGGACCTACGGCAGGAGCAAGCATTGCACCTATAGACCATATTCCCATTGCTTCGCCTCTTTCGTCCGGAGGAAAAACTTCGGCTAGCAGAGTTAATCCGGTAGGCGTGAGTCCAGCGCCGCCTATCGCCTGAATTACCCTAAAAATAACGATATCGCTAAAAGAGGGGGATAATCCGCATAATGCGGAACCTATTACAAAAACTATTATGGATATAATAAACGGATACTTTATGCCCCACTTTCTTCTTACGTACGCCATTGGAAGAATTACTATCGAATAGGTTATCGTATAAGCTATCATAACCCATTCGGCATCCGTAACGTTTATGCCGAAATGCGACATCATTTTTGGAATTCCGACCGTTACGATGTTGACGTCGAGTATAGCCATAAATGAAGACACGACGACGAGGGCAAGAACTATCCATTTATAACTTTTGTGGGATTTTTCGACCATAATTATTGCAAGTTATTTTACGGAAATACCGCGCATAAATAAGTTTAATATTTCTTCGGTATCTTTTTCTATCATATCGGAAGTTAAATCAAACATGCCGTTAAGAAAATTATATATCGCTCCGGTTTTTATCAAGGACACAAGCATATAAGCGGACTTTGAATAATTCAGGTCATTTTTGAATTCCCCTGATTCCATACCTGATTTAATAATGCCGGCGATATAGTCCGTATATCTTTTTCTTCTTAAATTATAAGATTCCTTTGATTTTTTTTTCAAAAACACCACGTTTACTTCGTCCAAAAAAATCGTTTTAAAAAAATATCTGTTTTCGTAAATATGCTTTATATTTTCGTTAATTAAAGATTTCAACTTATTAAACGCGCCGCTTTCATTACCGACCCTAGTTTTTATTCTTTCAAACATTTTTTCGAATCCCGAAGACAATACTTTCTCCAGAAGGTCGTCTTTGTCTTTAAAATAAAGATAAACCGTCCCTTTAGCTATACCGGCTTTTTGAGCCACTTTGTCCATAGTCAATGCAGAAAAACCTATTTCTTCTATAAGTTTTCTGGACGAAGATAAAATTAATTCGTATTTATCCTGAATTTCGGTCATATATACATTATAATGACTTAATAGTCATAATTCAATAAAAAAAATATATCTTATTACTACGGGGACAGAATTCAATTCTGTCCCCGTCTCAAAATTGATATTAATTCTGGCAAAACTGCATTAAAGGCTGTTTTAATTTTTTAATCAAAAAAGAAAGAGACATGAAAGCAATTATAACATAAACGGCCGAAAAAATAAAATGTATGGTTTCGTTACTTTGCGCGTTTAGTCCGTAAATTAAGATATTAGAAAATACTATTAACGGAAAAGACCACATTAAAATCCAGCCTTCAAAAAAATGAAAACAGTGGGCTTCTTTTCCGTAAAGTCCTGATAGTCCGGCAAGGACAAGACCTGCCGATATAACTAATATCTCAGGATTTTCAACGAATATATATATAATCCCGCTTATAATACCTAAAGTTACACAGGCCAGTATAAATATTTTTATTTCTTTTTTCCACACCAAAAGAAATAACGAAGACACTAAAGAACCTGCATAAAACATAAAAAAAGCGATATAAAAAAATATAATACCGCTTGAAACGTTATTGAGAAAAATATATGAAAAAACGAATAAAGCCGTACCTATAAATCCTATAACATAACCTGACCTGTATATGATATCGTATAATTTTGGATAATAAACTTCAGTTTCCATTTGCACTTCCGTTTTGAACGGGGCAGAATTGAATTCTGTCCCTACGTTTTGATATGGTGCCAGAATTGAATCCTGGCACCATATCACTTTATTTTGCCGAGAACTGAAATATTTCTGCCGGCTTTGTTTAAAAATAAGCGGTCAGCTACCTTTTTTACGGCATGCCTGTCAACTTTTTCTATGTCTTTAAGAACTTGAGTTTTCGGTATGTATTTACCCTCGTAAATTTCATTAATTGCATTACGGTTCATTATCTGGCTTGTCGATTCCATACCTAAAAGAAAACCATCGTATATATGTTTTTTTGCGTTAGATATTTCGTCGTCGCTTATATTTCCTGAAACTATTTCGTCTATAATTTCAAATATTAATTTTTTGGACAACGTAAATTTTTTGGGAGAAACACCTGCGTAAATATAAAAAAAACCGTCGAATTTATGAAAAACGGAATTAGAATAGATAGAATACGCAAGACCTTTGCTCTCCCTTACTTCCTGAAAAAGCCTTGAACTTACTGAGCCTCCGAGGATTACATTAAGAACTTCAACCGAAAAAAAATCTTTATCCAATCTGCTTACGCCTTCTAATCCTATTAGGAAATGAGTCTGCTCCAGATCCTTTTCATGGACAAAATCGCCGAAAAATTTATCGGTAACTAATTTTTTATCTGTTTTTACAGCATTGAATTTTGATTTTACCTTATTCATGTAAAGGTTAACGGCATCTGCAATTTTATCGTGGTCTAAATTGCCTGCCGCAGAAATTACCACATTTTGAGGACTGTAACGGAATGAATAATAATCCAGTATTTTTTTTCTATTAAAACCGCTTATAGTATCTTCCGTTCCAAGTATCGGCAAGGCATAAGGAGAATTTCCGTATAAATTTTTATGAAAAAGCTCCATGGAATAATCTGAGGGGTCGTCTTGAACACCGGATATCTCCTGCAGTATAACGCTTTTTTCTTTTTCTATTTCCTCTTCCGGAAATAAAGAATTAAACATTAAATCTATAAGGAGATTTAATGCGTTGTCGTAATTTTTATATAAAACTTTAGTATATATGCAGGTTAATTCATTGCCCGTAAAAGCGTTTAGAGCTCCGCCCATCAGGTCTATTTCCCTGTTTATATCTTTATACGACCTGCTTGCGGTTCCTTTAAAAAAAAGATGTTCGATGAAGTGGGATATTCCGTTAAGTTCTACCGGTTCGTAAACCGAACCGGTTTTAACCCACAATCCTATACTTATAGAATTGAAATAAGTTTTTTTTTCGGTTATTAAAGTAATGCCTGATTCTAAAACTTCTTTTTTAAAGTTTTTCATAAAGCTTCTTTCATAGATAGTTTTATTTTACCTGCCTTATCTATATCAAGGACCTTGACTTTTACTTCGTCTCCTTCTTTCAATACGTCGGAAACTTTTTCCACTCTTTTATTATCTATCTGCGAAATGTGGACTAATCCGTCCGTACCGGGAAATATCTCTACAAAAGCGCCAAAATCCATTATCTTTCTTACTTTACCGAGATAAATTTTGCTGATTTCGGCTTCCTGGGTAATATCGTTTATCATAGCAACGGCAAGTTTTAGAGATTCTCCGTTGTTTGAAGAAATCGTCACTTTTCCGGAATCTTCTATATCTACTTTCGCGCCGGTCTTTTCTATTATTCCTTTTATTACCTTACCGCCAGAACCAATCACTTCTCTTACTTTTTCGGGTTTAACGGTCATAGTGACTATTCTCGGAGCGTTTTGCGCCATGTCTTTTCTCGGTTCCGAAATAGATTGAAGCATTATATTAAGTATATGCAAACGTCCTTCCTTTGCCTGCGAGAGGGCGTTTCTTAAAATTTCGCTTGTAACGCCCGAAATTTTTATATCCATCTGTAAAGCCGTGACTCCTTTTGACGTTCCTGCGACTTTAAAGTCCATATCGCCGAGATGGTCTTCGTCACCCAGAATATCCGAAAGTATAGCTATGCCGTCGCCTTCTTTTATGAGCCCCATAGCTATTCCAGCGACCGGAGCTTTTATAGGAACGCCGGCATCCATTAAAGCCATAGTACCGCCGCATATCGTTGCCTGTGAAGAAGAACCGTTAGATTCTAAAATTTCGGAAACAAGCCTTATAGTGTAAGGAAATTTTTCAGCGGGCGGTATTATATATCTTAAAGCTTTTTCGCCGAGCGAACCGTGTCCGATTTCTCTTCTGCCGGGAGACCTTAACGGCGCTACTTCGCCGACCGAAAAAGGAGGAAAATTATAATGCAGCATAAACCTTTTAGCGGATTCTTTCTCAGGCGCGTCTATTATTTGTTCGTCAAACTTTGTCCCAAGAGTCGCGGCGACTAAAGCCTGCGTTTCGCCCCTCGTAAAAACCGCGCTACCGTGAGCCATAGGCAATTCGCCGACGGAACAAGTGATAGGCCTTATATCTTTAAGTCCCCTTCCGTCAATTCTTAAACCGTCTTTTATTATATTATTCCTCAATATGTCTTTCTGTATCGATTCCATAATATGCAGTATCGCGGCTTCATACTCCGGATAAGATTCTTTAAGGAGTTCGATAATTTTATTGTCTAAACTTTCGACTCTTTCGTTTCTATCAAGTTTTGCAGGAATTTTAAGAGCATCGGATAAATCGTTGAACGCAAGCTCTTTAACCCTTTCATATAATCCGTCAGGCAGTTTAATTTCTTTTATAGAAACTTTTTTAACGTCGATTTCAGATAAAATACTATTCTGAAATTCGATTAACTCCTTAATTTTACCGTGCGCAAACTCTATAGCCGAAATAAGCTCTTCTTCGTCTAACTCGTTAAAACTTCCCTCCACCATCGTTATAGCATCTTTAGAACCGGCAACTATAAGGAAAGTGTCGCTTTCTTCAAGTTCTTTATATGTCGGATTGGCGATAAAATTACCGTTTATCCTAGCTACTCTGACGCCTGCCGTAGGTCCGTTAAAAGGAGCTTCCGATACCATCAAAGAAAATGAAACGCCTATCATTGCAGCCATATCCGGATCGTTTTCGCTGTCCATAGATATAACGGTCGCTATAATCTGGGTATCCAAAAAATAGTTATCCGGAAAAAGCGGCCTTATAGGCCTGTCTAAAAATCTTGAAGTCAAAACCTCTTTTTCGCTCGGTCTTGCTTCCCTTTTAAAAAAACCTCCGGGTATTTTGCCGGCGGCATAATATTTTTCGACATAGTTAACGGTGAGCGGCAAAAAATCGATGCCTTCTTTAATATTTTTGTTTAAGCACGTAGTAACGAGGACTTTGGTATCCCCTATCGTAACTAAAGCGCTTCCGGATGCCTGCTTTGCAAGCCTACCCGTCTCCACGGTTATTTTTTTTCCGTCGAACATTATTGTTTTACTTGTCATTTCGTCTCCTATAAAATTATAAACAATTTAACCGGCTCTTGTAAAAATATAAATGCCGTTTTTATTTGCGAAGGTCGAGGGCTTCTATAAGAGCTTTATATCTTGCTTCGTCTTTATTTTTTAAATAATCCAAAAGATGCCTTCTTTTTGCTACCATCTTCAGAAGGCCTCTTCTGGAATGATGGTCTTTTGCAAATTTTTTAAAATGCTCCGACAATAAATTAATTCTGTAAGTAAGCAGCGATACCTGAACTTCAACCGAACCGGAATCATGTTCGTGAGTTTTAAATTTGCTGATAATCGTAGTTTTTTCTTCTTTAGAAATAGCCATTTAATTGAACCCCCTTAAGGATATATTTAATTTTAATTTGTATCTAATTTGTGTTATGGGTCGGAATTGAATTACGCCCCATATTTAAAGTTTAACGTTAATATTGCCGGCCGGTATAATATTTTTAATCAAAAAATCTGCGTCTTTTTCTATGAAATCATGCGGCAATGCGTTAGAAACGTCAAAACCTCCGGCGCTTGTTCTTCTGAGGCTGTAAAGCTGAGCCGGAATATCGAATTTATCCATTATTTCCTGAGCAATAGCCCTTATATATGTCCCTTTAGAAACGGTGCATTTAAAATCTATAAAAGGATTGCCGACAGATTTTATTTCAAAATTATATATTTTAACGACCGACGTAGGGTTATCGGTAACTACGTCGATATTCTTTCTCGCATACTTATATAGAGGAATACCCTTATATTTTCGCGCGCTGAAAGCCGGTATCTTCTGGATAAAATCTCCCGATATATTTTTCAAATAAGCGGCTATGCTTTCTGCTTCAGAATCCGACACGTCCTTGAAACCGTTTTGACTGCCGGTAATATCAAGAGTATCGGTGCTTATTCCAAGCCTTAAAGTTCCTTCGTAAGATTTAGGCATATTAACCAAACTATCCTGAAGTTTGGTCGCATTATTTAGAAGGACAGGCAAAACTCCGGTGGCAAACGGATCAAGCGTACCCGCATGTCCCACCTTTGAACAGTTAAGCCGTTTTTTTATATGATAATCTACATTAAACGAGGTCATATTTTCCGGCTTATCTATAACCAAAACTCCGCTTAAACTTTTATCGTATATTTTCATATTTTTTATGCTTTTTCGTTTAATATCTCGCCGCAATATCTATATACTTCTTTTTTAATTTCATTTATATCGCCGTTTACTTTGCATCCTGCGGCAAATTTATGCCCGCCTCCTCCGAACTTTTCGGCAACGTATGCGAC
>JAKAQP010000052.1 GCA_021822485.1 bacterium
TTTTAAATATAAAGGATATGCTGGCTCTTTTCGTAGATTTTAGAAAAGAAGTCGTAACGAAAAGAACGATATTCGAACTGAAAAAAGCCGAAGCCCGTCTTCATATCTTGGAGGCATTTAAAGTCGTAGCGCAAAATATAGACGAAGTTATAGAACTCATTAAAACTTCGGCGTCTCCTTCCGCCGCCAAAGAACGCCTTATGCAGAAATACAGCTTTTCCGAAATTCAGGCGCGGGCGGTACTTGACTTAAAATTGGAGAAAATCACCAACCTTGAACGCGAACATATAATTAAAGAATATGAAGAAATATTGGATAAAGTAAAAAAGCTAAGAGAACTGCTCGCCAGCGAAAAACTTATAAAAGACGTAATAAAAGAAGAGCTTAAGATTATAAGGGAGAAATTCGGCGACGAAAGAAAGACGGAGATAGTGCCGGAAGAAAACGAAACCGAACTGATAGACCTCATTCCAAATGAAGCGATGATCGTTATGATGACCGAAAACGGTTATATAAAAAGGACCAAACTTTCGACTTTTAAGGCTCAAAACAGAGGAGGCAAAGGTCAGACTGGCATAAAATCCAAAGAAGAAGATTTCGTAGCAAGCTCTTTTTGCGCAAATACGCATGATAATATTCTTTTCATTTCTAACTTTGGAAACGCCTATAAATTAAACGTTTACTCTATACCGGAAACTCTTAAAACCTCGAAAGGCAAACCGATAGTAAATCTTCTTAACTTGAAAGAAAAGGAAACCGTTTCGTCCGTGCTTCCCATTAAAAGTTTCGACGTTAATTATTCTATCTTTATCGCGACTAAAAAGGGGCAGATAATAAAAACATCTTTGGATAAATTTGCGAATATCAGAAAAAACGGTTTAATAGCCATAAAACTTAAAGAAGGCGACGAAGTCATAAGTACTCGGATAGTGGACAATGCCTTAAAAAATCAGCTTGTCGTAATCGCCACTAAAAACGGAAAATCCCTTTGCGCGGACGTGGATAATTTTAGAACGCTTGGAAGGGGAGCTATGGGCGTAAGAGGCATAGCGCTTTCAAAAAACGACGAGGTAGTGTCTATGGACGTGCTTTCTTCGGAAAACGATTATCTTGTCTCTATAACCGAAAAAGGTTACGGTAAAAAAACTATCATGACCGAATTTAGGAAACAGAGCAGGGGCGGCAAAGGGATAATCGCCGTTAAAACAGGAGCGAGAAACGGATTCGTAGTATCCGTTCTTAAAGCTTCCGGAGACAACGATATAATATTAATAACTTCCAACGGTAAAATTATCAGGATTAACGAGTCTAATTTGAGAAGCATAGGAAGAAACACGATGGGCGTTAAATTAGTCAATTTGGACGAAACCGAAAGAGTCGTCAGCGCCGTAATATCGTCAAACGATTTGATGACGGAAGATTATGAATAAAACCGTGGGCATTATCGGTTCGGGGAGTTTTGGAACGGCTTTAGCCGTTAATTTTTCAAAATTTGCGGATGAAGTTTATTTAAAATGCAGGAATAAAGAGTTTGCCGAAGAATTAAAAATAAAAAGATATAACGAATACTATCTAAAGGATGTCAGGCTGGACGAAAATATAACCGTTACCGGCGATTATGAAACCATATTAAAAAATTGTAAAATTATATTTTTAACGGTTCCGTCTAAAGCCCTTAAGAATACTCTTTTAGATATAAAAGAAAACGAAGATAGATTCGATTTTGGCTCTTATATATTTTTAAATACGGCTAAAGGGCTGGGAGACGAGTCCATGAATTTGCCGAGCGAGGTTTTTAAAAGCGTGTTCGGCGAAAAAATGTTTGCAAGATATGCAGTTTTAAGCGGTCCGAGTTTTGCGGCGGAAGTTTCGAGGTACCTGCCCACCGCAGTATGCATTGCATCTCAAAACAATGAAATTTTAAACGAAATAAAAAATTTTTTTAAAAATGCGGTAAACTTTAGAGTATATACCTTAAACGACGTTAAAGGGGTAGAGCTTGGAGGCTCGCTTAAAAACGTAATTGCTATTGCCGCAGGAATTTCCGACGGTCTTGGACTCGGCAACAATGCCAGGGCGGCTCTTCTTACCCGCGGTATCGTCGAAATGACGAGATTTGGCGAGGTTATGGGAGCGGATAGTCAAACTTTTACGGGGCTTTCCGGCATAGGCGATTTAATGCTGACCGCCGCTTCCGACTTAAGCAGAAACAGAACGGTAGGGCTAAGGATAGGCAGAGGGGAAAATATAGATTCTATTTTAAAAGGAATGAAGATGGTTGCGGAAGGAGTTGCGACGACAAAATCGGTGCATAATATAGCTAAAGAAAAAAACATTTATATGCCCATTACCGAAGTGGTTTACTCCATTCTTTACGAAGGGCTGAAGCCTTCCGACGCCATAATAAAACTTTTGGAAAGAGACATAAAAGACGAGTTTATTTAACAAATTGCGGTGCTAAAAAACATGGGTACGGAATTTAATTCTGTACCCGTCATAAATTTAAGGAGGCATCATGGGGATAAAATTAGAATATTTAAAAAATTTGCAGTTTAAGGCCGTTTCCGAACATAATGAAAGCTATTCTATATTATTGGATACGTCTAAAGATACCGGGGGCGACGAAGCCGGAATTAGGCCGACCGATTTGATTATGGTAAGTCTTGCCGGATGCAGTTCTATGGACATAATATCAATTTTAAAGAAAAAAAAGCAAGTCGTAGCAGATTTTAAGGTTAATGTTACGGGTGAGAGGGCAGATACTCATCCGAGAGTTTTTACAAAAATATCTATAGTTTATGAATTTACCGGAGAAAATATAGACGAACAGGCGGTTCAAAGGTCTATAGAACTTTCTAAAGATAAATATTGCAGCGTCTGGGCTATGCTGAAACAGTGCGTAGATATAGAATGGTCTTATAAAATTAAAAATTGTTAGAGGCGATAAACATGAAAAATTACGATTTAACGGAAAACGAGAAAACCGTTTTGTTAAAAATAGCCAGAAAATCAATAGAGGACAGTTTTAACCGCAGCAAAGATTTATATATTAACTCGAAAGACTTAATTTCTTCGTTGACGGATAATCTTAAAGCGGACGCAGGCGTATTTGTTACCCTTAAAATAAAAGGCGAGCAATTAAGAGGATGCATAGGCAATTTTAATTTTAATATTCCCGTTTATCAAAATGTTTATAACATGGCAAAAGAAGCGGCTTTCAGCGACCCCAGATTTATGCCGCTCGACGTTGCCGAACTTAAAAACGTCAAAATAGAAATATCTGTTTTGACGCCCCTGCAAAAAATAGACGACCTTGAAAAAATAGAAATAGGTAAACACGGTCTATATATTATAAAAAACGGGCGTCACGGAGTCCTGCTTCCCCAAGTCGCTACCGAAAACGATATGGACAGGCGGCAGTTTTTGGAGGCGGTTTCGATGAAAGCCGGCCTTACCCCCGACGCTTATAAGCAAGACGCCGAAATTCTTATTTTTTCGGCTATCGTTTTCGGTGAAAATTAATGAAATATTATCCGGTAAACCTTAATATTGCTGGAAAAAAAGTCCTAGTCGTCGGAGGCGGTTCGGTTGCTTCCAGAAAAGTCGAAAGGCTTCATGAGCGCGGAGCCGATATAACGGTTATAGCCCCTGAAGTATCGGAAGAAATTAAAAAACTTGCCGATAAAAACGCTTTAAAAATTATAGAAAGAATATATGAAGCAGGCGATGAGAAAGGAGCGTTTGCCGTATTCTGTGCGGTATCGGCTGGAGAAGAAAATTCCAAGATGGAAAAAAAACTTTACGAAAAATGCGTTAAAAAAAATATTTTAATAAATGTCGCCGACAAGCCGGATTTTTGCACTTTTACGCTTCCGGCGCTTGTTTCGAGGGGCGAATTCGATATAGCGATTTTTACGAGCGGACACAGTCCGAGGCTTGCCAGAAAAATCAGGGAAGATTTAGAAAAAGTTTACGGGGAAGAATACGACACCTACGTTAAAATTCTCGGTTTTATAAGAAAAGAGATTAAATTAAAAAAATATCCGCAGAGTAAAAATCAAGAACTTTTCGAAGGATTAATCAATTCGGATCTTTTCGAGCTTATAAAGGATAAACGATTTTCGGAAGCAAGCCTTTTTATAAGCAATTTTATTAAGAGGGCATAAACATAATGCTTAAAGATCTGTATTTAATTCCTTTAATTATATATATTTTTTCTTATTTCGTTTTTGCGTTTAAAGACAAAAAATATTATAAACTTTTTATCTATTTAATTTATGCCGGATTTATATGCCAGAGCATAATTTTTTTAACATTTTTGGGAATTAAAGGGTTTGCGGTGCCTGTTCATATTGACAGATTTGTTTTTTTCAATGCATGGATTTTGATGTTAGTAGTGGTAATATTCGGCTTTTTTTATAAAGTTGAATACATTTTGCTATATATTACCCCTTTAGTAGCCGTAAATTTGATCATAGCTTTTTTTGTTCCGCATATACATGTAAGACCCGTTATGGAAAATACGGACAGAATTATTCTTCTTACCCATATATTATTGATATTAGTAGGAGATTCCCTTTTTGCCCTTGCTTTTATAGTTTCTTTAATATATATTTTTCAGGAAAGAAAAATAAAAAGTAAAAAGAATTTGAAAATATTAGATATGCCTTCAAGAAGCGGCTACAATTTGGAACTGCTGGATAATATAAACTATATTTGTTTAAAAGTAGGCTTTCCGTTTATAACTATAGGAATAGTTTTGGGAATTTATCTGTCCGGTTCATTGTTTAAAACGTTTATAGTCGTCAAGCCTATCGAAATTATGTCTTTGATAACGTGGTTTATTTATGCGGTTTTACTGCATGAAAGGATGGCCAAAGGTTTAAGGGGAAAGAGGGCTGCCGTATTCGGCATTATAGGTTTTCTGCTTATATTAGCCAGCTTAAGTTTCTCTTTTTATTTTTTTCCGGCTTTTCATGGATTTGAATAATTAATAAATTTAAGACATATTATAGTATAATAAATTTCATGGATATTTTAATTATTGGGTTAAATCATAAGACCTCAAATATAAACGAAAGGGAGACGGTTTCAAAAAAACTTCTCACGGCGGAACTGAGGCGGGAGTTTATCGAAAAACTGCTTGAACTCAAAGATGAAGCAGGCAGACAGCTTATAAAAGAAACAGCCGTTCTTACGACATGCAACAGGTCCGAATTTATAATGAATCTTTCTTACTGGACTCAGGGAAAAGGCGGACATGCGATTAAAAATTACATCGCAAAATATTTTTTCGACGATTTGGAAAAGGAAAAAATTTTATATATGCATCTCAACGAAGATGCCGTAAGACATCTTTTTACGGTAGCGTCAAGTTTAGATTCCATGATAATAGGCGAGCCGCAGATACTCGGTCAGTTAAAAGGAGCTTATAATGAGGCTTGCAAGTTTAATACCAGCGGCCAGTTTTTAAATAAACTGTTCCATAAAGCTTTTAACTGCGCAAAAACGGTCAGAACGGAAACTAAAATAGCGGCTTCTCCAGTGTCGGTCAGCTATGCCGCCGTAGAACTGTCCCGCAAAATTTTTAACGGTTTGGAAGATAAAAAAGTGCTTCTTCTCGGTGCAGGCGAAATGGGCAAACTTACAGTAAAACATTTTATAAAATACGGCGTAAAAAATATCAATATAGCAAACAGAACCGCCGAGAAAGCGCTCAGGTTCGTCGAAGAATCTTTTGAAGATAAGGAAAAAAGATATTTAAACGTAATAGATTTTTCGGAATATTACAAAAACTTGCCGAATTCCGATATCGTTTTGTGTTCTACGGGTTCGGAAGATTATATATTAAAGTATGAAGATATCTTACCGGTTATAAAAATGCGCAAACAGAAACCTTTATTTTTAATCGATATTTCTATGCCGAGAAACATAGATCCGGAAATAAATAAAATACCCAACGTTTATTTATTCGACATCGACGACATCGGGAAAATGATAGAAAACAATATCGAAATTAGAAAGCATGAAGCCGATG